>JAJCXQ010000249.1 GCA_029263355.1 Acidobacteriota bacterium | reverse complement strand
ACCCTCGCCGACGATGCCAGCGGGCTCGATTTTGTCCACTTCAACGGCATGAGCGGCGCCTATTACTTCAACGAACATGTTGGCCCCGGCGTAGCGCTCTTCGACTACGACAACGACGGTGACCTCGACCTCTATGCGGTCCAAGGCGGCATGTTAGGGAGCCCGGTGAACGGCTCTGTCCCGCTACCGTCCGACGAGCTCCGCGACCGCCTGTTCCGCAACGACTTGACGATCGGGATCGACGGCTCGCGCCAGCTGCAATGGACCGACGTCACCACCGCCAGCGAACTCGACGCCCGAGGTTATGGCATGGGGGTGGCCACCGGCGACATCGACAACGACGGCTGGGTCGACCTCTACGTCACCAACTTCGGACGGAATCAGCTGTGGCGCAATCGTGGCGACGGCACCTTCGAGGACATCAGCCGTGAGTCGGGGACGGACGATCCTGAGTGGAGCGTTCCGGCAGTCTTCTGCGACTTCGACCGCGACGGCTGGCTCGACCTCTTCGTCGCCAACTACGTCGACTTCACTCTCGCCACCCACAAACTCTGCCGTCAGGTTTCAGGGGCTCCCGAATATTGCGGCCCCCTATCTTATGAACCGGTTGCGGATCGCCTCTTTCGCAATCGTGGCGGCGAGGGTACGGCCCGCTTCGAAGATATCTCCGCCAGCGCCGGCATCCGCTCCGCCAGCGGCGGTGCGCTCGGCGCCACTGTAGGTGACTTCGACGGCGACGGCTGGCCAGACCTCTATGTCGCCAACGACGGTACCCCCAATCTGATGTGGATCAACCAGGGGAACAGCACCGCGCCCGGACAGGTCATGTTTCAGGAGCGCGCCTTCGTCGCCGGAAGCGCGGTCAACGCTCTCGGTCAGGCCGAGGCCTCGATGGGGGTCAGCGCCGCCGATTTTGACCGCGATGGAGACGAAGACCTGTTCATGACCCATCTCACTCGCGAAACCCACACCCTCTATCGCAACGATGGCCACGGCAACTTCGACGACGCTTCGAAACAAGTCGGCATCGACATGGCGACCTGGGACGCGACGGGCTTCGGCACGGCCTGGCTCGACCTCGACAACGATGGGTGGTTGGACCTGCTGACGGTCAACGGAGCGGTCAAGACCATTCCCGAGCAAGTTGCGGCAGGGGATCCCCATCCGCTGCGGCAACCGAACCAGCTGTTTCACAACCTCGGTCCCGACGCCGACGGTCGTATCCAACTACAGGAGGTCAGCGGGCTCGGCGGACCGGCCTTCGATCTCGTCGAGGTGAGTCGTGGAGCCGCGATCGGCGACATCGACAATGACGGCGACACCGACGTGGTCATCGCCAACAACGCCGGTCCGCTGCGAGTGCTGATCAACCGCGTCGGGCAAGATCACAGCTGGGTTGGTTTGCGACTCGTTGGCGCCGACCCACCCCGCGACACCGCACCCCGCGACATGCTGGGAGCCTGGGTCGGAGTGGTTCAGACCAACAGCACCACTCTCTGGCGCCGGGTCTCGACCGCCGGCAGCTACGCCTCGGCCAGCGACCCACGTTTGCTCTTCGGACTCGGCAACGGCTCGGATCACATCAACAGAAAAATCGAACGCGTGACGGTCCACTGGCCCAACGGTCAGGTCGAGACCTGGGACGGTGACACCATCGATATCGGGCGTTACAACACCTTGCGGCAAGGCGGTAGCAAGGGGTGAACGGTCTAGGAACGATGAATCGGCGCCGGCTGGGCAGGCGGCTATGCCTCAGCGTCCTGCTGACTCTCGCCGCCTGCTCGACACCGGACCATGCCGCCACACGGGCATCGCTGATAGAGGTGGAGCCCATTGCTCTCGACGCCATGGAGCCCAACGTTCAACAGCAGCTGCGGGCTGCTCGCGCCGCGCTCGACGCGCTTCTGACGACCGACCCGTCCCCAACCGCGGAGCTCGGCGAAGCCTACGGCGACCTAGGCCGGCTCTATCAAGCCTACGAGCTGCCGCAGCCGGCAATCGCCTGCTACCGCAACGCCCAGCAACTCCAGCCAGAAGTATTCCGCTGGGCTTATCTCCTCGGTTACCTGCTCTACCTGGAAGGTGACCTGCGTCACGCCGCCAGTGCCCTCGACGAGGCTCTGCGACTACGGCCCGACGATCCTCCCGCCAGTTTGTGGGCTGGACACACCGCACTCGGCCGGGGTCTGGCGGAGGCTGCAATTCCGTTCTTCGAGCGAGCGATCCAAGCTGACGCAGCCTGCGCTGGCGCCCGTTTCGGGCTCGGAGAAGCCGCTCGTGAGAGTCGCCGCCCCGAGGACGCTATCGTCCACTATCGCAACGTCCTGGAGCAACAACCAGCGGCCGCTCGGGTGCACTATTCGCTCGCGCGAGCTCTCCAGAGCATAGGTCGTGACGACGAAGCAGCACAGCACTTCGATCTCGCCGCCAGCCAAGGGCCCGCACGCGGCGGTTGGGCAGGCTGCGCCGATCCTGAAATCACCGCCGTTCGGGCTCTGGCTGACAGCTCAGCAGCGGCGGTACTGCGCGGCAGTGCCGCCAGCCTCGGTGGCTCAGTGAGCGATGAGATCGTTGAATATCGCAACGCTGTCGCCAAGCGGAGCGACGATCCGGTGGCGCATCATGCCCTGGCTTCCGCGCTGTGGGAAACGGGTGACGTAGAAGGCGCCGTCAGCCATTTCGAACAAGCCCTCGGCCTGCGACCCGACGATGCCACCTTGAACTACGACTTCGGTTTCGTATTGGCGAGAACTGGTGACTTGAAACGCGCCGAGCAACTTCTGCTACGAGCGGTCGAGCTGCATCCCGACTACGTCGAAGCCCACCTGATGCTCGGCACCCTCTACCAGCGCCACGGTCACTTGCAGACCGCGTTGATGCACTACAACCGTGTCCTCGCTCGCGCCCCCCACCAGCTCACCGCCCGTCTCCAACGCGCCTTGACGTTGGCCGAGCTCAAGCGCCGTCCGGAGGCGGTCGCCGACTTGCAACAGCTCGCCGTCGAAGCACCACCAAGCGATCCGCAAGAGAAGCTCAATTTGGCGTCCGCCCTTGGCATGCTGGGAGATACCGAGCGCTCCAGCGAGCTGCTGCGGCAGCTAGCGATCGCTCCAGGCGCCCAGCCGACCCTGCGTGCTCGCGCCCACTTCAACCTCGGTATGCTCGCCCTCGGCCAACAGTCGCCCCGCAAGGCGATCGAGCACTTTCGCCAGGCGAGTCAGCTCGATCCTGATTTCGACGACGCTCAGCGCGGTTTACGGGAAGCCCAACACCAGGCCGAATCCACCGATAGCCAGCAGGGCTAACTCGACTCAGTCAAACTTCGAACCAACAATCGGCAACTCGTGTCGACGAAGGAACACGACCACTACCGAGGCGACAAAAACGACACAGGCCAGAATG
Source organism: Acidobacteriota bacterium (assembly GCA_029263355.1). GTDB lineage: Bacteria > Acidobacteriota > Thermoanaerobaculia > Multivoradales > J023 > JAAELT01. The sequence continues at coordinate 43,059 of JAJCXQ010000249.1, read as the reverse complement.
AACAACGTGCCGCCATCACCCTGCACTTCGATGCCAAGGGTTGTCAGGTGGCTGATGATCGCGCCGCTGATCATTCCCAGCGAAAGCACACCACCGATCGCGGCCGTCGCGGGGACAAGCAGCAGGATGCTGGTGATCAGCTCGAAGATACCTGAGCCATAGCGGCCCCATGGCTCCGCCCCCAGTTGCTCGAAGATGTAAATCGACTCCGGGGCACCAGTGAATTTGAAGAACAAGGTCTGCAGGAAAATCACCGCCGCTGCTAGCTGAGCGATCCAACTGATGCGGCTTTGTGTCTTAGTCAGTCGGGTCTTGGTGAGTCGGCTCATGGTCCTGTCTCCTGATTTTGATCGTTGTCCTGGGAGCTCAGTCCGCCAGGATCTTGGGCCACTCTTTGTCAGCCGCGGCAATGCGACCCGGAATATCTTGCTTCCACTTCTTTTGGATCCCGAGACTATAGTTGAGGTAGAGCTTACCTTCGTAAATGTCCCAGGCTTCAGGGTCGATACTGGCGGTTGAGCCTTTGCTCACGGCGTAGGCACAGTAACCGCCGTACTGCGGTGCATACCCTTCAGGATTGGCCGCGAATAGATCACGGTGGCGCTGCGAGGCGAAATGCCATTCCGCGCCCTGCCACTCGTAACTGAAGGCGTCATCACCCTCAACCGGTTTGCCATCTTCGAAATAGGCCACCGGGTCATAACCCCTGATCGCGACATCGCTGAAACGTGCGGTGTACACAGGGTCCACCGCCAGCGCAGCCGAGCCGGCGAGCCAAGTGAACAGCGGGATCGCCAACGCGAGTCGGCGAAAGATTCGATGTGATCGTTGGCGCATTGTGGATTCCTTGTGCGAAGAGTGGGACGAGGTTACTGAAGCACCCCAGTTTCAAACTTCGATGCTCCTTTTCTCTCGCCGGTTACATCGCAGCTAAGACACGTCCTGGCTCCTGGCACGACTCACCTTGGATGCCAACCCTCGCCCAGAGGGCTGGCTTCGGGTAACCTGGAGTCGAACCGGTGGGCAGCATTCTGGAGGATGCGGTGAGGCCGATAAGGACGAAGTGCGTGGGGACGAAGGGCGTGGGGACGAAGGGCGTGGGGACCCTATTGCTGGTCACCTTGTTGCTGGGGACCTTGTTGGCTACCAGCTCGGCTGCCGTCTGCGCTGCATCCGACGACGATCCGATCGTCGGCCTGTGGGAAGGCCGCAAGCTCGACGCACGCGCTCAGGTGACCGAGCCATGGGGGCCCTTCTTGATCCAGCGCGAGGACGACGGGTCGCTCACCGTCACCTATCTCGACAGCCGGTTCGGTCGCCGGGATCAAGCGATGCGCCATGTCCGTTTCGACGGGGATCGGCTGAGTTTCAAGATGGGTTCAGGCGCCGTCCTGGAAGCACTGCTGCGCCGTGGCACGCTCAGCGGAATGTTAAGCCACCACGGTCTGGAAGAGGATCTGGAGCTCGAGCGGATCCCGAACCGTTCGGATCGCGACATCATGACCCTGCTCGAAGACGGCCGCCTCTCCGAAGCGCCCCCCATGCAGAGCGAGCTGATGAGCGTCCTGGTCCACCAGGGCCCGGACAACGCACGTCGCCTATTCGAGGCGGTGCAGAGCCAAGACCCCGACCGCCAGCTGTGGGGACCGAGCGCGGTCAATGCCTATGGCTACGAGCTCCTGAACCAGAACCAAACCGCCTTAGCCGTCGAGGTTTTGCGGCTCAACGTGGCAGCCTATCCGCAGGCGGCCAACTCCTTCGATAGCCTGGGGGAAGCCTATCTCCGCAACGGCGACCGGGAGCTCGCGATCGAAGCCCTGCGCCACGCCCTGTCGCTGCATCCTCGGCCCGAAGTTCGCAACAACTCGCTCGAGCTATTGAGAGAGCTCGGAGCCCTCAATTAGTCTCCCGGATCGCTCTCGGCAGGGTTGCGAACAACCTTGGACCAGCCGGTGACCGAGCGCGGCAGCGCGGTCACCAGCTAGCGGGTCACCAGCTAACTCGGCCACGGCCACCAGCTACGCGACCACCAGCTATCGTGTTTTCTAGGATATGGGCGAAACGTCAGCTCGCGCCTGCGGCATCACCCGACGCTGCTTCTTCAGCGGTCTTGATCTCGATCGGCTCGTAAACCGGAATCTCAAAACTGAGCTCTTTGTGACACGCATCCTTCCACAGGTCGGTCACCTTGTCGAAGATGATGTACTCATCTTTGAAAATGCCGTCGGTGACGGTGTAGTTCTCTTGCAGATAGAGGATGTCGTCGTCGTTGAGCTCGGTCCGGGGAACCTCGACGTCCTTGCCGTCTTCTTCCTTGCTCTCTGGGCGCAGATTCTCGAGGTTCTCCTCCCACCCATCAAGAGCCCGGAAGTCCTTGGCATAGTAGGCTTTGCAGTACTTTCCCATCTCTGACATGTTGCTAGATCTCCTAGGATTTAGATCGTCATCTGCGATTAGCGGAAGAGCTTTGCAGCGCTCGCTGGCGGGGTTTCGGTGACTTAGTTGTCGCCTTTGCCCGCCGCGGCATTGCGCGCATCCTCTTCCATCTTCTTGCGCAGACTCAATGGACGCATGTCGGTCCACACCTCTTCGATGTAGTCGAGAGCCTCTTTCTTGGTACCGGTTGGACCTGCATCATTCCAACCCAGAGCATTCTCGCGATCGGCTGGCCAGATGGAGTACTGCTCCTCATGGTTGATCACGACTTTGTAGACAGTGTTGTCTTCTTCTTCGTCCCAGGCCATGCTTCTCTCCTCGAGTTCGGCCGGATATCATTCCGGCTCCAGCTATGCTTCTCAGGTGTTCCGGGCGACGTTGCACCGGCTCTCATGGACGCCCAAACGCTGGCTGGAGCTGTGAACCGTGTGCAGAATGGCTCCGCAGTCACGAGTCACATTGAAACGGGCGCCCCACGTAGGCCTTAGAGGATACCAGATCCCGTTCGTTGAAGTGAAAGTGGTTTGATCGATCCACTGGAGTTATGCTCTCCCCAACATCGCTCAAAAAGTGAGCACGGATCGACACGCAGATCAGGAGAAAACATGACAACCAAAGTCGAGACTCATTCGTTCCAAGCAGAAACCAAACAACTTCTGGATCTCATGATCCATTCTCTTTATACACAGAAAGAGATCTTCCTCAGAGAGCTCATCTCCAATGCTTCGGACGCTCTCGACCGCTTGCGTTTCGAAGCATTGACAAAAGAGGATTTGTTAACAGACGACGAGAAATTCGAGATACGCCTCGAAGCCGACTCCGAGGCGCGCACTCTCACCATCAGCGACAATGGGATTGGTATGAGTCGCGCCGAGGTGATCGCCAACATCGGCACCATCGCCAAATCGGGAAGCCGTGAGCTGATGAAGAAGGTCCAGAAGGGCCAATCGGCGGAACAGATCTCGGAGCTCATCGGCCAGTTCGGCGTCGGCTTCTATTCTGCGTTCATGGTCGCCGACAAAGTCACGCTGGTGACTCGGCGGGCTGGCAAAAAGGCCGCAACCTTCTGGGAGTCGACCGGTGATGGCGAGTATGCCCTTTCCAGCGCAAAACGTGAGGACCGCGGCACCACCATCACCTTACATCTGAAAGACGCCAACAAAGATGCCGGTATCGACGACTACTGCGACGAATACGTGCTGTCGCGCATCGTCAAACGCTATTCAGACTTCGTGACTTACCCGATCAGCAACAAGATCACACGGGAAGAGGTCGAGAAGGACGAGATGGGCATGCCGGTGAAAGGCGCCGTGTCCTCGACAGTGGTCGAAGACAAGATCCTCAACTCGATGAAGCCGATCTGGATCCGGCCGCAGTCCGAGGTTTCTGACGAGGACTATCAAGAGTTCTACAAACACATCTCCCACGATTGGAATCCACCGCTCAAGACCTTGCAGTTCAAGGCCGAGGGCCGGATCGAATATCAGGCGCTGCTGTTCATCCCGTCCGAGGCGCCGGACGATTTTTACTACTTCGCCTACGAGTACGGTCTACAGCTGTACGTGCGGCGGGTGATGATCATGGACCGGTGCGAAGACCTCGTGCCCCGTTATCTGCGTTTTGCCCGCGGCGTGGTGGACTCCGCAGATCTGCCGCTCAACATCTCGCGCCAGCGCCTGCAGGAAGATCGCCACATCACCCAGATACGGAAGTGGCTGACGAAAAAAGTCCTCGACACCCTGGTTGAGCTCAAGGACAACGACGAAGAGCAGTATCGGACCTTCTGGAAGCACTTCGGGAAGGCGATCAAAGAAGGTCTATCCTCCGACTTCGACAACAAGGAAAAGCTGCTCAGTCTGACTCTGTTCGAAACCTCTCACGATCCGGAGCGACTCTCCACCCTCAGCGAGTACGTCGCCCGGATGCAGCCGGAACAGGAACAGATCTTCTATCTGCCCGGTGAGTCCCGCAAAGCCGCCGAGAATTCTCCACACCTGGAAGCTTTCAAGGAGAAGGGCACCGAGGTGATCTATCTTGTTGACCCGGTTGACGAGTTGGTGATCCAGCACCTCTTCGACTTCGAGGGCAAGAAGCTCAAGTCGGTGGCGAAGGGCACCGTTGAGCTCGGCACCAAGGAGGAGAAGGAGCAGGCGGAGAAAGATGTCAAAGAGAAGGAAGAGGAGTTCAAGGATCTGCTCGAGATGATGCAGAAACACCTCGACTCCGACATCAAGCAAGTCCGCATGTCGAGCCGTCTCACCTCTTCCCCCGCCTGCCTGGTAGGCGCCGAGCACGACTACAGCCCACAGCTCGAGAAGCTGCTGCAAAAGGGCAAAGGTGGCGGCCCGGCACAGCGCCGCATCCTCGAGCTCAACCCCAGCCACGCCATCGTCGAGAAGCTGCAAGAGCGCTTTTCGGCCGACAAAGACGATGCCCTGCTCGGCGACTACGCCGAGCTGTTGATGGGTTATGCCTTGGTTGCGGAGGGTACCGAGCTGATCGATCCCGTGCGCTTCAATCAGTTGATGGCGGACGTGATGCTGGCCCGGTTGTAGGGCCCTGGGTGCAGGATGAGGGCGCACAGCCGTGCGCCCTTACCCCATCCGTACCACGTCTCTACTGGGGCTGCCTCGCTCGGCGATAAGACACCACCGCCATGCCAAGAAACACGCCTGCGGCGACGATCCAGGCGTAGGGTAACCATTGTTTACCTTGCTGGAAGTAGTCGTAGCTCACAAACCCGGCGACCGCCGCGTTACAGAGGTGAACCACCGCGTTGGTCTTCTCGGGTGCCTTGGAAATGAATCGGACGGCGATCCAATTGACCGCCGTCATCAACAAATTGACCGCGGCGAGCAGATGCCTGCCTTGATCGAAGGCATCGAGGCCTGCCATCAAGAATGGCAGCGCCCCGATGATCAGCGGCAACTTCAGCTTACGCTCGGCTTTGTCCATGCTGCCTCTTACGCTCAGCGAGAGGAATCCATGCGATCAGGGCGCAAAATCGTCCACCTGCTCGTAACCCTCGGGGGGCTGAAACTTGAAGACGTCGGGATCGAGCTCAGGGTTGGCTTCGAGCTCGATGAAAACCATGTCGAGACTCCCTTTGCCTTCCCGATTCTCGAATTCCCGCAGACGTCGACGGGGCAGCAGATCATCGGTGCCAAAAAACCAAGTCGACTCACCCTGGCGCCCACCGTAGACCACCCGCACCTTGTGGCATTCGACACCGCTGACGGTCTCTTTGCCGAGCAGCTCGACAGTCCCGGCATTGATCTCGTCTTCGAACGGCGACTCATGCACCAGCTCAGACATCAACACCGCCCCTAGGGTCCGACGGGCGGTTCCCAACACGCCGTTGTCGATGTCCTGGTAAACCTTCTTGCTCTGGTGATCGATCAAGAAGAAAGTTTCACCGTCGCTGCCGGCAGTAAAATTGATCTTGTCTCCGGAATCCGGGTTCTTGGCCTTGACTCGACCGAAAAACTTCTCGGGAGATCGGCCTTTCCAGCCGCTCATGACACCTTCACCCTCGGTAGGGGACCCAAATTGGGTGGCGACACCCCAAGGTTTGGAGGTGACTTTGAAACGCACAGTGTGGACCGCCCGCGTCGCGGCATCCACTTTGCGCAACAGCTTGACCGCTTCGGAATCCTCCTTGGCCATCTCTTCACCGGACTCTTCACCAGCCATCTCGGCAACCGCCGGCGCCTCGGGCGCTGTGTCCGCCATCTTCGCGCTGGATGGCGCTTCGGTGCGGCTGGCGCTTAGATCCAATGCCATGACCCGCTGCTTGTCGCGGACGTACATATGTTTGCCGACGATGGTTGGCGCTGACCATGCCACCCGATCCAAGAGCTCAACCTCGGAGTGGACGGTGAGGCCTTCGGGGGTCGCAGTGGTCAAGTAGAGCTTACCGTCCTCGTCGAGCACTACGATCCGGCCGTCGGCGTAAACCGAGTTGGCCTTGGCGAAACCCCGCTCGCGCCAGGGAATCTCCCCGGTCTTGACGTTGACCGCCGACATGAAAGCTGGCGACCGTGTACCACTGGAGCCGTAGACGAAGTCCCCTTGGTTGACGGTGGTGGCATGGTAGAACTGGATCTTGCGGGACGACCACAACTCTTCGACGTCAGTTTTGCCGTTTTCGCCGGGGGTCAGCTTGAGCCCACGGGAGCCCGCCTGGGACACCGACAGGAAAAGGTATTGGCCGTCGACCAAGGCTGGCAGGTTGATGTTCTGATCCCACTGGTTCTCGATCGCATAACGCCAGTATTCCTCACCATTGTTGGGATCGACACCGACCAACTCTTTGGCCATGAACGCCACCAGCTGCTCCTGGCCATTGATCTCCAGGATCTGGCCGGTCGAATAGCTGTTCTTGTAACTCTGGTTCTGCCAAGCGACGCTGCCGTCCTTCTTGTTGAAGGCGACAATGCTCTTGCCTTCGCCACCAACCAAGACAATGATGGTGTCCTTGTATTCGATCGGACTCGAGGAGTAGCCGTGGTTCAGCTTGGTGCCGCCGAACTTCTCGCCCCACAATTCATGGGACCAATTAACCTTGCCGTCCGCCTTGTTCAGGCTGTGCATCATGCCGGCGATACCGATGGTGTAGATGCTGTCGCCAGAAATCAGCGGTGTGGACCGTGGCCCGGTGCCAAATTGAGTGACGTGGCCTTCGTCCGGATCGTCATCGTAGACATGCTCCCAGATCGTCTCGCCAGTGGCCGCGTCCATGCAGATCACCACCTCATCCAAGTCGTCGGCGCGGTACATCGTATAGAGGCGGCCATCTTCCACCAGAATCGTCGAATAACCCTCGCCGAGATCCCGCACCCATAGCTGCTTCGGGCCCCATTCACCCCAACTCGCGGCGACCCCCGTTCCGGGAGCCTTGAAATCGTGCCCCGGCCCACCCCACTGCGTCCAGTTCTCCGTCGGATCACCCAAAGCCGGCAAAGCCAGCAGCAGCATCGCCACCACCGCCAACCCGCGGCCTGTGATGGACGTTCTCATCGATCTTCTCATTGCTCCACCTTCCTCTTTGTCTGACGTTCGTTCCGCCCTGCGTCGTACCGCTAGCGCCAAGAGGACCGCCAAGGGATCTGCCAAGGACTGGATCTTCGTATCGTGATTCGTTGTTAGCTACGATACCAGAGGTGCCTAGGTTTGATCCTTGGGGTTGCGAGTCGCCGGTGATGAAGACCAGGCTCAGCCCGCAACGGTTCCCGGTGGCAGATGCTCAGTCCAGGAGCAGCCCCCGCACCTCTTCGATCCGACTCCTCGACACCGGTACTCGTGCTCCACCATCCAGCTCCAGCCAATATCGCCCCCCGCTGGCCGCATGGAGCTCGATGACCCGGCGGAGGTCGACGAGGTAGGAGCGATGCACTCGAGCAAAACGAGCCGGCAAGATCTGCTCGAGGGTGTTCAAGGTTTTGCTGTGCAGCCGAGTGGAACCATCGTCGAGATGGAGGGTCGAATAGTCGCCGGAGCCTTGGATGGTGCGGACAGCTGCAACCGGCACAAGCTCGATGCGGCCGGTCTTCTTGACCGCCAAGTGCTCGAGCTCGACACGCTCGGTGTCCGGACGGGCCTCGGACCGACGTTGCTCCACTCGACGGAGAGCTTGCTCTAGGCGGGCAGGTCCGAAGGGCTTGGGGACAAAATCCAGGACGCCAAGCTCGAAGGCACGTAGCGCTTGAGTGTGGTGCGCAGAGACGACGATGGTGTGGAACGGACCGGCGACGGCTTCGTTCAGCAGCTCGAAGCCGTCACGACCGTTGAGGTTGAGGTCGAGGAAAACAACGTCAGGAGTCTCGCTGACAAGCTCATCCCGGGCTGACGTCAAGCTGTCGGCGACGGTGAGGCTGTGCTCACGATCACCGAAGTAGCCGCGGATCAACCGCTCGAGCCGAGCGGCGACCATCGCCTCGTCTTCGACGATCAGAATACGCATCATCTCAGGACGGAACAGTCCACTCGGTGATCCACTGGTCGCCATCGGCCCTTGAGGTCAATCGTACGTCGCGACCGAAGCTTTCCGCCAAACGAGCACGAACATAACGCATGCCGGTGCCCTCCTTGTCGTCAGACGACGACTCGGGCTCAGATAGCTCAGCCTCAGACAGCGGCGTTGCCAAGCGATAGCGGGTGCCGCCGTCGTGTTGGCTGGCGTCGAGTTGGAACACGGTCTCAGGTTGGCGATAGCGATTGTGAGTGAGCGCGTTCTCGAGCAAGGTGTGGAGCACCCCGGGAGCGGTCGGTGCATCGTGGTCGACACCCGTCGTCTCGAGACGGAATCTGCGGTCCTGACGATAGCCCATGACCTCGAGGTGGCAGCGACAAAGATGCAGCTCGCTAGACCAGGGGATGGTGGTTTGATCGGAGATGTCGCTCAATAGACGCATCTCTTGCGACAAGCTGTCGAGCATTTCGGAAGCCACCTCTGGCTGACGCTCGAACCACTCAGCGAGGGCGGTCAGAGTATTCATCAGAAAATGAGGCTGGATACTGCGTTTGACGAGCTCAGCCTCGAGCCGCGCCGAGCGCAAACGCTCAGCGACCAGGCGCTGCGACTCGTCACGAGCCTGGACAGCCCGCGACACCAGGAGCAGCGCGAGGGTACCGTCGAGCGCCAGAAATACAGTCTGGTCGGCAAATCGGCCGGGGTTCCAAAGAAACACCACCAGGCAGAATACGACACCGGCTGTCGCCAGAACACTTCCCGCCATGCTTCGGCGAATGGCGCCCATCCCCCACGCCGTGCTTGCCACGAGCGCGATAAAGAAAAACGCACCGACTCTGGCATCCCAGCCAGGAGAGCTGAAGAACGCCACCCAAGAGAGCCCAAGGCTTACCGCCAGCACCGTGCGGCCATGGCGACCGGGAAAACGAGTGACGAAAAACAGCACCAATAGAGCGCAAGTCAGCCAGGCAAAGGACGCCACTCCGTACAGCCTGGGAAAGTGCCAATCGTAGGTATATCCAACCAATGAACGCCAAGCCTCGACGATGAGCAGCCCAAACGCCGAGAGGCTCAACAATCCGAGCAGCAGGTACGAGCGCTCGCGAACGAGCACAAACATGGCTAGGAAGTAAATCGCCGCCACGATCTTGGCACTCAGGCTGGCGATGGCAATCCCGGAGTAGACGCCCACCTGTTGGGCAAAACCCACATAAGTCGTGACCGCGAGAACGTAAAAGCCGACAAACGGCTCCCGCTGGCGATGTTGGGTGGAGCACCGACCGGCGAGTAGGTGCCGCCCCGCTGTCGCCATCCTGGGTGGTAGAAACGTGGGCGCGTCAATCGGACCCGCAATCTCCTCTTGGGGACTATTGCCAACCTTGCCGTGAGCTGGTAGCGCCTCGCCGTCCCAAAACAGCTCGCAGGTCGCCAAAGCCGACAGCCAAACAGCGAGTGGTTCGAGTGAGGTGGCGTGGTCTTCGGTAAGCGTGACCTCTGCGCGGAGCCAGAAGATTTGGTCCTGGCCAGCCAGATCTTGCACCTTGCTGGTTTGCCAGTTGCCGGCGGGATCGGCCAGCTGCGACCACGACGGATCGTCACCGAGCGTCCAGGCAACCTCGTCGACGATGACCCATGGCGGGCTCGGGTTTGACGGTTCCGCGCAACCAACGCTGGCCAGCACAGCCAATGCTACCCATCGATTCAAACTTCGGAACATACCGGCAGTTTAGCAACGGGGATCCGCTTGTTGATGCAGCTCACCGACCCCAGATGCAGCTCGCCGAGATCCTCGAGAACCAGGCCGGCGCAGCTCGTATCGTCTTCATAACGACATCAACAGCCGCTCGAGAAAAGCGCCCTTCAAGGAGTTCACAATGAAGATCAACGTCATCAAGTCAGACCTCTTTGCTCGACTCTCAGCTAAATGGTGGTGTGCGGGCATGTTCATCTTGTCGGCGATCAGCTGGTTAGCGATGTTCGTGTTTCAGCCTTTGTTCGACACCGACTTCTGGATCGAATGGTGGATCGCTTTCCCGTCGTTGCTGGCCGCACTGTTGATCAGCAGCCGGCTGCTCTGGCGTTCCAAACCCTGGTTGGCAAAGGCTGGCGCCGTGGTCGTCGCGCTGGTCGGCTTGGCGCTCACCGGCCTGGTGATGTTCATCATCTACAAGCTGGTCGCGGCGGGCGCGGCGGTTGAGCTGCTGACGACGGCGGAGGATAGCCAACGTCCGGATTCGCCCAAGATCCACCAGCTGTACCTCGAGCTCGGGTCGACGCGAGCCGAGGACGCACCTCCAATCGTCTATCTCGCCGGTGGTCCTGGAGGCGCCGGCACCGCGACGCTCTACTTGAGCGGCCGTTACCCGGTGTTCATGGCGATGCGTGAGCTCGGCGACGTCATCGTCTGGGATCAACGCGGCACCATGCCCTGGAACGATCCCTTCCTGTTCTGTCCGTCGACCTGGAACTTCCCCCTGGACATCCCCCTCGATCTCAATCGCATGGTTGATCTGCGACGCGAGTTTGTTGAGACCTGTCGCCAGCACTTCCAGCAGAAAAACGTTGATCTCACCACCTACACCACCCCCCAAAGCGTCGAAGATCTGGACGATCTGCGCCGTCAGCTAGGCAGCGAGCAAATCACCTTGTGGGCAACGAGTTATGGCACTCATCTAGCGCTGGCCTACATGAAGCGTTATCCACAGCGGGTCCATCGCGCCATCCTGCACGGTATCGAAGGTCTCGATCAGACCCTCAAGCTGCCGAGCCAGGTGCAAAGCGCCTTGCAGCACACCAGCGACCTGGCGCGGATCGACGAGGCTCTCGAGGGTGCGATGCCGGATATGCTGGCGGATCTCACCGCTGTGATCGCCGAGTTGGAGCAGAATCCGAAGCGGGTGGCACTCGAAGATGATGATGACGGCGCAAAGGAAGTCCTCATCGGCGCCCAAGACGTCCGGTTGATGATCGCCCTGCAACTCCGCAACGGTTCTTCGCGATCTCGACTGCCCCGAATGATTGCGCGAATGCGGGCGGGTGACTTTTCTCGAGCGGGGCGCTTCGCGGCCTCCCACCGTCGCAACAATCGTGAGTCGCTGATGCACATCAACATGGACTGTGCCTCCGGCGCCACCGCAGCCCGACTCGAGCGCATTGCGACCGAGGCGTCACAATCGTTGCTCGGCAATGTCATCAACGCGGGCTTTCCGGAGATCTGCGACATCGCCGACAGCCCCGATCTCGGCGACACCTTCCGTGCCCCGTTCGCGACCGATATTCCAACCCTATTCATCAGCGGCACCCTGGACGGTCGCACCCCGGTGAGCAACGCTGAAGAGACTCTGGCCGGCTTCACTCAGGGCCAACACCTGATCATCGAAGGCGCCGGCCATGGTGACGAGCTCTTTGTGTCGTCACCCCAGATACTCGAAACCATGCAGCAGTTCATGCGCGGCGAGGCGCTTGCCGTCCACTACATCAAGGTGCCGTTTGAGTTTTCACCGATCGAGGCTGAGTGACCGAGCCTGGCTTGCCCGGGGTCACCTTTCTTCGTGACCCTCGCCCTCCGTTGGCTGACTGTCCTCCGCGTGATCACGGGCTCAAGGCACCGATTCGGCGTTCTCTGCCATTTTCTGCCTCCTAAGTTCCACCGCCGCTTCGGGATCTCTGCGAGCCAACGCGGCGAATTCCTCAAACTGACTCGCAAAGCTCTCCGCCGCTTCCTGGAAGTCAGGGCTCCTTTCCTCCCCGCGACGACGGGACTCCACGGCCAACCGGTCGAACTCATCCGCTGCGGCTCTCATTCCCTCTGGCGTATCGAGATCGTATTTTTCCTCGATGGCTGCCCCGAGCACACCGATCTCCGCCGCCGCAGCGACGATTTCCCCGAGAGCGGCGAACCCTTCGGATATCTGATCGTCCATCTGCTCGGTCTGCCCTTCAGCTCCCAAACCTTCAGCAAGCCCGGCCATCATGCCGGATGTGAGGCCTGCCATCGCTTCGCCCATCGCTTGACCGAGCTCTCGTCCAAATTCCTCCGCATCTACCTCTGCGGCTCGCCTGCCATCGCCGATGTTGTCGTTCGTCAACACCCGTGTCGCTGGCCTCTTCTTGGCAACCGCTGCCTCCGCAGCCTTTGGCGCCACGTCTTCGACCGGTTCGTTGGCCTTGCGGGTTGCCTCGTTGCTGGCCTCGAGGTCTACTTCGGAAAGGCGCATGGAGGAGAGCACTCCGGTGAGGCTCGTAAAAACGACTTGTCGTCCCTTGACCTTCCAAGGGCCAGTGGTTTCAATCGCCTCCCCTTCGAGGGTGACGAGGACATCGGCCCAGGCTATTGGCGCGAGCGTCAAGAGTGCCGCTGAAGCCATGAGAAGGGTCTTCCATACCATGATTTTCCTCCTTTTCGATTCCATCGCAAGCAACCCAGTTTAGCAGCCCGCGCCATCGAGTGGCCTCGGCCGGCCTCCAACGACCGACGCAACCCAGCGGGCGCTCGCCGCGCAGGCCGGATCGATCCTCAGTAACGGCTTTATCCGGCTTAAGTGTCACTGAAACTTTCGCAAATAACGTTCCTGTCCAACTTGGGCGTTACTGGCATTTTGCCGAGGGTCATTCCGTCGAGTCGGAAACACACATGACGTTTTGCCAATAACGATCCTGTCCAACTTGGGCGTTACTGGCATTTTGCCGAGGGTCATTCCGTCGAGTCGGAAACACACATGACGTTTTGCCAATAACGAACCGGACGAACTTGAACGTTATTGGCATTTTGCCGAGGACCCTTCCGAATCGTCGGAGACACACGTGGCGTTTCGCAAATAACGTCCAGGACGGACTTGAACGTTACTGGCATTTTACCGAGAGCCTTCCGAACCGTTTGAAACGCACCTGGCGTTTTGCCAATAACGACCCGAACGATCTTGAGCGTTACTAGTTTTTTACCGAGAGTCAATCCGTCGAGTCAGAAACACACATGACGTTTTGCCAATAACGAACCGGACGAACTTGAACGTTATTTATTTTTTACCTAGAACCTTTCGCACCGTTGGAAGCACACGTGGCGTTTTGCCAGTAACGATCCAGACAAACTCGCACGTTATTATCACGCTATCGACTACGGTCTAGACCATCTTGGGAGCGTCGATCGATTCCCTGATGCTCTAAAGATCGGCTTAGAATAACGCCATGATCGAATCCATCTTCGCTCTGACCGACAGCGTCCGCTATGTCTCCATCTACCGCAACATGGATGGAGTTCATGGCGCACTGCGGTCACTTGGAAGCCACGGCCTGAGACGCGGTAGCCATCGCGGCACATTGGCACAGTACTGCGAGTACTCTTCGCCAAACCGACGACGCAGGCCCGGCTCCTCGACCAGGGGGAAGTACAGCGCGTTGACGGCGAAGAACACAAGGCTCCAGGCTGCCAGAGACGCCGACTCGAAGAGTAGGGCTTCTCCGGCAAGAGCAGTGACAACTCCGGTGATCATCGGATTGCGGACGAATCGATAGGGTCCTGCAATTACAAGGTGTTCCGGAGGATCCCAGGGAGCAAGTGTACCGCGACCACGGCGGAAGAAGAGCGAGACTGTCCAGACCAGGAGGCTCAGCCCCGCTACCAGGAGGAGCAGAGCGAACCAGAAAAGAGGATCTGATGCACGCCAGAGGCTCGTCGCCGTCTCTGCGGAATCGCCTCCCGAAAGAAGCCACGCCGGAACGAGGACGAGCACAGTCCCAGGCAGGACCGCAATCGAGATGAGTGCTCTCACGATGAGCATAGCGTCAGGCTCTGGAGTTGATCGGTTGCGGAGCATATACCGTATGAAAGCCATTAGACTTTCAGTGCGGATAACGGACTGGCTGCTCAGCTGCGGGCCACAGCGCCTCCGCGGCTCCATCGAGGCGACGATGTTCGACACAGGCTCTACCAAACGTCAATTGGAACGCGCCGCGGCTCGTCAGTTGCGATGGGCTTCAGCGCAGTGCCGGCCACTTCGGCCACCTTAGCAACTTCAGGCACTTTCAACGCAGTGCCGGCCACTTCGGCCACTTTCAACGCAGTGCTTTCAACGCAGTGCCGGCCACTTCGGCCACCTTCTTCGGCAACCGCCCAACGAGCCGTTAACCGACTTCTTTCTTCCGATCCGACAGATCGGGCGCCCGTTTTCCGTCTTCTATAGGGGTGTAGGCACCGGGTGCGCTTGTAGTCCCTGACTGCGAGCCCTCGACGCCTCGAGAAACCGGTTCCCCAGGAGTGAGAGACCCCTCACGGCGTGTGGCCGTGGGGGCTCGTCGAACTCTGGGCCGCCGATTTTCGGGAGAAAACCCCATGTCACGAGGTCCCCGATACATTCCACCCGGCTGGAGCGTCGAAGTTTCCACATCCACTGTCTGTGGATTCTTTATGTTGCCCGTCACCAGCCAATTCCGACGTATCTTCGTCGGTATTCTCGGCCGAGCCCAAGAAGAGCATCCCGTCAAGATTCATGCGGTTGTCGCGACCAGCAGTCACTACCACATGATCTTGACCCCTGAAGACGCTGAACAGCTCTCGAAGTTCATGGAGTTCGTCAATGGCAACCTGGCACGTGAAGCCGGTCGCCTCATCGGCTGGCGCGGGTCGTTTTGGCGCGAGAGATACCACCTCATCCCCGTTAGCCCCGAGGACGAGGCACTGATCGGCCGCTTGCGTTATGTCCTCAGCAATACCGTCAAAGAATTCTTAGTCGCCAGTGTCCGGGAATGGGAAGGCGTCCACTGCGGGGAAGCCTTGATGGACGGCAAACCTATGCAGGGGATTTGGTATGCCCGTTCCGAGGAGTATGAAGCCAGACGCCAAGCACAACGCAAAGCAGCACGCAGAGGCGCCGCCGCCGGAGACATCGATCGCGGCGCCTTTATGCAGCATTATGAAGTCCGACTCGAGCCGCTCCCTTGCTGGAGAGATCTTCCACTCGCCACCCGTCGTCAACGCGTGACCGAGATGGTCGTCGAGATCGAGGAGACGGCTGCAGCGCAACGCACTGAGCTCGGCATCGAGCCTCTCGGCATGAAAGCCATCCGGAGCCAGGATCCGTTCACTCGCTCCATCAACACCAAGCGTCGTCCCAAACCGCTGTGCCACGCCGCCAGTAAAGCCATGCGAGGTCGTATGAAACAAGCCTACAGGGTCTTCGTCGAGATCTTTCGCGAGGCATCCCTCAAAGTGAAACTTGGCCGCGTCACCGAGGCCGTGTTTCCTAAACACAGTTTTCCACCGAACCTGCCGTTCACGCGCGTTGGCGAAGTTATCGATCCGCTAGCGGACGCCGGTGGTGTAGCTCGCTGGGCGACGTGGTCGCCAACTGCTAACTGAAATCGTCGGGAAGGCCGTTGATTGGCCTTGCCCCGGAGGGAAAGCGCTATCAGGTTTCGATATCTGCGCTGGGTGTGGTCGAAGTGCGCGCGGGTTCGATCCAGATCCTAGAGATATCACAATAACAGAGGCCTAAAGGCAGGGAACCAGGCCAGCTTTTGCTCGTGGCCTGAATGGTGGCCGAAAGAAAGTGTCTGTATATTCTGAAGGGCGTGTTCAGAGACACTCAGGTATTACAACGTAGGACAACCACTCGTCCCTTGGCCGAATACGCTGGAACCTAAATGCGCAATCCCGACATGACGCCCCCCTTGGAACAAATAACCATTCCCGGTATCGACCTGGGCGACGGCGGCGGCCGAAATCAGAATTCCCAAGATCAGCAACACAGCAATAGATCGACGAATCATGATGGACTCCTTTGACGTTGTAGCGCGAGGCACATGTGGCGCGAGACGCCGGGTTCAAAGGGGTTCACGAGAAAGCCTACGAGACTCTGCCAACTTTGATTGTTTCTTGTTCAGCCCGGCCTAGTCGCAACGCTCACTTGGACCACCACGCGCCATCTCAACTTGATCTGGTCTCCCCCTGTAGTACCATCTCGCAGATAACGTGTCGCCAAAAAACGTATGCAGGCTTCGGGGCTCCTACCGGGAGCACAACCGCGGAGCCAAGAAGCCCGGGAGACAAGCATGATGGCTGAGACGCTACAGGTGCTGACCTCTTTGATCCTTGGTCTGTTCGTCGGCAGCCTTCTAACCGAGGGCACTATTCTGGTGCCCTATTGGCGAACCCTCGAGCCAAAGACGTTTCTCGAGCTCCACCCCACTCTCGGCCCCAAGCTCTACCGTTACTTCGCGCCACTCACCATCACAGCCACCCTGCTACCAACGGTCACAGCAGCTGTCTGCGTTGGGGTCGGTTCCGAGACCCGGTGGCACTCGGTGGTCGTCGCGGGCCTTGTGCTGCTGATCCTTGGTATCTACTTCGTGTACTTCAAAGCCGCCAACGCCAGCTTCGAGACCGGAGCCGTCGGCGTTGATGGCTTGCCGGCCGAGCTGAAACGATGGGCCACCTGGCATGGGTTGAGGACGGTAATCGGCATGATCGCTTTCTTGATCTCGTTGCTGGCACTCGTCAATCCTTGAAGCGGTACAGATGCGCATCACCATTATCGGCAACTCCGGCTCGGGTAAGTCGACTCTGGCTCGCTGGCTGGCGGAGCGGGAGAGCGCTACCGCTCTCGATCTCGATACGATCGCTTTTGAGCCGGGCAAAATCGCAGTACCTCGCCCGCCCGACGATGCTTTGGCTGACGTCGGAGCCTTTTGCGAGACCCATGATCAATGGATCGTCGAAGGCTGCTACGCCAACCTGGCGACGGCCACTTTACGATACCAGCCGACCCTGCTCTTTGTGGATCCAGGGGTAGAGATTTGCCTCGAGAACTGTCGCAATCGGCCCTGGGAAGCGCACAAATATAAATCGAAAGCGGAGCAGGACGAGAAGCTCAGTTTCTTGCTGGACTGGGTCGGAGAATACTACTCCCGTGACGGTGACTTGTCCTTGGCCGCCCATGAACAGCTTTTCGACGGTTATGACGGCCCGAAGGAGAGACTGCTGACCCGGCCCAGTCCGAACTTCGAACCACCAGCCTAACCACCGAGCTTTCTCGCCAGTCTCGAGGCACGCAGCGACAAGACCTCTCTCTCGCCACAATTTTGCCATCTTCGCCTGGCTGAATAGAGCCGTGGAGGTTAGGACCCTACAGTGCATTCACATCGAGCTTGTTGCCAGCTCCCTCGCATCAACTTTTCAGAACTATGGATCCCTCTGATCGCGTCGGTCGGATCTGGGGCCTCGCGATGTCACCTCGAGCCAATTCAACTCATCGCAACGACATCTATTTAGCCAGCCCCCTGACCCTGGCTTTCGGAACCTTCATTCTTTGGATCATTTATAAGGCGGACACCGGCCAAGCGAACGTCTTCATTGATCTTGTTAGACCGATACCATTCGGCGACAAGGTTGCCCATGCAGCCCTGTATGGACTCCTCACTCTAGGCGTCAATGCGTCGAGTCGATATCGAGTCTTCTGGATAGGGAGGTTTGCTTGCTATCGCGGTTCATTAGCCGTCGCAGTCTTCGCGTTAATGGAAGAGCTCAGTCAGATGTACATTCCGGCCCGGGCTTGGGACGGATCCGATCTAGTGGCTGATGCGGTTGGCATCGTGTTGTTCAGTGTATTGTCGGCCCGGTTGGATGCGAAGACTTACGAGCGCAACCATTCGCGAAAATAATCACCATAAAGCTTGTAGCGCATACGGTAGGCCCCCGGACTGCCGGTGATCAGGCCGGAGCTCAATAGCCGATGGGCAACTTCGGCGTCTATCGGATCGCGATCACCTTGGATCACAAACCGTACGGCGGAGGCCAGTTGGTCGTCTCGCCGCACTTTGAGCATGCGGGATCTCAGATGGTCGGCAAACAGACCCTCGGGATCGGTGGCCCGCAACAGAATCTCATTCACGGGCCGGCCGCCGGATGCCGCACGGTACATCACAATACGGGCCAGATAGGGGTGGCCGCCGATCAGATCCATCAGCATGTCGACCTCGTTGTCGCGCAGCTCCAGACCGTAACAGCTCGCCATCGCCAACAGCTGATCACGGTCCAGGTCATGGAGCCGTACCGGGGGTGAGATGTCGAGGGGTGAGCTTTCGAGAGCGTCGGTCAGTCGGTCGGGCTCGGTGGAGATGGCGAGCAGGAGACGCAGGCGATCCCAAGGCTCGCTGCGACCGCTACGTTCGGCCCATGCCCGCAACTCGCGGAAGAGACTCTTGGCGGCCTCAGACTGAGCGACGGCATCAGTGCGGTCGACCACCAGAAAAAGTCGTCCGGTGAGGCTGACTAGGCCCGAAGCTTCCATGAAGTGGCGTAACCTGACATTTGTCGGGCGCCGCCTTTTGCGCTCCCAGGCTTTGTCGATCGTCTCATCCCCGAGCTCGAGCTGTTCGGCAATCTGGAAGGCAAGCTCTTGGAACAGATCCTCCTCAGCGTCCAAGGCGTCCGCGAGGTCTATGCGGACGACGCGATCGTCCTCCTGTTGATGCACTTTGATGAGATGTTCGAGCAGGTAGGATTTGCCGATGTCGTCGGGGCCGACCAGCACCACCGGTGAGCCGGGTTCACGCAGCAGTGCTGCCGCTTGGCGCTCGGCGTCGGAACGCGAGACGTACCATTCGGAGGAGTAAGGCGTTTTGGGTGGCTGCGGTAACGGCCGCTCGTCACCGACGCCGAGAGACAACGCACGCTTGGGTTCATCGACGGAGAGGTCATCGCCGGGGAACGGGAAGTCCGATTCCTCCGGCCCACGGGAGATCGAAAATCCACGACCCTTGTCGTAACTGCCCCGAGAACGAGACTTCGAAGCATCGGGGTCGAGCGCCTCGAGCAGAGAAGACATCAGAGGCCGGGTATCTCGCGGGCCCGACCACACGGTGTATTGCAACCGCTTGATCATCGCCGCCAGATCGTAGGGCAAGGACGCGACCGCGTCGGCTCCGATACACACCGGCATGATGGTCGGGCGGCCCTGCTGACGGCGTCGCAGCTCCTTCGCCATCGACACCTCCTCGATCACCATGTCGGGGTGGGTCGCGATATGCCGCGACAACAGCACGATCAAGACGTCCGCACTCTCCAGCTCGCGCTGGATCACAGTCGGCCATTCGTCCCCTAACTGGAGGTCCGCGGCGTCGAGAAAAACGTCGTGGCCGAATTGCTCCAAATCGCGGTGCAACGTCTTGGCCAAGACCAAATCGTCCCCGACGTTACGATGACTGATAAATATCTTTTTCGACATCGGATCCCTTCCGTCAGCAAACAGGGAGAGTCCAGAGTCGCCGGAGCGACTCCCCTCTTGGCACATCAGACACCATCATCGTATAAAAAGTAGTAGTGCGGGGACCAGCAAGTGAATCCCGCCAACCCACACGACGAGACGACAGCCCGTCCCACGACCAACCGGATACACTAGGGCCATGACTCGAATTAGCACAATCAACACCTCCCGTCGCCTCGCTTCCGTTCTGATGCTCATGACCGCCGCTCTGTTCGCGTCCGGCGCGGCCTGCGGACAGGTGGGGCGTAGCAGTCCACGGCCAGGAGCTGGCGCACCAGCGGAGACGCCAGTCACAGGCGAGACGGTAGAAAGCGGGGAGGATATGGCAGAGAACCCACGTTGGAAGGACGTCGATCGCCTGATCTCGGAGCAGAAAATGGAGGCGGCGATCGAGATTGCGGACGAAATTCTGGCCGACGCCAGGTCCGCCGGCAACGAGGTCGAACAGACCCGGGCGCTGATCAAGGGTGTTCAGCTGCGCACTTCGCTGCACGGCTACGAAACTACGGTACGGGATCTGCGCCGCGAAACATGGCCTGAGTCGCCGCAGCAACGAGCGATTCTGAATCTGTTTTACGCCCGCACCCTGGTGACCTATCTGCAGCAGTACTCGTGGGAGATCAACCAGCGTGAGCGGGTCGACACCGGCGACGAAATCGATCTCAAGGCCTGGACCCGCGAACAGATTGTCGACGAGGCACAGGGCGCTTACGTTGCGGCGTGGAACGACCGCCAGGCGTGGGGTGATGCTTCCCTCGGCGCCCTCGCCGAATACGTCCAGCAAAACGACTTTCCAGCCCGCATCCGTGGCACCCTGCGCGACGCGGTGACCTATCTCTGGACTGAGTTGCTGATCGACACCTCACTGTGGCGCCCGGAACACGAGAGCGGCACCTACCGCCTCGATCTCGAAGCGCTGCTCGCCGCTGAGCCCGAACCGATGGCTCTCGACGACGCGGAAATCCATCCTCTGGCTCGGCTGGTGACGATCCTTGCCGATCTCGAAGCCTGGCACCGTGGACGCCGGCAGCCGGAAGCCGCCTTCGAAGCGCGGCTCGAGCGGTTTCGTCGACTGTGGGACAACTTCACCACCGACGATGATCGCGACGCCTTGCACCACAGCCTCGAGCAAGCTCTGGACGACTTGGGACGACGCTACGAATGGTGGTCCTCGGGCATGGCGATGCTCGCCGAACGGACGCGGAACCAAGGGGACAACGGGCTGGTGGAGGCTCGACGCATCGCCCTTGAAGGCGCCGAGGCTCACCCGAAGTCTCCCGGCGGCCAACACTGTCGTCACTTGGTCGCCGCCATCGAAGCTCCGAGTTATGACCTGAGCGCGATGGCCAACGACGGCCCCCGTCGGCGATCGGTCCTGTTGCAACATCGCAATCTGCCCGAGGTTCATTTTCGAGCCTATGTCCTCGACCTCGAGCGTCGGTTACTAAAAGCCAGCGACTACAACTTGCTGCCCAACTATCGCGAGGTGCCACCGATTCTGGCGGCGCAGAAACCGGTTGTGGAGTGGAGTGTCGAACTGCCAGCGACGCCAGATTACCGGCAGCATCGCACCTTTGTGACCCCACCGATCGACGACCCCGGGCTGTACCTGGTGGTGGCCTCGGCGCGCCGCGACTTTGCCCAGGACTTCAATCAACAGACCGCGGTCAACATGGTTGTTGGTGATCTGGTGCTGCTCACCCGTAGCGACGACAAAGGCGTCGAAGCGACCATCCGATCGGGGGAGACCGGTAAGGCGCTGGCCGGCGTCGAGACCGATCTCTACCGCTACGACTATCGCAAGGGGCATACCAAAGTTGACACCCGGGCCACCGACAGCGAGGGAATTGTACGTTTCGGAGGTGGGCAGTTCAGCCGCGGCAACCACTTCATCGTGGCACGGCAGGGCAAGCAGACCGGCTTGTCAGACAACGTTCAACAGCCGTTTCGTCACCGCACAGCTGGCCAACGCACCGGCTCCCTGATCTACACCGATCGCAGCATCTATCGTCCGCAGCAGAAGATCCTGTGGAAGGTCGTGGCCTACAGCGGCGACCAGCAAGACGGACGCTTCCAGACCTTGCCTGAGTCGGATGTCACCATAACGCTGCATGACAGCAACAATCAGCAGGTGGCGTCGGCCGAGGCGAAAACCAACGCTTTCGGCTCGGCTTCGGGCGAATTCGAGATTCCCACCGGCCGAGTGCTCGGCAGATGGCACGTGCGCAGCTCTCTCGCCGGCTCGACCAACATCAAGGTGGAGGAGTACAAACGCCCCACCTTCGAGGTCAAGGTGAGCGATCCTGAATCCGCTCTACGTCTCAATCGACCCGCTACCTTGAACGGTGAGGTGCGCTACTACTTCGGTCTGCCAGTGGTGAGCGGTGAGGTGGCTTGGCGGGTGACCCGCGAACCGGTTTATCCGCGTTGGGGCTGGCACTTTTGGGCGCCAACCCGGGGCGGCGCCGAGACGATTGCCAGCGGTGAAACCCAACTCGACACCGAAGGCCAGTTTCGGGTCACCTTCACTCCCGAAGCTGACGAGCGTCAATCGAAGTCGATCACCTACCGCTACCGCCTGAGTGTCGACGTCACCGACGAGGGTGGCGAGACACGCTCTGCGTCACGCGCTTTTCGCCTTGGCTTCATCTCCGTCGAGACCGCTCTCAGGACCGGAGACCGGGACTTTTTCCGCCATGGTGAGCTCGTGGAGCTGATCGCGCAACGCAGCGACCTCGACGGCATTCCGCGGGCCGGTAAGGCTAGCTGGCGCTTGTTCACCCTGAACCAACCAGAAAAGCCGCTGCTGCCCGCCGACCAGGCAGTCGAACGACAGCCGTTCGATCCTGACCCGAAGATCCCGGGCGAAGCGAGCCACCCCACTCCCTACCAAACCCCGGGTGATCAACAGAGGTCACGTTGGGAGACGGACTACCAACCGAAAAGGGCGATGGCGCAATGGCCTGACGGCGCCGAGCTGCGCAGCGGCCAGATCGAACACGACGATGGCGGAGCGGCAAAGATCCAACTCAAGGGCCTCGAACCCGGCGTCTATCGGTTGCGCTACACCACCACGGATGAGTTCGGAGCCGAGTTCGATACCGCAACCGACATCCTGATTGTCGCCAACCACCGCACTGAGCTCGCACTGCCAGCGGTGTTGATGGCGGAGACCGATTCCGCTCGGGTCGGCGAGGTGGTGCGCCTCTTCGTCCACAGTGGACTGGACAACCAAGAGATGGTCCTCGAGTTGTTCCAGAACGGTCGTCGCACCCAACGTCAACGGCTGAATTCCGGCGACGCCCAGCTGATCGAGATCCCGGTAGACGACAAGCATCGCGGTGGCTTCAGCGTCCGGTTGACTGCGCTCCGCGACCACCAGCTGATGTCCTTCAACCAAGAGATCCAGGTGCCGTGGAGTGATCGCATGTTGAAGATCGAATTCGCCACGTTTCGCGATCGCTTGCGCCCGGGTGATCAGGAGACTTGGCGAGTGATGGTCAAGGGACAGGATGAGGAAACCGTTAGCCGCGGCGCTGCAGAGCTCCTCGCTTACATGTACGACCGCAGCCTGGATACGTTCGCGCCTCATCAGCCGGCTGATCCCATCCGACTTTACCCACGGCGCATCGGGGCCGGCGCACTGAGCTCCAACCTCGGTCTCGCCAATCGCGCCTGGCATCTGAGTCAAAATTTCACTTCGGTGCCAAACTATCCCAGGTTCAGCGGCGACCGTTTGAAGTTCTACGACGGTTATGGCATCGGCGGCCCCGGTGGGCGCGGCCCGATGCGTAGGACCGAAGGTGTCGCTTTGCAGTCGATGAGTCCGTCTCGGCGGAAGATGGCAAAACGAGAAGTCCCCAAGCCGACGGCGGCTTTTGCCGCCGATATGGCGGAGGAGGCGATGGTCGTCGCCGCTGAAGCGCCGCCGGACGATGCGTCGCCGGCGCCGGAAACGGCGGGTAGCGAAACCGCAGAAGTCCGCAGCAACTTCTCCGAGACCGCATTTTGGGAGCCCCACCTGATCACCGCTGACGATGGTTCAGTGGCCTTCGAATTCACCGTACCCGACTCGGTTACCGAGTGGAACGTCTGGGTACACGGCATCACCAAGGATCTGCGCGCTGGCTCCCTCGAGCGTCAGACCCAAACCGTCAAAGAGCTACTGGTGCGGCCTTACCTGCCACGCTTCTTCCGCGAAGGAGATCGCGCTGAGCTCGAAGTGGTGGTCAACAACGCTGGCGAGGTTGATCTCGACGGTCACCTCGATTTCGAAATCTTCGATCCGGAGTCCGAGGAGAGCCTTCTTGCCGAATTCGGGCTGACCGAGGCCACAACTCGCGGCGTGCCTTTCAATGTCGCCGCCGGCGGTGGCACCAGCATCACCTTTCCGGTACACGCACCAAATCGCATTGGAAACGTGGCAGTGCGCGTCATCGGGCGTAGTACCGGACCCGATGGAGACCTCAGCGACGGTGAGCTGCGTCCGCTACCGGTCTTGCCTGGACGTCTACACCTCGCCCAGTCCCGTTTCGCCACTCTGCATGATGCCGACCGCCGAACACTGACTTTCGACGACATGGCGGGGGACGACCCAACCCGCATCGATGAGCAGCTGGTTGTCACCCTCGACGCCCAATTGTTCTACAGTGTCCTGCACGCCCTGCCCTATCTGGCCGATTACCCCTATGAGTGTGTCGAGCAATTGCTCAACCGTTTCCTCTCCACCGGCATCGTCGCCAGTCTCTACGACCAATACCCCGCCGTCGCCAAGATGGCCAAAGACTTCTCACAGCGTGAGACCCGCCTCGAGACCTGGGACGCCGACGATCCCAACCGTCAGATGAGCCTCGAGGAGACGCCTTGGCTGCAGACCGCCCGCGGCGGATCCGATCAACCCGGCGCCGAGCTCATCAATGTGCTCGATCCGGCGATCGCCCGCGCCACCAAAGAGTCCGTCCTCGCCAAGCTGCGCGAGGCCCAGACGTCCCTCGGCGGTTTCCCTTGGTGGCCCGGTGGCCCGCCCTCACCCTACATGACGCTCTATCTGCTGCAAGGATTCTCGAGAGCACTCGAATTTGATGTCGAGGTCCCCAAAGACGTGGTGGTCAAAGCCTGGAGTTACGTCCACCGCCACTACCTCGACGAGCTGGTGCGTGACATGCAGACCAAGGACTGCTGTTGGGAGCTGATCACCTACCTCGAATTTGTACTCTCGAGCTATCCCGACACATCCTGGACTGGCGGCGTGTTCACCGACGACGATCGCCAGAGGATGCGCGATTTCTCCTTCCGCCACTGGCGCAAACATTCGCCGCGCCTCAAGGGTTATCTGGCGTTGAACCTCCATCGCGCCGGCCGCACGGACGACGCCAAACGGGTCTTCGACAGCGTCATGGATTCCGCCAAAACCACCCGCGACGAAGGCACCTCCTGGGCGCCCGAGGACCGTGCCTGGTTGTGGTACAACGACACCATCGAAACCCACGCCTTCGCCTTGCGTGTGCTCGGCGAGCTCCAGCCCGACGATGCCCGGCGCCACGGCTTGGTGCATTGGCTGTTCCTCAACAAGAAGCTCAATCACTGGAAATCGACCCGCGCCACCGCCGAAGTGATTTACAGCCTGGTCCACTATCTGGATCAAGAGGGGGCTCTCGGCGCTCGGGAGGAAGCCACCGTAGAGGTTGGCGACCGTCGAGAAACCTTCGCTTTCGAGCCCGACCGATACGTTGGCCAGACCCAGCTTGTGGTCACCGGCGAGGACATCGATCCTGCCACCATGTCGACAATCGAAGTCTCCAAGGAAACCCCGGGCTTCATGTTCGCCTCCGCCACCTGGCACTTCTCCACCGAGCAGCTGCCGGACGAAGCTCGTGGCGACTTTTTCTCGGTCACCCGGCGCTACTTCAAGCGCGTCAATACCGGTCGCGAGTGGGTGCTTCAACCGCTGACCGACGGCACCCGCTTAGAGCCCGGTGATCAGCTCGAGGTCCAACTCTCGCTACGTGCCAAACACGCCTCCGAGTACGTCCACCTGCGAGATCCCCGCGGCGCCGGCTTCGAGCCCCAGTCCACCACCTCGAGCTTCAAGTGGAATCTTGGCCTCGGCTGGTACGAAGAGATTCGCGACAGCGGCACCAATTTCTTCTTCGAGTGGTTACCCGCCGGCGAGCACACCTTCAAATACCGCCTACGCGCCAGCCTCGCTGGCACGTTCCGCGTTGGCCCGGCGACCCTCCAATCGATGTACGCCCCCGAATTCGTCGGCTACTCGTCGGGCGCCGAGCTCGAAATCACAAGCGGGGGATCGTAGATCGCAGCTGCTACCAAAGCGATACCAGCCTGAGTTACGATTGCCGAGATGACCGTAAAGCGCCTCGATCTACCGCCACCGCGCAGCCACGAGGACTTCGAGGATCTTTGCCTCGATCTCTGGAAAGAGCTTCTCGCAGACCCTGACGCTCAGAAGCATGGCCGATCGGGCCAGCCTCAGGCCGGGGTCGATATCTTTGCGAGGAGGCCCGACGGCGCATGGGTCGGAATCTCGTGCAAAGCTCGTAGCAAGACGCTCGCCGTCCGCGAACTCGACGACCTCGTTGAGAAGGCTCGACACTTCGAGCCTTCCCTGTCCGGTTTTGTGATCGCGACCACGGCGCCTAGGGATGTTCGCTTGCAGCGATTCGCCCGCGAGATGACAGACCTGCAGCGCAAGGCAGGCTCGTTCTCAGTCGCAGTCTACTCCTGGGACGATATCGTGGACGAGCTGTTCGACTATCCAGAGGTGCTGAGCAAGCACTATCCGACTCTCAGAGGGTTGGCGGCAGAAACTCGAAACGGCCCTGGATTTCCGGCTGGTCCGTGGCGCTTGACCAACGTTCTACTGACGAATGTCGGGCCGGCCAAGAATTTTCGACTCGATTTGTCACCTCGGATCAACCTGCTGACCGGCGACAACGGGCTCGGCAAGACGCTGTCGCTCGAAGTGATCTGGTGGATCCTCACCGGCACCTGGTCCGATCACCAAGCCTTTCCGGGAGAAGAGTCATCTCTACCCAGAATCGGATGTCGAGTCGCTCCCTCGACGGACGGCGACCTGTTCAGCGACTACGACTTCCAAAAAATCTCTTGGACCGAACTTGGTCGCAAGGAGCCTGGAGCGGGTCTTGTCGTCTACTTGCGAGCCGAGGGCGGCATCTCGATATGGGATCCGGCACGGTTCGGACTCTCGCAGCAGGATCGCAAAGAGGCCCTCGACGATTCGCGTCGCGCTGCGACGCATTTCAGCCGCAAGCAGCTTTGGGAAGGGCTTCAGAACGGCGAAACCGTTGTCTGTAACGGTTTGATTCGAGACTGGGTCAGCTGGCAACACCAACGCCATCCGCTGTTTGATACTTTGGCCCAAGCCGTCGCGACGCTGTCACCACACTTTCGACAGGCGATTCGGCCGGGGCCACCCATGCGCATCTCGCCACGCGACGCCCGAGAAGTCCCGACGATTGAGCTCCCCTATGGAAAAGTGCCGATAACTCATGCCTCGGCCGGTATGCGCCGCATCCTCACACTGAGTTATGCCTTGGTCTGGGCTTGGAGCGAGCACCAAGCACTCTCCAAACTCCGAAAAACTCCAACCGCCTCACGTATGGTCTTACTGATCGACGAGCTCGAGGCGCATCTTCATCCAAAGTGGCAACGCGCACTCCTCCCGGCGCTATCGGCAATCCTGGCTCAGCTGAGTACCGACCTAGAAGTCCAAACCATCGCCAGCACCCATGCCCCCCTCGTCTTGGCTTCCATCGAGCCAAGCTTCGATCCTGATCTCGACAGCATCACGCTCCTCGAGCTCGAGAATGGCGGCCTCGAGGCGCGGCACATACCATGGGCTCAGCAGGGGGATGTCATCGGCTGGCTCACCTCTGACGTCTTTGGATTGCGACAAGCGAGATCGCAGGAAGCGGAACGCGCTATCGAGGCGGCGGAGGCTTTGATGCGAGGCGACTCTAGAGACTTGCCGCCGGAGTTGCAGACTCGAGACCAGATCCATCGTGAGTTGAGCCGCGTGGTGCCTGGTCACGACCCTTTCTGGCCGCGCTGGATCGTGACGGCCTAGAGAATCGGCTCCATGCTGCGATTCGAAGAGTCTTCAGAGCCGAAAGAGTTCGACCAGAGAGCTCGAAAACCGGGCCTCGGTTGGCTCGAACGTAACCCGCCTCCGAAGCGCCCAAGAGACTATTGGACTGCCTTCAAACCTGAGCTCGCAGACAGCTTCCGAAAGCTCTGTGCCTACTCGTGTATGCATGTTCCGGTTGGAACCGTTGACCATTTTCTCAGTTGCAAACACGAGAGGCATTTGGCCTATGAGTGGTCGAACTATCGTTTCGCTGCCGGTTGGATCAATGCGAGCAAGCAGAACGTGGACGCAAGGATCCTTGATCCTTTCGAGGTCGAGGATGAATGGTTCGAGATTCATTTGCCTTCCCTTCAGCTCGTGTTGACGGACAAAGTCCCGAAAGACTTGAGGGACAAAGCTCAATTCACCATCGAACGTCTGCATCTGGTCAACGATCAGCGAGTGATGCGCCAACGTGAAGAGTGGTATCAGATGTATCGCGAGGGAATGCTCGACCTCGACGGCCTCTACCGGATGGCACCGTTGATCGCCTCTGCCATTGAGAGATCCAGCATCGCCACGACCGATGCCCACTAGACCATGAGACTCCTGACTTTGGCAGCCGCCTTCTACCTCACCACCGGCTGCGCATCGGTGCCACCGCACCCGGCTCCTGTACCGACCCGACCCCTGCCCGCCGTCCGTGAGTCGACGCCAGGTCCTGCCGCTCGATCCTCGACCATCGCACCCGCCACGCCCATCCCGTCCGTTTCACGGACCACAACCACCGCACAGACCCTGCGTGCCGTTGAGTTAGCACGTGGGCTCCGCGGCTCACCTTACAGACTAGGCGGCAATGGTCCCGCGGCCTTCGATTGTTCCGGGTTCACCCGCCATGTATTTCGCAGCCTGGGGATCGAGTTGCCGAGGATCGCCGAATATCAAGCCGATACCGGTCGTTGGGTGGCGCCGGACGAATTGCAAGCCGGCGACCTGGTGTTCTTCGGTGAAAGTCGTCAGAAGCCCTTTCATGTCGGCATCGTGACGTCACCGGCGGGCGCACCTCTGACCATGATCCACGCCTCGACTTCGCGCGGGGTGATCGAAACCAACGTGACCGCCAGCGACTACTGGATCCAACGATTCACGTTCGGACGACGGATCTTGCGTTAACCCGGGCCGTCCTCCTCAATCCTTCGCTCGGAAGATCGCGAAGTTCTGCACCGGCAGGAAGTCGAAACGTTTCTCCAAGGTGTAACCGGCGATCTCCATCTCGCCCAATAGATCGGCCCACGATGTCCAGTGGTCTTCGTCGACAAACAGGCTGGCGATACCGGTGACGTCGTCACGCATATCGATGATCGCCACCCGGCCCCCCTTCTTGAGGTCCTGCTTCAGTTTCTTGAAGTACCCCGAACGACTTTCGATGTGGTGGTAAGTGTTGCACAGGAACACCAGGTCTATAGCACCGTCCGGTAGCCGCGGATCGGCAAGCTCGCCATGGATGACGCCAACGTTCGGAGCGTCTTCCACCTGTACCCGCATCTCCAGGTTGCTGACGATTCGATCTTCGACATCCACCGCGTAGACCCGGCCTTTGCGGCCAACGGCCTCGCCGAGAAGAAACGTGAAGTACCCTTTGCCGGCCCCGAGATCCGCCACCACGTTACCCGGTCGAAGGCCCAGCTCTGCTACGACGCGGTCCGGCAATTGCCAGGCGGCTCGAGTTGGCCCTTTCATCCAGTCCAGGCGTCGCAACTCGTACCAACTCTGCCAAACGACAGCGACGGAGACGGCAACAATGACCATCATCGTAAAGAGACGCGTGACCTTCATCGAACCCCCTCAGCGAATGTCACGACGGCTTCGCCCACAAGCTCTTCAGCTGCCAAGCGAATGTCGGCGACACATTTCTCGATCCGCGACCGATGGGTACGAAACGACAGCACACAGATTCGCAAGGCGAAGGCTCCCCCTCGGGGCAACCCGCGCAGGGAAGTACCGGTCAGGAACACCCGCTGCCGCCGATTGATGCTGTCGAGGAACTCACGATTCAGCGGGTCGAGCTCCGTTGCCGTCATCCCTTCAGGGGCTAACCGGAATACCACCAACGACAGCTGTGGCTCGGTGATGACCTCGAGCCCAGGAATCGTCGCCAACTGAGCCGCCGCCCAGCGGGCGAGATCGAGTTTCTCGTCGAGATTGTTTCTGAAGACACCGATGCCATGCATCTTGATCGGTAACCAAGCGCGAAGTCCGCGAAAGTCACGCGACAGCTCAGGGGAGATCTCACAAAAATCGACCCGGTCGCCGTCGGCCTGCATGGCGGGCATGTAGTCGGCTTGGATCGAGTGGGTACGTCGCAGTGCTTCGGGGTCACGGACCAGCAATGAGCCGTTGCCGTAGGGCAGGAACAAACCCTTGTGAGGGTCGAGTGTGATCGAGTCGGCACGCTCCAGGCCACGCATCGCCTCGCGGCCCCGTTCGGTGAGAGCGAAAAAACCGCCATAGGCCGCGTCAGTGTGCAGCCAGAGTCGATGCTCCTCAGCGAGGTCGGCGACAGCTTCGAGATCGTCGACCGAACCGGTATTGGTTGTGCCAGCACTCGCCACCACCAGGAACGGTTGACAACCCTCGCGCTGATCAGCTTCCAACTGGCGTTCGAGGTCGTCGAGGCGCATACAGAAACGCTTGTCGACGGCAACACGCCGCACATTGCGGACCGGGAAGCCCGCCAAAGTGGCGGCCTTCACGATCGAATGATGAACCTGCTCGGAGACATACAACGTGCCGTTCAAGAACTGCTCCGGCAGACGCTCTTGCCGGGCGGTAACCACCGCGGTGAAGTTGGCGAGTGATCCGCCGCTGGTCAGGATGCCACCAGCGGTTGACGGATAACCGACCATCTCACACAACCACCGCACCACGTTGGTTTCCAGTTGCGCGAGTCCCGGAGCAGCCAACCAGACGCCGACATAACGATTGACCGAGTCAGCGATCAAATCCGCGACCGCTGCATGGAACAGTCCGCCGCTCGGGATGTACGCCATATAACTGGGCGCCGCGGTGTTGAACGAGCACGGTACAACGCGATCGAACAGCAGATCGAGCAACTCTGCAAACGGCGCCCCGGTCTCCGGCAATGGCTCGGCAAGGGATCGCGCCAACTCACTACCACCTGCGACATTCGACGCTGGCTGATTGGGCAACGACTCGATATGGGCGACGATCCGCTCCATGGCCTGATCGACCAACGAACGCATCTCGACACCGTCGAGCTCCAACGGATTCTTATCGCGGGTCATCATGGGGCCATCGTCGCTACCAACAAGATCTCATCGTATCGAATCGCACTGAGCAAACCTATGGCGAAGGTGCAGCCCGAAGTTTTTTCGACTTTTTTCAACCTTGATGACCAGATCCGTGACCGGATTTCGCGTCCTCTATTGAACCGGAAAAAACAGTACGAAAAAGACCGAATTCAGCTTTACTGATTTTAGATCCCGGCCTTTCCGTCGTCCTTAAACCCCATCGCCCCCCTGATGGCGGAGAGGCCAGGGTCTTAATTCCCATAAGTCCGCAGGTGGAGTGGCGTAAGCCGCTCCACCGTTTTTTCTTGTGCTGCTCGCTGACACTCCAGCGAAAGCAGCGGCTAACCCGCGGCTCGCGGTCGCGCCGCCCCGGGCTTGATTCGCCCGAGCTTGATGCCGCTGTAGTAGTGGCCGAGGATCTCGCGGTAAGTCGCGCCGCGCATTGCCATACCGAACGCGCCGGCTTGACACATGCCGACGCCGTGCCCCCAACCCTTGCCGCGAAAGTGCCAACCGGGACCACGATCAGAACGCTCGACCGGCTCCGCCCAGAACAAGGTGTCCCAGACGCCGAGCGTCCAACGGACGGCCAAGCCTTCGACCAGCAGATTGCGACCATCTGATCCCAAGAGCCGCAACTTACCCACCCGACCGGAAACACCCCGCGACAACACTTCGAAGCTCTCAAAGGGAAAACCGGGATACCTGGCCTGGACCGCCGAACGCAGCTGGCCAGCAGGAACAAAACGTGACCAGCTCTGCTTGGGCACACGGCTGCCGAATCGTATCGCCGGTGCGTCGACCGGCTGCACCAACGCCATCAAGTCATCACGATGGAGGTAGAGCTCGAGCCGGTCACTGGCCAGCACCTCGAGGGGCGCCGAGCGTAGCTCGCCGCGTTGAAGCCGAAAGGTACCGAAACTGCCCGGCAGATCATGACTGCCAAACCCCTTCGAGGTTCGCACCTCGAGGCGTCCATCACCGTGTGACAGATAACGGGTTGATCGCCGCTCCAAGACCTTCAGGTAGATGGCGAGATGGTAAAGCAACTCCTCCGCGTCGGACTCATTCACTATCGCGATGCCCGGCTCGGCAGCAAGTTGCTGCGAAACCAGGAAGCTGGCAAGCTCGACGTCTCGAGAACGCCAGTCCGACGGCGGCTCGGCGACAAGCTTCTCGAGCTCTTGGTGAGAGGCGCGCAGACGTTGATCGATTGCCAGATCAAAAACCGACATCGCAAAACGAAACACCTCTCGACTTTCCATCGATCGCAGACGATCCCGCGGCACCGGCAAGTCAGCGAGTACCGCCAGGTGCTCGATCCGCTTGGTCAGGGCGCGTGCCGGTTTGCCGCTGGAGCCCGGCAACAGTCGCTGCATGAGGGCGGCCGGAAACGGCGCTCCTCGCGGCATGTCGCCCGCCAGCGTGCTGATGCCGGCTTCGACGCAGGGCACCCCTCGCAGGTACGGGCCGGTCTTTAGCGGAAAAACCACCTCGACGTTTTCGGTGTGTCCGCCACAGGTGGCGCCGTAAAGCGTCTCCGCTGGCCGGCCGTCGAACAAAGCCACCAGCCCCCGAGTGTCGGAGATCGCCTGATCGGACATCGGGTGCTCCACGGTCATGCCACCGTAGACCTGGCAACGCGGGGTCGAACAAATGTCGAAACCTTCTTCGGCAAACTCGCTGAGATTGCGCACCGCGTAGGTCCGTGCCGCCAACGTCTGAGCTTTTAATGCCTCGAGCTGCTTATAGAGCTCAGGCCCCATTTCCTTGGGCACCACGCCACGCAGGTAGTCTTCGATCTGGATCTCGTTGACGATGTTCAGACTGCCGCGATCGTTGAGGAAGATCAGCAGCTGGCCGCGATAGCGACTGTCGCCGTAAGGCACCCCGACGTCCGGTGGCGCGGAGATCTCGAGCCAGCGTCCCGCCACTTGCACCGTCTCGCCGTCGCGCTGGATCTCGAACGCCGGATTCTCCAGGTCTCCCCCCTCGGTAGCGACCCAGCTGCCATGGATACCGAGCGCTTCGAGTTGACCGCGAGTGGCATCCGCATCGGCTCGGGTCGTGAAACGGCCGACCCTAACACGATAGAGATCGGTCCCGGCGTCGAAAGTCGCGTCAGCTTGCTGGTTGATGGATTCGGCCAGCTGTCGCGCCAGCCCCTGGGCCTGTTGGTCGTCCTTCAAGGCAGCCACCTGCAGGCGGTAGACCGCTCGATCACGCAAGGTATCCGAGGGAGCGATGCGAATCGCCTCCGACAGCGATGTGACTTCGGCGCCAGCGCGCAGGGTCAATCGCCGATCACAGCACGGCAAATCGACCGACTTTAGATCACTCGCCAAACCGACCCGAATCAGCAGCGGCCTCATGGCGTCCGGCGAATCTCCAACTACCGAGGTCGAGGGAACCGGCAGCTCTGTGAGCTCCGTTGTCTGTGTTGGCTCTGCCGGCTCTGTCTTGGATGGAGACGATGTCTTGGGTGGCGTCACCGTCTTGGGTGTCACCGTGACACGCGGAATCCGCACCACCTTCGGCACGGTAGGGGTCGTCACCGGCGGCGCACCGGGTCTACAGGATGCCAGGGCTGCCAACACGAAAACCACACCCAGCGCACCTGCCCAGGTCCGTCGCCGCCGAGACAATTGCGGGACTCGACGACGCGGCGCCAACGCACGGCGCCTACGCCGCGCTTTCGATCTTGGATCTCTGCGCTCCGAGCTCACGATGCTTGCCTCAGGGACGTCGGCTGCCCGTGATCAACTGCCGACTCGGTGCTGATGCATCTTCACCTCGCGGCGATAGTCCCAGTCCGCCGCGTTGATCGTCAGCTTCACAGGCTGAGCCATTTCGTACAGCCGGCTGACCAACAACTCCGAAAGCCGCGTCGACAACAAATCACGCTCCTGTTTCCTCACCCTGTCCCCACCCACCGCTGGTTTGTTGGCCGACACGTTGTCGAGTCGATAATTAGTCGTAAAGATCGTCGGCAGCCGACGGGTGTAGCGAGTGTTCATGATCAGGTAAAGCGTGTCGCGCACCCACTCGGTTGGCTTCTGTGCTCCGAGCTCGTCGAGCACCAGCAGCTCGGCGTCGACGATTGGCGACAGAATCGAGGCCTTCGATTCCGACGACGAATTGTCGAACGTCGACTGAATCTGGTGCAGGAGCGCGGTGAAGTCGACAAACTTTCCCCGCACGTTGTAGCGTTCGACCACCTCGGACAACACCGCCGCCGCCAGGTGTGTCTTGCCGACTCCCGGTGGCCCGATGTAGATCAAACCGGCTTCACGAAACCGCTTCTCTTTGACGTCGAAGAACTGGTCGACATAACGCTGGCTGATCTTATGACCACGCTGTAGCTGCTCGCGGACGTGAGGATTGGCGCTGTGGGTGGTCTTGAACGTGCTGAGGCGACAACGCCGATAGCGCTCCGGGATTCCGGTCTTCGCCAGATACTCCTTGCCGCGCTCCCGTTTCTGGCAATCGCAGCGCGTTGCCGAGCCGGCGCCACCATCGGCCACGACTCTCCAACCCCTGCCATGGCAGTGGGGACAGAGGTTGGGATCCAGCTCGATCACAGCGCCCTTCGGCGGAACGAATTCCCGCATCAGCGGATGCTAGCACTTTAGGGCCATGATCTCCGCTTCTCGGGATGAACGACGGGTGGCGGCGACCGTTTGACACGATAAGCTCTCCATCCCCGAGTGACCTTCCCACCGTTCGTTCGCACTCTCAGGAGCCGCCCCATGATGTTTGACCGAGGAACCGTGAATCTGTCCGCGCTGCTCTTGGCCGGGTTCGTGCTATTGGTGGGCGGCGCTTGCTCACCGACGAAGGAGCTCACCTTGGACTATCCGCCGGCCGAACGGTCCGATCAGGCTGACGACTACTTCGGCGTCGAGGTTCCGGACCCCTACCGTTGGCTCGAAGAGCTCGGCTCAGAGTCGACCCGCGCCTTCGTCGAGGCCCAGAACGCGTTAGCGGAGCCACAGTTGGCGGCCTTGACGACCCGCGAACGGATTCGCGACCGGATGACCGAGCTGTGGCGCTACGAGCGTTTCGAAGTACCTGACAAACGCGGCGCCCGCTATTTCTACGAAGCCAACAACGGCGACCAAGAGCTCGACGTGCTGATGGTTGCGGACAGTCCCGGTGCCGAGCCGAGGGTGTTGATCGATCCCAATAACTTCCGTGAAGACGCGACGGTGGCCCTAGCCAACTGGGAAGCCAGCCCTGACGGAACGCTGGTGGCCTATGGCATGTCCGATGGTGGCACCGATTGGAAAACCTGGCGGATTCGTGACGTCGCCAGCGGCGAAGATCTGGACGATGTGGTTGGGAACATGAAGTTCAGCACGGCGGTGTGGTCCCCAAACAGCAAAGGCTTCTATTACAGCCGCTACCCAGTGGGGAAAGATGGCAAGGCCGACGGATCGGAGAAAGTTTCGGTCTTCTACCATCGGGCCGGCAGCTCGCAAGCAGACGACCGGCACGTCTACTCCACCGGCGACGGTAACAACTACGATCCATACCCAGAAGTCAGCGATGACGGACGTTTCCTGATCTTGAATCTCTTCGAAGGCTACTCCACCAACGGCGTTTATGTTCGAGAGCTGGACGTTGCCAACGCTAAACTGATCCGCCTGCTCGACGATTGGGACGCTTTTCATGTTTTCCTGGGAAACCAGGGAGACGAGCTCTTCTTTCGCACCACCCGCCACGCCCCCAACGGCCGGGTGGTGGCCATCAATCTGAAGACACCCGAACCGGCCAACTGGCGGCAAGTGGTTCCAGAGTCCGAGAACGCTCTGGCAGAGGCAAAGTTGATCGGCGGTCACATCGTGGCGCAATACTTGGTCGACGCCCGCAGCCACGTCGTGCGGTTCGCGATCGATGGCACCGAGCTGGGTGTCGTCGAGCTACCGGGTATCGGCACCGCCAGCGACTTCTCCGGCAAAGACGACGATCCGGAGGCCTTCTTCCAATTCGATTCCTTCACCGCGCCGCCAACGGTCTTTCGACTCGATGTCGTGAGCGGAGAGACCACACCCTTCCGTGAGCCGGTGAGCATCTCCTCTGAGGCCGACGTCTACGAGACCGAACAAGTCTTTTTCGCCAGCAAAGATGGTACCCGGATACCGATGTTCCTGATCCATCAACCGGGCCTCGAGCGCAACGGCGAGAACCCCACCATGCTTTATGGTTACGGCGGCTTCAATGTCTCCGAGACACCGGAATTCAAGGTACGCTGGAACATGTGGTTGGAGATGGGCGGGCTGCTAGCGATCCCCAACCTACGTGGTGGGGGCGAGTACGGCGAAGCCTGGCATCAAGCCGGCACCAAGCTCCAAAAGCAAAACGTCTTCGACGACTTCATCGCCGCTGCTGAGTGGCTGATCGCCGAACGTTATACACGTACTCCCAAGCTGGCGATCCATGGCCGCAGCAACGGTGGTTTATTGGTCGGGGCGGTAACCACCCAGCGGCCAGACCTCTTCGGCGTCTCGTTGCCGGCGGTCGGCGTCCTCGACATGTTGCGCTACCACACCGCCAGCGCCAACGCCCATCAGTGGGGCAGCGACTACGGATGGAGCGACAACGAAGACGAGTTCAAGGCTCAGCACGCTTATTCGCCGGTCCACAACATCGCCCCGGACACCTGTTACCCACCCAGCCTCATCACCACCGCCGATCGCGACGATCGTGTGGTGCCGTGGCACAGTTATAAATACGCCGCCGCCCTGCAACATGCCCAGAGTTGTGACCACCCGATCCTGCTGCGGATCGAAACCCGCGCCGGCCACGGCGGCAGCAAGCCGACCTGGATGCAGGTCGAGGATTATGCCGATCAATGGGCGTTCGCCGCCGATCAGATGGGAATGGAAGTTCCGATGTAGCGACGGGTCACACGTCTGGCTGGAACTCAGAGTCGTCTCGAAACTGTCGTATAGCGCGCTTCTATTGCACCGAATACCCGTCGAGGTGAACAGGATCCGCCTCGACACGCTCCACCAACCGCGCCCAGCGAGACGGAGCGGGTACTGCTGGCGCCTCATCGCGGCCGGGACGGCCGAGGGCTGTTACGACAGCTTCGGTGACGAAGGACTCCGGGTCGCTAAGCTCGCTGACGCGGCGCCCAAGATCTTCGGGGAGATGAATTGTGAGCTTCATCGGAATCTCCACGTTGTTGCCGGCTCCCTGGAACGAAACCGCATCTCCAGGGGACGCCGAAAAACCGGTCAACAGCCATCATAGCTCAGGAGGGCATCCGAGTTGGGAGAGCACAGCGAATCACATCTGCACCCCAGATCCGCAGTTCCCGTCTAGAGACCCGTTCCGCTAGTCAGCGCACGTTTTCACAAAACGAATTGCACGCTTGAGCTGTCGAACATAGTCCTGGGGAAAGGTATGCCCGAGGCCCGGATAAACCACCAGACGCTGGGCGATGCCGCGCTCGCTGAATCGTTTGGAGGTTTCGCGGGTGCGCTCCACCACGCGATCTTGGTCTCCAACCATGAAGAAGAAGCGCGGCAAGTCGGCGCCGGTAAGCTCTGGAAAGCTCGTTCCGCGATCCATTGCGGAGCCCATCACAATGACGCCGGTAAAGGACTCGGGATGACGAAAGGCGGTGGAGATCGAAAGCCGACCGCCTTGGGAGAAGCCGCTCAGCACCACACAATCGCGATCGATCGGATACTTGGCGGCGGCGACTTCGATGGCTTGCAGGATCTGGTAGGCGGTCTCCTCCTGGGTTCCCCATTGGAACCCACTCGCGTAGGGGTTCAGCGCCTCGGGCACCGCTAGCACCGCTCCCAGCTGGCGGGCAACGGTCTCCCAAAGCTGCATCATCGGTCCGCCGCGACCCCCGCGACCATGGAGCGCCAAGATCAACGGCGCGGGCTTTTCGGGGTCGAGGCGACGCGGTGGCACCAACTGGGGCGGATGGGCCGCCACTTGCCTTTGAAAGGCCTCTCTCTCAGCTGCCTGGTTGGCTCGGACCCGCTCGAGGATGGCGGGGAATCCAGGGGACTGTCGCACCGTCGCGAGATCGGCATCCTCTTCGAGCACAGCGATCTCGGCAAATCCAGCCTCCGAGGCCTGGAGCAGCCATGCGAGCGCCGAGGCGAGCTCCCCACGCGCCGCCCGCAACCGCGCTAGATCGTAGGCCACGAACGCGTTGCCTGGTTGACGCGACATCAGCTCCTCGCCGACCTGCAACGCGGTGTCGATATCGCCACCGCTGTAGGCCTCGACAAATTGGCGCTGCATCAGGGTCAACGGGTCGACCACGTCCTGAGCCGATGCTGGCGCGATGGCAGCCAGCAGGAAACAACCTGCGAAGACGATCCGTCGAGTCATGGCTGGAGCTCGAGACATAGACATCGCGCCTATTCTGCCACCGCACGCTCGATGACGGATCAGTTTTCTTGTTGGGTGGCAGCCGGCTGGCGGGTATGGATGACCGCAAAAACCTGGATGGCGGCGAGGGCCAACGCAAAAAGGATCGGGAACACGTCCGCCATCACCCACCCTTGCACCAAGCGCGAGCCCACCGCGGCCAACAGAACTGCCATCAACGTCACTTGAGGCACCACCAGGATCGGCGGAATTCGGCGTGAGGTCTTCTTAGGGGTCGAGATGTGCGGTACGCGAATGCGCAACAACGCTAGGACCAACGCCAAGGTATAAACCGGCCACAACAGGAACGTATGCACGTAACCCCGCCAGTTGGATGCCATCGATGACGAGTTCCCCCCCCAAGCCGAAAGCGCGGCGCGACGCACCAAAATGACTGAGGCCGCAAATGGAATCGAGTGCAGGAGATACTCACTGAAAGCGGCACGGGCCGACAACGGGCCGAAGGTCAAAATTGCCGCCGCTAACACTGAATGCGCAAGAAAGACGGTACCGATCAGGTAGTAGGTGAAGCGCACCGCATAGGCCAGGTTCTGGGTCAACGACAGGCGCTTCCAGACCCGCGGATACACTTCCAGCAAAATTTCGAAAACACCCCGAGCCCATTTGAATTGCTGCTTGGCGGCAGCCATCAGGTCTCCCGGCACCAGGCCCAGGGCTTTGAGCGATGGCACAAATACCGAAGTCCAACCCGCAGCGTGGACCCGCAACGAGGTGTGGAGATCTTCAGCCAAACCGGTCTGATGGCCACCGATACTGTCGAGAGTGGCGCGACGGAAGGTGCAGTGACTGCCCCAGACTTGCGCCGCACCGCAGCCATACATACCCATCGACGTCGGGCCGAGAGCATCGGTCGACTGCTCGGCGCCGGCACGGGCGATCCACGACTCACAGGCGTTGGAGAAACCTACCGCGCTCTGCACGAAGCCGACACTGGCGTCGCGGAAATGTCCCAAGATCGAGTCGAGATAATCGGGTTCGGGGATGTGGTCGACATCAAAAATTGTCACGAACTCAGCATCGCTAGCCGACAGAGCGGCGTTGACGTTGCCTGCTTTGGCATCACGGTTGTCGCTGCGCACGCAGTATTCGACCCCGAGCCGCTTCGCTAGGGCTGCAAAACGTGGATCACGAGCATCATCCAACAAGAAGGTTCGGTGGGGGTAACGAATCGCCAATGCTGCTTTCAGGCTGCGCTCCACCATCTCATGGGGCTCGTCGTACACCGGGATGAAGACGTCGACTAACCACCCGTCGGGGGGCGGCTCGGTCTCGGGGGACTCGATCTTGAGATAAACGTAGCAGGCGCAATACACCTGCACCGCGACATAGAACAACGCCAAGCCAAAGCACAAGGCGAGCCAAGGATCGTAGATCCTGCCGTCCCGGAACCACCAGCTGAAGTAAAGCACCGAAGTCGCGAAGCCGATGAAGACCAGCGCCAACAACAGCCAACGTCGTACACCCACCGGGCGCACCGAGGGCTGCGCGGGAGGCGCCATCGTCAGAGTTTCAATCGAATCTTGCATCGCTTTAGCGTCTTCGAGGTCGTGAGGTAAATCGTTGGTGGTGGCGTCACAAATGAATATCGATGCATCAGATCAAGAGAGGCTCACGGATCACCTGGCTGCTGGTGCTGGGTGACGACTCCGAGGCTCGCGCCTCGAGCTTGGCGGCGAACGACTCGATGCTGTCCGTCCCTTCGATGTCGAGCCGCGGCAAAGCCAACAGAGAGTGGGACGGCTCGCACACTCCCGGTGCGGTGGACAGGCCAAACTCGAAACCACAGGCTCCGGTCAAAAACTGAATCGGCTTGTTGAAAGCACCCCAAGGATAAGCCAACGAGTCAACCGGCGCACCCAAACCTTGTTCCAAAACTTTCTTCGACCGCTGCAACTCTCGGATCACCTGCCGCCACGACAACGATGGCAACCAGGGATGTGTCGCGGTGTGTGATCCGAAATACACCCCCGCGGCTTGCAGCTCGCGGAGCTCGCGCCAATCCATCAACTCTACGGTCTCGCCGTATTCCGCGTCCCAGTCGTTGGTTGTTCCGATCTTGTCGGCCACCAGGAACACCGTCGCCGAGAAGCCGTACTCCTCGAGCAGCGGCCAAGCGTTGTCCTTGAAGTCGCGATAGCCATCATCAAAGGTGATCAACACCGCGCCGCGCGGCAGAGCGCCACCGAACACCACGTGCTGAGACCAGGTGGCGAGATCGATGCTGTGATAGTCGTGATCCCGCAGGTAACGCAGTTGCTCTTCGAAGTCCGCCACCGAGACCCGATAGGGCGCCAGGGCCTCCGATCCGCTATTGGCGATGCGGTGGTACGTCAGGATCGGCAGACGATCTCCCACCCCATTCCACACCATGTGGCGCTCGACCTCCGGTGGCGGCGGCGAATGCTCTACTGTGCGAATGGCGGGGGCCTGACGATGGCTATCATCCTCAGCTCGTTTGAAACGTTGCACCCGATAGTAGGGGGTTTGCAACTCTTCGGCGAAGCTCAGAGAAGGGCGCGCGGCGAAGGTCTCACCGATCGTTTTGACCCCGTAGTTGAAGCTCCAGTCGAAACCTGGATGATCGGGATCGTCAACGGTCAGATTGGCATGCGCCATCACCAGCTGCCCACCTGGCTCGAGCGCTGCCGCGAACCGCTCCGCCACTGCCTCCAGGCGCTGGACCCGTCTTAGATAGTAGAGCACCTCGCTACAGACGATGAGATCGAAGCGCCCCGGAATGGGATCCTTCGCCAAGTCCAACGTCTGGAAGCTGGTGTTATCGTATTCAGCGCACCGCTCGGCGGCGCGTTTCACCGCTACCGGTGAGATATCCGTCGACACCAAACGGCCAACCCGCGGCGCCAATTGGGCCGAGAAGTGGCCTTCGGCGCAGCCCACTTCCAACACGTTTTGGGTGCCTTCTGGAATCAACTCCAGGGTCTGTTCATACTTCGTCTGCTCGTAGGGACTGGTGTAACCCCACGGGTCAGCCTTCTGCTTGAAGAACTCGTCGAGGGAGCTGCGACTCTCCGGCCGAGCGTACCGTTGGCGGATTTTGCGGTAACGAGCATAAAGCCGCGGCATCATCCGCAAACTATTGGTGGCCAACTGCTTGCAATGGCCCACCAGCTTCCCAAGCCAACGGACAACGTCCCTTTTGATGTACATCAAACGCAGCATCGCTTTCAACGGCAGTGCTTTCACCCGATGACTCAGGCTCGCATCCGCCATCTTCACCCGCACTAAAATCCAAGCCAAGACCCGTGCGCGCCTTGCGACACCTGGCGCGTCGGCATGGGATTCCAGCGCCTCTAGGAAGTCGGTTGCATGCGGCTCGGCCTCACGCCACGCCAATGCCCATTCCCCTACCGGGCGACCGCTGGC
Source organism: Acidobacteriota bacterium (assembly GCA_029263355.1). Taxonomy (GTDB): domain Bacteria; phylum Acidobacteriota; class Thermoanaerobaculia; order Multivoradales; family J023; genus JAAELT01. The sequence goes on along the minus strand of JAJCXQ010000249.1, from coordinate 1,170 downwards.
GTCGATCGCTGCAGACACCATCCAATCAGCAACAAAATATGGCTCGAGTAGTGGGTTGGTTTCACCGCGCATCAGCTGCAATAGGGGACGAGCGTCACCTTTGGCGCCGACAATCAGGCCTGCCGAGAAACACAGAAAGTAGCTGCGTTGGAAAACCAGGGTCTCCGGATCTTTCTCCATACCGTCCGGGTAAACCGGATGCGGCCTCGGTACCCGAGGATCGGGAGCATGCCCCCGCTCCAGCACTTTCATGGCATCGACCAACATCTGACGAGCTTGTTTCGAGGCCGAGCCCGGGCGCATGTGGTAAAACGCCAGGACATCGCGTACCGCGCCGAACCGGGCGCCGAGACGGGCGATCCGCTGCCAGAAATCCCAGTCCTCACTCGTACAAAGCTCAACGTCGAACCCGCCAACCTCCTGCGCTAGAGACTTGCGAACCAAACAGGCGTGAATCGCGAACCGCCAATCCACAGCCAAATGTTCGAAAAGATCCCCCTCTACGTCAGGAAGATTCGTACAGGTACGGTAGCCATCCATCGACACCGATGCCCAGCCGCAGGTGACCGCATCGAGGCTGTTGTCTTGCGCCAACGCCGCGGTCATTAGCTCGAGGTGTGTTGGCGTCATCGTGTCGTCAGCGTCGAGGAAGAGTAGCCACTCTCCCGTCGCCTGGGCGATACCGTTGTTGCGCGCTGCGCTGACCCCGGCATTCGGTTGACGCACGACCCGGAACCGGGGATCGCGCTGGGCGAAGCGGTCGGCGACCGCGCTGGTCTCGTCCGTTGAGCCGTCGTCAATCACGAGGGCTTCCCAGTCGGCGTGGGTCTGGGCAACCAGCGACTCCAACGGCTCCTCTAACGTCCTGGCCGCATTGTAGGCCGGGATGATCACCGACACTTCTGGGCCGGATGTTGCGCTGAATCTCCGTGTCATGACCTGATCACCCACCGGTCGCCACCGCCGTTCCTGGACTCGGGCCTTCGAGGCTAACGCGCACCGTCGCTTCGTCGAGATTGAGCCGCGCCGGCCGGGCAGCGAACCGCCGGTGTCGTCGGTAGTAGCCCAGACCCGCCACACAGCCGGCGATCTCCACCGCCAGGTGGCGCGCCCGATAGGCCGGATCGCGCAGCAAACTCCGCACGGTGTAACCGGCATAGGCTTTGGGCA
>JAJCXQ010000248.1 GCA_029263355.1 Acidobacteriota bacterium | reverse complement strand
CGAGGCTGGTCGAACCACTTTTGCGCTTGCAAATACGACTTGACGAGGCTGGTCGAACCACTTTTGCGCTTGCAAATACGACTTGACGAGGCTGGTCGAACCACTTTTGCGCTTGCAAGTACGACTCGACGAGCCGCGTTGAGGCGATTCCCGCTTGCAAGTACGACTCGACGAGCCGCGTTGAGGCGATTTGCGCTTGCAAGTACGACTCGACGAGCCGGGGCCGTCCCTTACCGCCCGCTGGAGGTTGACCAGGCGCTCGCGTCGCCGGTCTCGAAGCCGTCGCCGAAGATGTCTCCGTTCTGTGCTTTCCAGAACTGTAGGAGGTGACGTAGAGCCTCGGGCGGGTTCATCGGTGTGTTCTGACCTGCCTGGTCGGCACTGCTGAGCCCGTGACAGGAAGCGCAAACGCGAATCTCTCCGGGTTGGAACGTGAGCCAATAACGTTCGCGGACCACCGGCTCACCAGCCGGATCGGTCATCTGCCAGGTCATGGCCCGTTCCGCCGGCACGATCGCGGCCATCGAGCCATCCGGAGCTAGGGTCACACTGCCCGCAGGGCCTGCTGTCGGTGGATTGGAGACTGCCGGATCGTGCATGATCTGAGCGATCACCCGACGCCCGGGGGCCGGGTCGTCGGCGCCACCTATGCCGCGGATCTGATCTGCCTGGAAAAACTGCATATACAGAGAGTCGTAGACGATTCCACCCGCGCCGGTGGTTTGGGTGCCTCCCGGGATCCTCAAATTGAAGGGCTGCTGGCGGTCCAGGGCATCGCGGGTCGTGACGTCGCGGCTCACCACCAGGGCGAGATCACGCTGGGCGAGAAAGTTGCGGAAGGTCCCGGTGTGGACGCCCTCTTCAGCGAAAATTTGAGCCTCGGGTGTGTCCAAAGGGGTACTGAGGATCGGTGGTTGTGGCCGACTCCGTACTTCTACCGGCGACAGCTCCCACAGTGGGCCGTTGTAGGACACCAGGAAATCTGGGTCGTAGTATTGGATCTCCCGGACAATGCCTGGGCCGGGAAGGAGAGGGGCTCCAGCTTCGAAATAGGCGCCGCTGGCAGTCAACTGCTTGATCCGGAAATCGTAGCGCGGCTGCGGTGCAGACCGCGTCCCTTCGTTGTCGGCGCCACGGGTCTCAGAGGTGTGCACCGCATAAAGGGAGCCGTCGGTGAGAGGCAGGGGCTCTCGATAGTGGCCGGTGTGAGTCGCTGGTGGTGGATCGCCATCGGGGACCACTCCATCGGTATCAGGGTGCGTCACGTAGCTCAGTGCGATCTGATCTGGAGCCTGCCCCGGCGGTAGGCTCATGCGCAGGATGCGTCCAGAAGCGTGGGTCTCGAATTCGGGAGCGTCAACCGCGTAGTAGGTGCCGGCGCTGGTGGGGTCTTCGGCGATCTGGAAGACGTTGAGCACCGAATTGGGGTTCACTCGACCGGAGACCGCAGCGATGAAATCGGTGAGGTTGGGGTCGTCGGTGAACGACCGCGAGAAGAAGTCGTGGAGCTCGTGACGTCCGATGTGATTGAGCGTCTCTTCTTCGGTGCCGTCGGGATGGATTTGCCACGGGAAGAAGTGGTTGATCCGCAGGCCGTTGACGTTTGACCCGGGTTCTGGGAGCCGAGGCTCGGGAAAGGTCTCCGCAAACGGGATGATCGCGGCATCGGGTTCCTCACTGGCCCAAGTGAAGGTCTCGAACGCCGGATTTTCGGCTTGCTGATCGCGTTGCAGATGGTCCCAGCGAGTAAAGACGATGCGGCCGTAGCTGTCGACGATCGGACTGAAGACCCCGGAGGGGGAGTGGTTCAACAGATCCAAGGTCCCGGTCGCAGGATCGAGGCTCCACAGGCCGGTGTTGGTCGCGGTGGATTCGTATTCGTCATGCTGCGGGTAAAGGTGTCGTCGACCATCCCGCGGGCGATCCGAAGTAAACACGATACGGCCGTCGGGACTGTAGATGGGCGTGATCAGGTTGAAGTCTTCAGGCTGGTTGGGGATCTTGGAAATTGCGGTGGTCGAGCAGGCGCCTAGCCCGGTGACCTCGTAGATCTGCCAATACTCCACCGTGACGTCGAATTGTTGGGTGGGAGCGCCGATCACCATGCTGAAGAGCGCCTTGGTCCCGTCCCAGTGGACATGGGGATCTCGCACGGCGATGGCGTTTTCACCTTGGAACACTCCAGCTTCACCATATCCGTTGGTGCGCGTTACGTTGCAGAGCTCACCCCCAGGGTAGAGGACATAGAGGTCGCCGCCACGCCCAACTCGGCTGATCCGCGAAATGTGGTTACCAAACGTCGAGCCGATGGTGGCGAAGTCGTTGGCTATCGGAAATTGGGTGACAAAGAGGATCGGATTTGGGGGGCCTCCAATGTCGGGCTGCCCGAGCTCTGGACCCTTCTCAGCGGCCAGACCGGCAACGGTTGAGAAGAGAATCAACAAGGTTGTGAGACAGGTGAGCCTGGTCCAGTGTGAAGTCAACATGCTTTAGGGCTCCTTGGGAGGAAAGACTATTTATAGCACGTGGGCTATGGTTGGTGTGCTCGATCTGGGCACGCCAACCGCGAACGGGTGGGAATGGGATCAACCTGCGGTTGGAGATACGGAGAACGGGGTGAGATCCCGCCAAAAAATATTGAAGAATTTGTTCCCCGTTAGGCGGTGCGGTCAAAGAGGAGCAGAATCAGCTTAGGATCAGGCGACGCTCGGGCACCCTTGGGCGACGCCCAACCCAATTAACCGCGAGGTAAACATGAGCTCTTTCGAGAATCTACTGGTAAGTGACGAAGCCGCTGTCCGCACGTTGACGCTGAACCGACCGCACAAGAAGAATGCTGTCAGCCCTGAGTTGGCAACCGACCTCCGGGACGCTCTTGGAGCGGCGGCGGTTGATGAGGCGGTGCGGGTTGTTGTCATCAACGGCGCCGGAGATAGCTTCTGTGCTGGCGCTGATATGGGGGTGTTCCTGGCGATCGGCCGCGGTGAGTTGGAAGGCCCCAAGCGAGTCGGCACCTTACACCAGCATCTGTGCGCATTTTCGAAACCGCTGATCGCCGCCGTTCACGGGCAGGCGGTCGGTATGGGTGTCACTTTGCTGCCGCATTTCGACATGGTCTACGCAGCCGACGACGCAACCTTCCTAACTCCCTTCGTGCGTCTCGGGTTGGTTCTCGAGTTCGGTAGCTCCTTCACCCTGCCGCGATTGATCGGTCGCCAGCGGACTAATGAGCTGATCCTGGGTGCACGGCCGCTCGACGCCGCCACAGCGGCCGATTGGGGGCTCGTCAACCGGGTGTTCCCCGCCGAAGACATGATGGGGCGAGTCAGCACACTCGCGGCCGAGCTCGCGGCGCTTCCGCCGATCGCTCTGGCTTCCTGCAAGCGTCTGATTCGTCAAGGTGAGGAGAGCTCGTTGGAGGCGTCGATCGCTCGCGAGGACGAAACCCTCGAGCAGTTCTACGGCTCGCCCGAGAACCTCCGTGCAGTTGAGGCATTCCTCGAGTCGCGTCGCGACAGGGCGGAGTCAACGTAGGACGTTGGGTTGGCGTCGGTCGACCGACGATGGGCTCAGAGCCCACAAAAATCCTCTGATCGAAGGAGGCCAAGAGCCTTAACTCCTTCTTTAACAAGCGTTTAGATTCCAGTCCTCGATGCAGCGAAGTTTTTGTCCTGTGGAAACTTGCCCGGTCACGTGGGTCTGGAAGATTCGACTCTTTTTCGAAGAAAATGCAAGTCATTGAAAAGGAGTCGCTTAGAAGTATTGAACAGGAACATGTGCAATCTGCATTCAAGACTAGAAAAATCGGTGCTCCCGGCGTTTTCCGGTGGCTTTTCCACAGGTTTATCCGCATCCGCTGTGGAGTCTTCCTGAGTCACTTTCCTTCATGCAATCTTTGCGGACGGTAATCGTTGATTCCTAGAGAGTTCTTGCGCGGCCTCGAGCGAAGAGTTGAAGAGTTGAAGAGTGAAGACGCTGAGAAGTCTGGAACCGCTTTCTCACGGCTTGCTCTTCACGCTTGAAACTGAAATAGTGAATAGGTCGGGTCGCCAACGGACCGAAAGCTACTCCCCGTCAGAAGCGACATCCCACCGTCTCTTTCCTGCAATCGAGTATCCAACGCCTCCTCATAGCAGCCCGTGGGCTTCGGCCACGTTGGCCGAGCAACCATGCACGTTTTTCCGCCCACTGGCTCTCAGGTCACAATGGCGGACAGGAGATGTGAGTCATGTCGAAGAAGATTTACGTAGGTAATCTGCCGTTCAGCGCGTCCGACGATGAGGTCCGCGATATGTTCGGTGAGTTTGGGACGGTCGAGTCCGTCAATCTGATCACCGATCGCGACACCGGCCGGCCGCGGGGCTTCGGCTTCGTGGAGATGTCGGATGGTGCCGACGAAGCGATCCAGGCGCTCCACCAGAAGGATATGGGGGGCCGGAGCCTGAATGTGAACGAGGCGCGTCCTCGTGAAGATCGGGGAAACCGCGGCGGTGGCGGCGGTGGTCGCGGTGGTGGTGGCGGCGGACGCCACGGCTGGTAGTCGATTTCGTTAGTGACGCCTGGCCCGACTCGGGCCAGGCACCGGTTTAGCCTTTCCGGCAATGGGTACCAGAGGCCACTTAGCCCGCACGCAGCGAGGGGCTCAGTCGAAACGAACCGGCCCGTTCCGCCCGTCGTGTTGGCCTGCACCGCGAACGGTGTCCGCTGAGAGTCAGCAAAGCCGCGGCGCTGGGATGGATCCACCGCACGCCAGTGACCGGTCCGATGCCGCTGGCGTCGCTGGTCGCGCTGTTTGTCGGAGGCAAGGCCCCAGAAGCGATGAGGGTCTCAGAGACGATAGCTGGCACCGACCGCGGGAATCAGCAGACCGAGGTCGAAGTCACCCTGGCCTTCGATTTCGCCTTCGAGGATGGTCGTGAGGTAGCGGAGCTCGGCGTCGAATCCCCAGCGACTACCCGCCGTGAACGGTAGGTCGACTCCAACTTTGACGCCGAACCCCTGATCGTCGTCGAAGCGCAGAATCTCGGGCCCGGAGGTAGTTTGAAACGTCAGGTCGTCAAAGTTGCTCTGGGCGAAGAATGCGCCACGTAATAGTCGGCGCGCTTTTCGGGGGCGAAGTGATAAACCAAACCCAGCATGAAGATCTCGGCCGGGAGCTCACCGGTGGCGGTCAAGGTGCCGATCCTAAGGTCGGTGTCAAAAACTCCAAAGACGCCGACGAGCTCAATTCCCAACTTGGGTTTGATCAAGAGCTCGAGACCGATACCGAAAGCGCTGCCGTCGGAGAGACTGTGGGTCGCTATGACTCCGGGTTGTTGCTCCTGGGTCACCGCGGCTACTTCGAAGGTGGGTTGTAGCCGAGACGGGACGCGAGCTCGCCGCAATGACGACGGACAATGTTGATCTGGTGTGGCTTCATGGCGTCGAGATAGGGCGCGTTGAGTTCGCGGCGCAGGGGAAACCATCGGTCCGCGTTGCGGCTGCCGTAGGGTAGAGTTTGATCGGCCGCGGG
>JAJCXQ010000247.1 GCA_029263355.1 Acidobacteriota bacterium | reverse complement strand
AAGTATTCGTCACCGGCCGCATCAAGGATCTAATCATCCTGCGGGGCCGCAACGTCTACCCACAGGATCTCGAAGAATCGGTCTTCTCCAGCCACGACCTGATTCGACCTGGCCGTGCCGTCGCCTTCTCAGCGCCGCCCTCCAGCAATGGCGACGGCCTTTTAGTTGGCATCGAGCGTGAGCAGATCGTGGTGATGACCGAAGTGTCGAACAAGAAGCTGGCACCCGAGCAACTCGACGACGTCGTACATGCCGCTCGCTCGATTGTTCAACACGACCATGGCATCTCTTGCGACGTTCTACTGGTGGCGCCTCCAGGTGCCATCCTCAAGACCACCAGCGGCAAAGTCCGCCGCCAAGCCTGTCGTCAAGCCTACCTCGACGGTACCTTGCAGGACCGTTTACTGAGAATCGACATCAAGCCGCCCCACAAGACGAGTTAGCTCGCCTTCACGCAGAGCTGAAGTCTCTCCTGCTACTAAATACTGCCCCTCCGAGACTCAGCCAGGGCTGGCAGAGACGTGCTCGAAAAAAGATCATCTTCTCGGTAAATCGTTGGCCGCGTCCTCAGTCCGAAGTCGCCGATATTGTCGGACCCACATCGCTTCGAGATGCTCAGGCATCTCAGTCGCCTGGAGTTCGACGACCCTCCGCTCCCCGGCCCGGAGCACGGAGAGCCGCACCCGCTGTCCGGCTTCGAGGTCTCGAAAGAGTTCGAGCACATCAAGCTGCGTCTGGCAGCCAGCGTCTACGCCGTTGACCTGCTGAATGATATCACCGGCCTCGAGATCGGCCTTGGACGCGGGGCCGCTGGGAGCCGTGCCGTGAACCAAAAGGAAGCTATCTTCGGTTTCCGCATCGTGCTCACAAGTGATGCCGAGACCAAGCCAGCCAGAGGGTGCAGTGATCTCCCCCGATTTCGCTTGAGCCGCAAGGGGCACAAGCAGACTCAAACAACAGACAAGAGGCAGCAGGGATTTCATCCTGACTCCCGATGATTCTCGAGCTTTTGATCCATCCTCAAAAATTTCGCATCGGCTGTTCCGCCTACTCCTTCTCCAGGTAGGGCATCGTCAGCTCCACCCATGAACTCGGCGCCAGGTAGGCCGAGCGACAGACTGGCTTTTCGGCCTGTCGACAGAGCTCGTAGTCGCCACTCTCGACCAAGATACGAAACGAACCGGTGTCGTTGTCGAATTCTTCGGCCATCGACTCGAACGCCGGTGAGATCAGCTCTTCGATGCGGAACGATGCTCCGGCATGACTCAGTACTTGCGAAAGTGTGTCGCGCCGAAACGGAATCACAAGCTCGCCGCCAACGTCCGAGAGCTCTACCGTGGCATGGTCGAAGGATTCGCTGATCGGAATGTTGCGCATCACGCGTGGCGCCCGGCCAGGTCGCACGAAGATACCGAGCCTCTGTTGCCGCGGGGGTAACTGGGTCTCGATCACCCCGGACGGGCCGACCCGATGTACCTGCCGCCCTCCAAACCGCGGGTCGCGGATGATGACGGTGGCTCCGCTCGCCGGTCGGCCCGCAGACACCAGGCGCAGCTTCACGCTGCGCCAGGCCTCCAGCTCGATCTCGATCTTGGAAGCCTGATCTTCGCGGACCTCGACTAATACCGGCCCCGCCCCCCGAGAGTCCGTGGCATCGCAAACCAGGTCGAGCGACCCCTCGCTCAAACCGAGTATACGAAAGGTGCCGTCCGGCGCGACGCGCGTCTGCGCGAGTAGGCGCCTGCCCCGCAGTGCGGTAACGATGACCTTGCCAAGCTCCTCGCGCTCCTCATCGATCACCTTGCCTTCGATCCTCCCACCCGGCAGTACGATGTCGAGTTGGGTGGCTCCAGATGGTTCGTGCTCGATCAGTATCGATTCGGGCAGAGCGAGCCGCTGCTTGCCCGTTTCGAAGTGAGCGCGCCATGCGCCAGCACGCGGAATCGTGCCTGCAAACCTACCGTCCTCGGCTACCCTTAGCTCGATCTTACCCCCGGACCCATTGGGAGCGTCGGAGGTCAGGGAGAGCGTGCCGGCGATGGGTTCGACGCCCGAGCGCACCATACCGGTGATCGGCACAAAGTCGAGCTCGAAAGTAATGCTTACGTCGCCTGCGGTGCCGATCTCGATCAACTCGGCGCCATACTCTTGCCGCTTAGAGTCGAGCACGACGGCTCGATAATGACCGTCGTCGAGGCCAGCGAAGTTAACGTAGCCACCTTGGGTTTGGAGCTCGCTGTGGGCTTGGTAGCTCGAGCCATGAGGGCTGCGAACCCCAAGTCGCATGGTCCAGGGCTCGTGGTGCGGGTCGACACCCGGCGAGATGTCGACTTCGAGCCAGCGTTTCCTCTCCAGGATGAGCGGCTCCTCCAACCTCAGGTTCAGCTGTTCGACCACTTCGAGCCCGCGCAGCTCTCTGGTCGAGAGGTCAAAGGGCCCTTCAGCTCGCAAGACGTAAGTGCCGGCTGGAACACCAGAGAACGTGAACACTCCTTCTTCGTCGGATCGAGTAGTGAGAGCCTGTAAATCGAAGCGTCGTCGGTCCTCTGCCGAGCGAATCGCGAAGTCTGGTTCGAGTGTCAACTCGATCTCAGTCGGGCTTCCCGCTGCCACCTCGACTACGCCGGAAACCCGTGAGCCCGGGTTCAGCTCGAGTGCTCCAAGGTCGAGCTGAAGCTCTGCGGTGACTTCCACATCCCAAAAGTAGGTCGGTGCCAGCTCGGAAGTGCTGAGGCGTAGATCCCAATGCCCGATCGGAATCGGGCATTGCCATTGGCTGGCTACTACCGGACAGGGCATGGATCCGCTCGGTGGAGGGTTAGAAAGCTCGGGCTCCCTGGCACTGGAGATCCACTGCACGGCCAAGTCCGAGGTCTCGAATGTGGGGTCTACACTTCCGCCGACGTATCCACTCGGCCAAAGCGTAAGAACCACCTCCGGGGCCCCGAAGTCGATCTGTGAGGCGGGTGGCGACCAGCAGCCTGCGAGGCTCAAGGTCAAGGCTTCGGGTTGCTCTTCGAGCTGGATCGACCCTGGGACCGAGACCTCGATCTGGCTGCCGTCAGCTCGCAGCGTCCCAGGCCCCGAGCAAACTGCACCGTGGTTTGTTTCGAACCGCACAGTGAACGCTGAGGCATCGACGGCGTTCAGTATAGCCACTAAGGCCAAGATAAAAACAAAACTGAACTTACCCGAAGCTATACCCAGTTCAAGAGTCGGTTTATTTAGCGGCTCACGGCTGGAAAAAGAAGAGCCGGTAAACTGCTGGAGCATGTTTCACACCCAGATGCAGAAATCGCCCAAACAACCGGGTCTACATATGGTAAGTACTGTCGAGCTACCGTCGGGAAAGATGACTCTTATGGTCCGACACACTCGAGTGCCTTGGCAGTTGCTGAAGGTGTCGAGACTTGGGGAAGGGACCGTAACATCAACACATTCACCTCGATCTAGAAAGTCATGGCAGTATTGACAGTCATCACCTTCAGATCCGAAGGTAGGAGCGGACAAGATGAGCGTCAGCACACAAACCCATCTCACAACACGCAGGGGTGGGATTCGACAAGACTTTGTTAACCTCCTCTTAGGAAATCATGTTTCGTATGATCTATCCTATTTCGTATGATCTATCCTATCTAGTATTTCAAATACACCTATCCCATAAAGGCTATAAGAGCCCAGGCAAAGGTGCAACCGCGAAGTCAGGCTCTAGCCTACCCGACGGGCTTGCAGCCGGCGCCAAGCCTCGAGACGACGTTTCATGATGCGCTCGAGCTGCTCATTGACCTCGGCGATGCGCCGCTTGAGTTCAACCTTATCGGTGACGGCTTCACACCGGATCGGCGGATAGAACTTGACGATCATCGGCTTGAAAAGCCGGGGGTAAGGCTGATGGCGGGGCCAGACTTCGAAGGCGCCGACGATGGTGGCGGGCACGATGTCGACGCCGCAGGTGAGGGCGGCGCGAGCGGCGCCGGATTGGATCTTGCGCAGGTTGCCGTCACGGCTGAGGGAGCCTTCGGGGAAGAGGATCAGGCGGTGGCCTTCGCGGATTACCTTGAGACATTGCTGGTAACCGTCACGATCTCGACGCTCCCCCAGCGGCACGCCACGAAAGGTGCGTAGCCACCAGCCGATCCCCGGCTTGTCGAAGTAGTCGCGGTCGACGGCGCAGAAAACGGGTTGCGGCACCCGGTAGCCGATCGGCAGAGCGTCGAATCGGGTCTGGTGGTTGGGAGCGATAATCGCAGGGCCGGAGCGCGGGATGTACTTCGGATTCCGGACTTTCAAGAAAAAGACGGTCTTGAAGACGGCGAAAATCACCACTCGCTGGAACTGCAGACATATGGGAACCAGGACGCGTTTCAACATTGGGATAGGATCGCTCGATTCAAACAACCTGCTAACGGTACTGCGAGTAAAAATCCAAGGACTGACGGAAGCCTTCTTCGAAGGAAGTCAACTCGAGATCGGGTAACAGGCTCGCCAGCTTTCGATTCGAGAAGTCGTTATCTTGGGCGACGAGCTTGAGACGGATCGACGTCACCGAGGATGCCGCAACTTCAGGATCAATACCGAGCAACAGCTCGCGCAAGCGCACCGGCGCATAGAGCAGTCGATAGGGAATGCTGATGCGGGGCGGCTTGTAGTCGAAAGCATGGCAGAAGGTGGTGATCACCCGTCGGTAGCTGATCGGCTCACCGTCGGTAACGTGGTAAACCGGGTTGTCGGAGTCGACGGCGACCGCCTCAGGATCCACCAGGCGACCGATGATCCTGGCCAAATCCGGCGCCCAGATCAGTGACATACGAGCGCGGCCACCACTCAGCCAGAAGGGATAGCTGCGGGCGGCCCTGATCAATCGTGGCAGCACCGCGGCATCACCGGCGCCGTAGACGAAACGATGGCGCAGCACGACGCCCTGAAAATCACCGGCTCGACTGTGATCGAGCACAATTTTCTCGGCCGCAGCCTTGGAGTGAGAAAAGGGGGTGTCAGGACGCACCGGCGTGGTTTCGTCGGCATCGCGGTGGGCGCCGTGGCCATAGATCCCTACCGAGCTGAGGTAGATCACCCGCTCGACGCCAGCGTCCGCCGCGGCGCGACACAGGGCACGGGTGCCGTCGACATTGATCCTCTTGAAGCCCGAGCCGTCGTGGTCGACATGTTTAGAGGCTAAATGGACCACCGTCCTCACACCTCGAGTAGCGCGGTCCAGAGTCGCCGAGTCGCCGAGATCACCCTGGCATGCCTCGACACCGGGATACGATTCGACAAAGTCGTCGCCGAAACGGATGTCAAAAGCGCGCACCGACTCACCAGCATCCACTAGTGACTTGACCACATGGCGAGCGATGAAACCGTTGGCGCCGGTAACCAGAATCATCAGGCCTCCAATGCCGCAGGAGCCGGCGCCAGGGCCAGGATCGCTTCACGTAAGCGGCGAGTCAGGGTGGTCGCGTCACCGGTCGGTTCCAGTCGCTCGCCAACCACCAAGCGCGGCGCTCCTTCGTGACCATGGGTGGTACCGTAGAGATAACACGGCAACACAGGCACCTGATTATCGATCGCGGCTTCTGCCGCCCAGGTTTTGAAATTTCCCATAGCCTTTGGGAATCGCCCCATCTCGGGATAGATCAACAAAGTCTCCCCAGCTGCCAGTAAACCCTGGGTATCCGCCAAGAATTGTTTGTGGCTCTCGACTTTGAGGATGTTGGCTAGCGCCATCGCGAATCGTAGCAAGGCACTGCGGAATAACCGTGGCTTGGCGCCACAAATGGTGAAGCGACCGGGCACCGCCAGGATCAAGTACACCGAATCGATGAACGCTGCATGGTTGCAGGCTAGGATCAAGGGCATACGGCGGCGCGGCAAGCGCTCGCCATGCTCTACACGGAAACCCTTCAGCAGATAAAAAGGGGCTTTGAGCAGAAGCCTGAGGATCCCACGCAACGCCAGGAAAAACGGCCGATTAACGTTCATCCAAGAAAACGTTCACTGAAGCTCGACGCGTTGTCGTGAAACAACAGCGGCGCCAGCTCCATCGCTCCGGCCTGCCGCAGGGCCGAGAGGTGCAGGCGCAGATTGAAGGGATAGGCAAACGGCGGTGAGTCGTTACCCCAGAAGACTTTGGTCCAGTCGACCGTGGCGCCAGCACCCAGCAGGCGGCGCAGAGCAAACAGGCCAAATCCGCTGATATCGGCCCATACATTGTCATGCTGGGTCACCATCTGTGCCGCTTCCTCATGCCAGATGGCGCCGCCGAGGTGGCACAGAATGAACTGAAGGTGCGGGAATTTGCGAGCCGGTAGATCGAAGAACAGCGGATTAGCGAACCGTGAGCTCATGAATAAACCGGCTTTGGCTTCTTCCGCCTTGTGACGCGCGGTGATGAAACCGGTGTGGATCATTGCCACCAGCTGCAAGCGTTCCATCGCGCCCCAGAACTCGTCGAGGGCAGGATCGTCACCTTGGTAACCCGCCACCGGCAACAATTTGACCACTTTAGCGCCAGCGGCCGCAAAGCTCTCGAGCGTCGCAACTGCCTGAGGCATCCGAGGGTCGACGAATTGTGACGCCCAGAAGCGATCTCCATGTTTCTGAGCCAGCGCTAATAGCTTGTCGTTACCCCACAGCGAGGTCGCCTGTGGCGGCGCCGACTGCAACAGTACTCGCTCGACGCCGAACCCCTGCATCGCCGCCATCTGCATCTCGAGAACACCCTCGATCGACGGCAGGATCTGATGCATATCGATGATTCGTGCCGGCTTTTCGTCGATCGTAATCTGCGCCAGGAAACCCAGGTCCATCAGTCGAGACCGATCCCGTGGGAAACTGCATACAGGACAGGTCTCAGCAGAATCGTCGAGCGGCGCGCGACAGTAGGTGTACTCACAATTCGACATGGTGGCTGGTCTCGCTTCTGTGGCTCACTGATCGAGCCCGATGGTGCGGATGTCGGGGGATGACCATGGAGGTTAGCCGACCTGGGCGGGGTGCCCCCCGACCTCTAGGCTCAGCCGTTGGCTTTCAGCGCCGCACGACGCATGCGCGCGATCGCCCGCTTGGGGTAGATGCTCCAGCGTCCCGACATATAACCGATCTCGACTTCATTCTGGACGAAGTGGCCTTCGTAGAACATGCCGATCAGCATATCGCGCTTGTACTTTTTGTCACTCACTGTGCTGTTGACGTAAACCGGTTTCCCGAGCTCAGCGAAGGTGGTGAAATCTACCGTCATGCCGTTGAGGACAAAAACACAGTCTCGTGGCACCCCATAAACCAGATGCGCAACCGCGGTGCCGAGCTGACGGCCAGCCTCGACCATCATCAGACCAGGGTAATGATCGAGGGGATGTTCAAAAAAGAAGGGATGATCATCGGACAAGGCGAGTTGGCCGATGAATTGGTCAGGATGGTCGTCGCCGACCTGTTCCACCCGCGAAATGAAGGCGTTCTCCTGATGATCCTTGTGGACTAGATCCTTACTCATGATCGGCATTTTGCCTGCTCGCGTTTCCTCGTCCCAGGCCCGAAGCCGATCCAACACTTCAGCTAACGCAACCATCGAGTCCCTTTCCTCTCGGGCCATGCCCGGAAAGACGGCGCTGCCGTCATCTCTCTCGTTTAATAGCTGACTTGCAGCGAGATACTCTAATGGCCGAGCCGGGCACGGTCAACAGGCGGAGAGGGGGGACCCCGGGGCTGCTCGCCAAAGCAGCCCCGCGCAGAAGCCCGAATCCACAGCTCAATGCACTAGGTGCAGCAACCTGAGCTGCGGTTGCACGGGGACAGGCTTCTCCTGGGGTTTCTCTAATAAGGCGGGATTGAGGAAAAACGCACTGTTCGGCACCAACCTTTGAGA
>JAJCXQ010000246.1 GCA_029263355.1 Acidobacteriota bacterium | reverse complement strand
GACTGCGGCCCTCGACGTCATCTGACTTGACCGTCAAGAGCTCTTGCAGAGTGTAAGCCGCACCATAGGCTTCGAGTGCCCAGACTTCCATCTCTCCGAACCGCTGACCGCCAAACTGCGCCTTACCACCCAATGGCTGCTGGGTGATGAGCGAGTAGGGACCAATCGACCGGGCGTGGATCTTGTCGTCCACCAAGTGAGAGAGCTTCAGCATGTAGATGTAACCGACCGTAACCTTCTGCTCGAGCACCTCGCCTGTCACCCCATCGCTGAGTGGGGTCTTGCCGGAAAGCGGCAGCCCCGCTTCGGCCATGTACTCCTTGAGCAGTTTCTCGCTGGCGCCGTCGAATACCGGTGTCGCAAACTTCATCCCCAAAGCGCGACCCGCCCAGCCGAGATGCGTCTCGAGAATTTGACCAACGTTCATTCGACTCGGAACACCGAGAGGGTTGAGCACGATCTCAACCGGGGTCCCGTCAGGCAGATAAGGCATGTCTTCCTCTGCCAAAATCCGCGAGATGACACCCTTGTTGCCATGACGACCGGCCATCTTGTCGCCGACTTGGAGCTTGCGCTTCATCGCGACATAGACCTTCACCAACTTGATCACTCCGGGCGGCAGCTCGTCACCCTTCTGCAGCAAGGCAACCCGCTCTTCGTTAACGCGGTGGATAACATCGATGTGCGACTCGGTCTTGCGATAGATCTTCTCCACCAAATCATGGGTCTTGGAATCGGAGAGGGGAAGTCGCAAGATCTCCTGTCGATTGAGCTGCACGAGCACCTCGTCGCTGATCTTTACGCCCTTTTTCAGCAGCAACTCACCAGTACGAGACGAGACGTCGGCCAAAACCTGTTGGCCGGCGAGAAGGTCGAGGATCTTCTTGTTGCGCTCCTCGGTGAGAATCCGCACCTCGTCTTTGATGTTCTTCTGCAGGCGAGCGATCTCACCCTCTTCGATCTCCTGGGCCCGGTGGTCTTTTTCGACCCCCTTGCGCGAGAAGATCTTGACGTCAACCACAGTGCCTTCGATACCGGGCGGTACTTTGAGGCTGGCGTCGCGAACGTCGCCGGCCTTCTCGCCAAAGATGGCACGCAGCAACTTCTCCTCAGGTGTCAGTTGAGTCTCGCCCTTGGGAGTGACCTTACCGACCAGGATGTTCCCTGCCGTGGCCTTGGCACCGATACGAATGATGCCGCTCTCGTCGAGATCTTTCAAAGCCGACTCCGCAACATTCGGGATATCGCGGGTAATCTCTTCGGGTCCCAACTTGGTATCCCGCGCCTCAATCTCGAACTCTTCTATGTGAATCGAAGTGTAAGCATCCTCTTTGACCAGGCTCTCCGAGACCAGGATGGCGTCCTCGAAGTTGTAACCACGCCAGGGCATGAAAGCAACCAAGATGTTGCGCCCCAGGGCCAGTTCGCCTTGATCGGTGCAAGGGCCATCCGCCAGCACATGGCCCTTCTTCACTCGTGTGCCCTCAGTCACCACCGGCTTCTGATTAATACAAGTGTTCTGGTTCGAGCGCCGGAATTTCGTCAACTGGTAAATGTCCGCACCGAAGTCTTTTGATTCACCGGTCTCAAGATCTTCCGCCTCGACGCGCACGATGATGCGCTCCGCATCGACCGAGTCGACAATGCCGACCCGACGTGCGACCACCACCGCACCGGAATCATGGGCGACTGTGCCCTCGAGACCAGTCCCGACGATCGGTGAGTCGCTGCGCAACAGCGGCACTGCTTGCCGTTGCATATTCGAACCCATGAGCGCGCGGTTGGCGTCATCGTGCTCGAGGAATGGAATCAACGCAGCAGCCACCGACACCAACTGTTTGGGGTTGATGTCCATGTACTCGACGCGCTCACGCTCGACGGTGATGAAATCGCCACCGGCGCGGGCAATGACGCGCTCGTCTTGGAAGTAACCTCTGGCGTCAACGAGCGCATTCGCCTGCGAGATGACGTATTTCTCTTCCTCCCACGCAGTGAGATAGAAAGCGAAGGGCTCAACTTCGACTGAACGGCCACCCTTCTTCTTGATCTCGGCGTTGGCGTCTTCGAGATCGTCGCTAGTAATGATCTCACCGAGCTTGAAGCTCGAGCCACCGATCTGGACAACCCGCAGATGATCGATAACTCGGCCGCCTTCGACCTTCTTATAGGGACTCTCGATGAAACCGTAGTCGTTGATCCGAGCATAGGTCGCCAAGGACGAGATGAGTCCGATGTTGGGCCCTTCGGGAGTCTCGATCGGGCAGATTCGGCCATAGTGAGAGGCATGCACATCGCGTACTTCGAAACCCGCCCGCTCACGCGACAAACCACCCGGTCCAAGGGCGGACAAACGCCTCTTGTGGGTGACCTCAGAAAGAGGATTAGTCTGATCCATAAACTGGGACAACTGTGACGAACCGAAGAACTCCTTGATCGCCGCAATCACGGGTTTGGAGTTGATCAGATCGTGTGGCATTGCCGAGTCGATGTCCTGATGAACCGACATCTTCTCTTTGATCGCACGTTCCATGCGGACGAGGCCGATGCGGAACTGGTTCTCCAACAACTCGCCCACCGCTCGGACTCTGCGGTTCCCGAGATTATCGATGTCGTCAACCCGACCGATGTCCTTATGCAAACGCAACAGGTAGGCGATAACACGATAGAAATCGTCGGCGGACAGAGTCTTCTGCTCCACCGGAACGTCGGTATCGAGTTTGATATTGAATTTGAAGCGACCGACACGAGAGAAGTCGTAGCGCTTGGCATCGAAGAACATGCCATAGAACAGCGAACGCGCACTCTCCAGCGTCGGTGGGTCACCAGGACGCATCCGACGATAGATCTCCATCAGAGCATCTTTGGAGTTGCGCGTCTGATCCTTCGTCAAGGTGTTGGTCAGGACATTGCCACACAGTTCCCAGTCAGGGAAGAATACCTCGAGATCGGTAGTAGCCCGATCTTCGAGTCGTTCTATGAGGTCTTCGGGAACGAGGTCATTTGCCTCGAACAACACCTCGCCGGTCTCGAGATCTACGACATCGGCGATGAACAGTGCCCTCTCGAGGTCGGCCATGGTGACCTCGCGCTCGACGTTCTCGTCGCTCTCGAGCTGCTTGATTTCTGTCTTCTTGAGAGTTATCCCGGCGAAGATGTTGTAGTGCGGACGCACACCGCGACTCTGTCGATCGCGCAACCGTTCCTGCGCCATCACTTGCGGCGGTAACGAGAGGGTGAACTTCCCGTCCGATGCCGGTTTGAGACCAACTGGAGCGTAGAACTGGCGTAAGATCGCCTCGTTGGTCTCGAGCCCCAATGCGCGCAAGAAAACCGTTCCGTGGAATTTGCGCTTGCGATCAATACGGACGGAAAGTATCTCTTTTTGGTCGTACTCGAACTCGACCCAGGAGCCACGATAGGGAATGATCTTCGCAAGGTGGGCGCGCTTGCCGTCCTTGGTAAAAAACACGCCCGGGCTGCGATGGAGTTGGCTGACAATGACTCGCTCGGTGCCGTTGATGACGAAGGTGCCGTAGTCGGTCATCAGCGGAATTTCGCCGAAGTAGACTTCCTCTTCCTTGGCATCTCGCATCATTCGGGTGCCGGTTTCGGGATCTTTGTCATAAACAAAAAGACGGAACGTCACCTTGAGCGGAGCGGCGTAGGTCATCCCTCGCTCGCCGCACTCGGAGATCGAGTATTTGTGTTGGAGTTCTACCGGCCCGCCGCAGATGTCACAGCGGATCACTCGATTCTTGTTGACGAAACCACATTCGCCGCAAGTCACCGTCTCCTCGAGAGGATGATCGGTCATGATCTTGTTGCTGCAGTTGGAACATGTCATCCGTAAGTACTCAAGCCCTTTGAGGGCACTGCACTTACACTGCCAATCACCGATGGTGTACTTGACGAAATCGAGAGAACACGTCTCGCGGAAGTCCGAAAATGGAAAGATTCCTGTGAAAACGGCTTGCAAACCATGACCACTCCGCTCTTCCGGGAGGAGATTCATCTGCAAGAACCGCTCATAAGACCTGCGTTGTACGTCAATAAGATTCGGGATCGGCAACGATGTACCAATCTTCGAAAAATCTTTACGCATAAGAGCTGGCCTCTGGACTTTTTGTTTCATTAGCGTCCTACGCTCCTTCCGACGAGAAAGCCACAACCTTGGCTCCGCTCAAGCGGCTCCTAGGAAGTCCTATTTACCGGGCTGCGTTTAGGCAGCCGAATACTCGGCACCTGTCTGTCGCTGGCTCCCCAAACAGTTGCGGGCTGCGCTTCCAAGAGCGAAATCCCGCTAAACAAGAGAAACCGCGCCCCACTCGTCGCTCGAGGCCACGATAATGGGGCGCGCATCAAACCCGGATGAGGGCCAACCGGGATCACCTTCCTCGGGATGTCCGCCGCGGCGACGGACATCATCTAAAGACTTCTGCACTATTACTTCAGCTCGACTTGAGCACCGGCCTCTTCGAGCTTGGCCTTGATCTCGTCTGCTTCTTCCTTGGTCGCGCCTTCTTTGACCGCAACCGGTGCCGATTCAACGAGATCCTTGGCCTCCTTGAGACCGAGGCTGGTGACGGAGCGGACCACCTTGATGACGTTGATCTTCTTGTCACCGAAGGAGCTGAGCATCACGTCGAACTCAGTTTGCTCTTCTTCGGCGCCACCACCATCAGCGGCACCGCCCGCTGCGACAGCGACTGTCGCGGCGGCAGCCGATACTCCGTAGTGGTCTTCCAACGATTTGACGAGATTGTTCAGGTCTAAAACCGTCATCTCGTCGATCTGCTTGATGAAATCTTCGGTCGCAATTGCCATTTCTATCTCCTTCGACTTCCTAACTGAGTCGGCTTTCCGGTTGAAACCTATGCCTTCTTCTTTTCAATTTGATCCAGCACCACAACCAACTGCCTGGGAATCGCCGCCAAGCCACGAGCCAGGCGAGTGATGGGCGACTGCAGAAGGAAGAGCAGCTTGGCGAGTAACTCTTCGCGGCCGGGCAGACTGGCGATCGATTCGACTTCGCTCGCCTCAATCGCCTGGCCATCAACCAAACCACCCTTGAACTGGATGGCCGGCACATCTTTACTGAATTCGGTCAGCGCCTTGGCCAAGGACACCGGATCCTCGCTGTAGGCTACCGCGGTTGGGCCACGAAACTGGTCTTTGAGCTCACCTAGATCTTGCCCCTCGATGGCTCTCAGGACGAGTCGGTTTTTGACCACTTCATAGGATCCGCCTTGCTCTCGGACGCGAGCCCGTAAATCGGTCGCCTGAGTCACTGTCAGACCATCGAAACTCATCAAAAAGGCGTGTCTCGATTGCGCCAAGGCGCCTTCGTAGTGATCGATCAGCTCCTGTTTCTGGTCACGAGTCTGTGCCATTACAATCTCCTAGGCTTCCACCGCTTGCAGGACGGCTTCGTCGATCTTGAGCCCGGGACCCATCGTCGACGACAGGCTGATCCCCAAGACGTATTTCCCTTTGGCTGCGCCGGGCTTAGCACGGAGCACCGCCCTCGCTAGGCTTTCAGCATTTTCCTGGAGCTGATTCGCTTCGAACGACAGCTTGCCCAACGGTGCGTGCACAACACCGGCCTTGTCGACACGAAACTCGACCTTACCGGCCTTGATGTCCTGAATCGCCTTTGCGACTTCAAAGGTAACCGTTCCTGACTTTGGGTTGGGCATCAAACCCCGTGGCCCGAGAACTCGACCCAAACGGCCCACTTCCCGCATCATGTCGGGAGTTGCGACGACGGCGTCGAAGTCCAACCACCCGCCTTGGATCTTCTTGGACAGATCTTCACCGCCCACGAAGTCGGCGCCAGCATCTTCAGCTTCTTTGATCTTCTCGCCACTGGCGAAGACCAAGATACGCACCTTCTTGCCGGTGCCGTGAGGCAGAACGACCGTACCGCGAACCATCTGGTCCGCATGTTTGGGATCAACCCCCAGCCGCACGGCGATCTCGAGAGTCTCATCGAACTTGGTGTAGCTCGAGTCTTTGAGAAAACCGATCGCCTCGGCGAGTTGATAATCCCGGCTTTCCGCCTTTTCTTTGGCAGCCTGATGTTTCTTGCCTAATTTCGCCACGTTACCTATCTCCTAAGCGGGCTGCGAGCCGACAAACCAGTGGTTCGGGAAGCCCTTTTTACCCGATACTTCAACCAGTCTCAGCCTTCCACTTCGATGCCCATGGAACGCGCAGTGCCTTCGATAGAGCGCATCGCCGCTTCGACACTCGCCGCAGTGAGATCAGCTTGTTTGACCTTGGCGATCTCCTCGACCTGCGCCTTCGTCACTATCGCAACCTTGTTCCGATTCGGCTCACCGGAACCCTTGGCAATACCGGCGGCCTTGATGAGAAGCACGGCAGCAGGCGGTGTCTTGGTGATGAACGAATACGTCCGATCCGCATAGACGGTGATAACAACCGGGATGATCGTTCCCTGGTCCGATTGCGTCCGGGCGTTGAACGCCTTGCAGAAATCCATGATATTGACACCGGCTTGACCTAGGGCGGGGCCCACCGGTGGCGCGGGTGTCGCTTGCCCACCCGGAATCTGCAACTTGATCTGTCCGGTGATTTTCTTCGCCATCTCCTGATCCTCTCAACTAGAGCCTTCTCGACTATGACTTGCGGGACTGTGACCTTCTCGACGGTGGCCTTCTGACGGCAGTTTCTAGAGGGCAAACTTCTAGATGGCGAGCTTCTAACCGAGGCTAGAGCTTCTCAACCTGCAGGAAGTTGAGCTCCACAGGAGTCTGGCGACCGAAGATCGTAACCATCACCTTGAGCGTGTCGCGGTCGAGATTGATCTCATCGACCACTCCGGAGAAATTGTTAAAGGGTCCGTCGATGATTTTGACTGGTTCACCTTTTTCGAAGAGGTACTTCGGCTTCGGCTTTTCCTGAGCCGAAGTTACTTGCTCGACGATCCGATCAACGTCTTCTTGGGTCAGCGGCGTAGGCTTCTTTCCGGTGCCCACAAAACCTGTCACTTTCGGCGTGTTCTTCACCACATGCCACGCAGCGTCTGACATATCCATTTGGACGAGCATGTAACCCGGGAAGAACTTACGTTGAGTTTCCCGCTTTTTGCCGCCCTTCAGTTCAACGATCGTTTCGGTAGGGATACGGATCTCTCCGAAACTCTCCGCCATCGCAAGTGCGTCAGCTCTTTGACGCAAGGTCTCCGCGACGCGCTCTTCAAATCCCGAGTAGGTATGTACGATGTACCACTGCATTACAGCCCCAGAATCTTGAACATGCCCTCGTAGGCCCAGCGGATTATGAAATCTGCCAACCAAAGATAGACAGCAAAGATGAAACTAGTCACCACCACGACGCCGGTGGTTTGGATGACTTCCCGCCGACTAGGCCGGGTCACCTTCTTCCACTCCCCTTTGACCTCGGGCAAGAATTCCTTGAAGAAGTACTTCAGCTTTTCTAACATTCAAAAGGTCTCTAGGTTGGATCTTTGGTCAACAGGCCGCTCGGAAAATCACTGCCTTTTTCGGAGAGCGGGTATTAAGAGCTTGATGCGGACATTGGATTGCTCAACTGGCTCTGGCAGGGCAGGAGGGACTTGAACCCCCAACCGCCGGTTTTGGAGACCGGTGCTCTACCAATTGAGCTACTGCCCTCTGGAATCGCTTGCCCAGTCACCGAACAGCCGGGCATTGTCTAAACGAGTGCGCCTCCCTCACTCGACGATATCGGCAACCGTGCCGGCACCGATGGTGCGCCCGCCTTCGCGAATTGCGAAGCGAACACCCTTCTCCATGGCGACCGGAGCGATCAGCTCCACCGCCAAGCTAACATTGTCACCGGGCATCACCATCTCTACG
>JAJCXQ010000245.1 GCA_029263355.1 Acidobacteriota bacterium | reverse complement strand
AGGCGCCGATGGCGCCGCCGCGAACGGCAACACCATCGGCTTTTGTCACGCGCGATCAGAATCCGTTTGAGATGAACTGCTCGTTCTTGATGACAATCGCGTTGCCACTCGACTCGATGTGCATGCCGTCGAATTGCGTGTAGTTATAGTGGCCCGGTGCGTCAGCATCCTCGAGCAATAGGATCTGATCGGCTTCCCCGATCAAGTTGCCATCGACCCAGACGCGAACTCGGTCCACGAAACGGCTAGCGAAGGAACACGCCCGGTAGGCCGTGGAGGTTTGGAGCGCGACGGCTGAACGCACAGCAGTTCGCAACTCGCGGTCGCCGACGTTGAAGTCGTTGTCGACCTCGTCCTCGATAGGTGGATTCTCCCAGGGATCGATGAGCTCGATGTAGATGAAGTCCTCCGGAACCAATCCTCCCGGTCCTCTGCGCGGCGGCTCCGGATCGTCATCGTCGTCGTCATCAGGGTCATCGATGTCGAGCAGCCACAGCGTGTAGCGGCTCGTGAGGGCTCCGGTGAACTCGGCGCTGATTTCCAAACCGCCGTTGGCCACTCGATACATCATCTTGGAGGTATCGAAACCGTCGGCCACCGAAGTCATGGTGAAGTGATCGCCAGTGGCCAATCCGACGTTGCGGATCTTGCCCCGCCACGAGGTTGCAGCATTGAGCGTCGAAGCGACACCGTCGTTTCCTTCAGACCCGAGACCCTTTGCGGCCAGTCGAGTCCCATCCGGGCTGAGCTTCAATGTCGCGTTGTTGATCGGGCAGTGGTCGATGCCTTCGAATCGCACGCACTGCGCATTCGAAGCGGCGGTGTTCAGCAGCAGGCTGAACGTCAGCAGGAGGATCGTTGATAAATACTTCATGTCTTTACTCTCCTAGGCATTCAATCGAACGTTTCTTTCGCGAGCTCAGTGTGAGCCGCGTTCGAGAGGGTCTATGCCGGAGCTCGATCTATTTAGATAAAGCCATGTGACTTTTTTTCTCGACGGCAGGTTGGTATCGTTTGCAGGCACACTGCCTCTTCCTCTCGACACCGCTTCACGCCCCTACTTTTGGATCATCAATGGGCTCGATGACCGATGACTCTGATGTCGGCAGACTTCAGCAGGCCCTGGCGAGTGGGCATGAAGCTCTGCCTGAGTTGGTAAGCCGTTGGACGCCAATCATTCAGGCGCGGGTGGTGCGGGTCTTGCGACGCCGAGCCCGGGGGGTTGGCGACCGGGTGTTTCAGGAGGTCGAGGAGTTGGTTCAGCAGGTTTTCGTCACACTCTTCGACAAGCAGGCGGCGGCACTGCGTGCCTGGCATCCCAAGCGAGGCCTGTCGCTGGACAATTGGGTCGGTTTGATCGCCGAACAACAAGTCTTGGCGTTGCTTCGGACCCGCAAACGCAATCCCTGGACCGAAGAACCGACCTTGACTGAAGAGCTCGACCGAACCTCGCCAGAGCCGAGTCCGGAACACGCAGCGCTGAGTCGAGATGTACTCGACAATCTGCTCGATCGGATGCGAGAGCGCCTCAGTCCCCTCGGATGGCGGCTGTTCTGCCTGCTCTACTTACAAGAGGAAGATGTCGCCGCCGCGGCGCGGAGCAGTGGCCTGACGACGACTGCGGTTTATGGCTGGCGGAGCCGCCTGCGGCGTCTGGCGCAGGAGCTGCGTGATGTTCTGTTGTCAGAATCCGAACGCCTCCCGCATAAGACAAGTCAGGGGTCCAAGACCGAGGTGACGACGTGAGTGATGAATCCGCAGATGCCCTGCTTCGCCAACTCGGTCGTCATGCCGAGGAGCGCGAACGAGTCGACCTCGAGCGGGAGGGATGCCAAGACCATGATCCGCGGCTGCGGGCCGCCAGCCGGCCGCTCGATGCCGCAGCCCAAGCAAGAATTGTCGACCACCTGAGAACCGTCATTCCCGATCAACACCACCCGGCTCTACAGCGCCAAGACCCACCTCCGCAGCGTCGGCGCCGTTGGCTTGTTTTGCCGCTGGCGGCCACCTTGACCATGGCACTTTCCGCCCTTGTTTATCGCAGCATTTACGAACCGCCTAGCCCTACTGTGCCCGGTCTACCTCCTCAGTACACGCTACGCGTTGAAGGCGCCGTGCAAGAACAGCGAGGTGTCGGTCAGGCCGAGCAGACCGCTGGGGTCAATGGGGGCGCCGTCCGTCTGGCGCCCGGCAACCGCCTCCAAGTGGTGTTGACTCCGGAACGTGCGGTTTCCACGGCGGTTGTTGCGCGTGCTTTTCTTGCCGCCGTAGAGGGTGGGTGGCAGGTCGTTGATCCAGCTTACCTCGCCGTTTCGAAGAGCGGCGCGGTGCGCCTCGACGCGATCATTGGCCAGGAGCTTTCGGTCGCGACCGGTGTTAGCCCACTGCTCATCGTCTTGGGTACCCCGACCACGCTCCCTGCCGCCGAAACCGCGGCCCGCGCGAGCCGTGAGGACGGCACCGGTGTCGGCGATGATTGGCGGGCCTATTGGATCACTCTCGAGATCGGCGAACCCCCTTGATGTTGGGTCGCGTCACCGCCCTGCTCGCTGTGGTGCTTTGCGGCTGTACCGGTGACCCGCCAGTGATGCCGGACCGGGACCTCGGCGTCGAGTTCGCGGGCTGCGCGGGAGCACGTCGCGGGCCGGTGTGTGTGCGTTCTGAGGACCAGCCCATCACCTTGTGGATCCCTAGTACGGCTGATGCGGTTGAGCTCGAGCTCGACGGAGCGGCGGTGCCATTCACCGAGCCCATTCTTGTCCAGGGAGGTTTGCGGGGCGACCTCGAGGTGCCGGCCGAGACGGCGAGCCTGACAGTCCATCGGCTAAGCGACGGCGCCCGTTGGAGGCTTCTCTTCGAAACCCAGAGTGAGCCGGCTTGGCGAACGCGAGCCCAGGAGCTCCTAGGTGGCCACGCCTGGGACGAAGCGGCCCAATGGCTGGAGTCAGCGATCGAGCTGGCGGCAAACGACGCCGATCGCGGCGGTGCACTCGCCTTGCTCGGGCAATTGAAGCTCAAACGAGGCGACACCGCGGCCGGCCGCGACCTGTTGCGTGACAGCCTGCCTTTGCTTCGCCGCGCCGGTGATCTTCAGGTCGAGGTCGATCAGGCGACGGCGCTGATGTTCACCCTGATTGCCCGCGACCACAACTTCACCGAGGCTCGCGAGCTGCTGGCAGCGTTACCCCGCGATGGGCAGGCCTCCGGTGAGGTTCAGTACTTGGACGCTTATTACCACGGCCTGTTGGCGATGGAGACCGGCGATGTCCGCGGCGCCTTACGCCACTTCGAAACAGCTGCAGCCAGCGCGCGACGCACCGGCTCGTCTTGGTTTCAACGGGTGGCCGACGAAGCCGCCGCCATTCAGTTGCGGCGCATCGGGCGCTACCCCGAAGCGGTCGCGGCGCTGGCATCTTTGTTGGAGCAGGCGATCGCTGATCATGACCCATGCCGACAGGCCGGCCTGCTCGGTAACCTTGGCCTCAGCGAGCTCAACACGCCGGGTGTTGGCACTGCGGCAGAGGAGGCGCTGACTCATTTTCGCCGCGCCCTCGAGGTGCTCGAGGATGACTGTATCGACAACCTGCCGGAGCATCAAAACGCTTACCTCAATCTAGCTTTGGCCGAGTTGCAGGCCGGGCGCCCGGCTGCTGTTCGCGACGCCCTGGGGCGGGCTGAGGCGATCTCGGTCGAGCCCGGGGTGCGATTACTGCTTTGGTGGCGTGACATCGAAGGGCGATTGGCTTTGTTGGAAGGCGAACCGGATGAGGCCTTGCGCATCTACGAGTCCCTGAATGGGATGGCTGAGGCGGCGTTGGTTCCGGAAGCTCAATGGCGGGCGCAGATCGGCATCGCCTTGGCGCGGCGGACAATGGGTGATTTCGAGGGTGCGATGGCGGCGTTTGGGGCCGGCGAGCGGCTGCTCGACACCGAGTTGTTGCTGGTGCCGGTTCAGGAGGGGCGGGAGTCCTTCCTGGCTCAACGGGAGCGGGCAACGGCTCATCATCTCGAGCTACTACTGCACCTCGGACGTACCGAGGAAGCACTGTTACTCACCCGCCGCGCTCGTCTGCGCTTGCTTCGGCACCTCGATCGAGCCTTCCACTTGCCTAGCCTCGACGCCGAAAAGCGACAATCGTGGGAACGTTTGGTCGCCGACTATCGAAACGAACAGGCGGCGATTGAGAAGATTGCGGCCCGAGATTGGGAGCTCGCCGTCGACGCTCTTGAGGCGGCTCGCCACGAACGCTTGGACGCCCGCCGTCGCTTGGCGCTGGCGGTCGATTCGGCCATGGCCATTGTCGGGACAAATCCGGCTCTTGACGCCGGTTCGGTGATACCGCTCGGTTTCAAGCCCGACGTCGTCGCCTTGGTGTTTCACCCCCTGCCAGAGGGCTGGGCGGTCTTCGCACACCGGGACGAAGCAACCCGCGTGTTCACTCCGCAGTGCTTGGGAATAGCGACCTCTTCCTTGGCTAGCTGCCTGATCCAGCCCGCGCGCTCTTTGATTGAAGGTGCGTCAGAGATTCGGATTCTCGCTGCTGGGGAGCTGTCGTCGGTAGACTTTCAGACCCTTCCATTCGCCAGGGATATCTTGCTCGCCCAGGCGCCGATCGTCTACGACCTCGACCTCGGAACCACAACGTCGAGCACCACGGCGCGATTGGGCGCCGTCTTTCCTCGCTCGGCACTGATCCTAGCTGATCCTACGGGGGACCTGCCGCGGGCGCGGCAAGAGGCGGATGCAGTACAAGAGCTTCTGCCGACGACGACTCACGTCACGATGCTCAGCGGCCGTGCGGCGTCCGCAGATGCGGTCACTGATGCCTTGGCCCGGGCGCAGCTGCTGCACTTCGCGGGGCATGCCTCGTTTGCCGGTCGCGGCGGGTGGCAGACGTATCTGCCGCTGACTGATGGTGGCCGGCTGTCGCTCGAAGATGTTCTGTTGTTCGAACATCCGCCCCGTTGGGTGGTGCTCTCAGGCTGCGAGACTGCGCGAGCCGTCGAGGTCTCGACCGTTGCCAACAATATTGGTCTGGCTCAGGCTTTCCTCGCCGCTGGCGCCGAGATGGTCATCGCCGCCGTCCGTCCGGTTGACGATCGCCTCGCCGCTGATTTGGTCCAGGCGCTTTACCCTGCATGGCTCGGGGGAATGACACCCGCAGCCGCGCTGCGCCAGGCGCAATTGGACCTCCGGAGTCAGCAGCCGGGTGCGGACTGGGCCAGTTTTCGATTGATCGAGCGGTAACGGGCCAAACGGTCATTACCGCCTTACACCGTGGATTTGTCAACTTGGATTTATCACCGTGGATTTATCAACAGGGAAAGCCGATGTTTATCAACATAAAAAGATTGTTTTGGAGTCTGACCGCGCCGTTTCTGCTTCTGACCCCCTTGCTTTTGACCCCCTTGCTCCCGACGTTCCTGCTCCCGACCCTGCTTTGGGCAACCCAGGCGACGGCCGACGAGACACATACTGGGGGAACAGATGCTGGCGAGACACATGCTGGCGAGGTAGGGTGGCGATGGATCGGTATTCGATCGCAGGAGGCCCAAGCCTGCCCACATCCCATCGCCTCCAGCGGTTGGACCACCAAGCCTTTGTTCATCGACACTGAGAACCTCGAATTGAGGCGCTTCTGCCTGTATGAACGCGGCGAAGCCAGCGATGCACTTGCGCTCCATGCTTTGCCGCTCGTACAGCTCGACCCCGATGTCATGGGGGTTGGCGCACAAAGCTCAGAGCTGGCTACCGTCAGCTGGCAAGCACTCGAGACACATTTCTTGTCACAGGTCGGGCAAGTAGATTTGCCGAAAGAGTTGGCGGCGCCCATTCGGCTCGCCATCGTCGACACTTCGCCCACCGGCCTCGCCCTTGGCGCCGCCGGTCCCGAGGACGTGGTCGCGAGCTCACCCCATGGCGCCGCTCTACTCAACATGGCGCGTGACCTCGTCTGCGATTCGACCGAGTTGGAATGCCGCGCGACGGTCACCGCCCGGCTGGCTATGTCTTGGGAATGTTTCGATCGCTACTCTCCCGGCGCCTGTCGCGACGTCCAAAATGGCGGCTATATTGGGTTGATCGGCGAGCTCGCTCGCGCCATCCAAGGCGAAGTCTTCGACTGGCAGCAGCAGCCTGAAATCGGGCGACTGGTCCTCAATCTGTCCCTCGGCTGGCATCAGACGCTGGGCGGCTCCCAACCCAGTGTAGGCGCCATGCCGACGCCGGTGCAGGCGGTCTACCGGGCACTCGAGGATGCGGTCTGCCGAGGCGCGCTGCCGATCGTCGCGGCTGGCAACCGCGATGCGGCCTCGACGCCGCAGTCCGGGCCCTTCTTGCCCGCCTTGTGGGAAACTCGACCTGCCCCCGATCCACGCGCCTGCCGCCGTCTGGGCGTGCCGCCTAACGTGCGTGGTGTGGGCCTGGCTCCGTACCAACCGCTGGTTTTTTCGGTTGCCGCGGTCGAAGCGTCGGGCGCGCCTTTGGACACCACTCGCCAGAACGGAATTGCGCCCCTGGCGGCATTCGGCGACCACGCCGTGGTCGCGTTCTCCGACAGCGCGGCCCCAACCGGCACCCTGACCGGCAGCTCGGTGGCCGCGTTGGTAGTGGCAGCTACGGCCGCTACGGTGTGGTCGTACTTACCGGACGCGAGCTCCTTCGAGATCATGGAATCGATTTACCAAGAGAGCGCGTCGCTGGGCCGATCCGCCGACTACTGCCTCGGCGGATCCGGAGCCTGTGGCGACGTCCGCCAGGTCTCCCTTTGCCCGGCTCTCTCCGCAGCCTGCACCCTCAGCGGCGCCTGTACTGCGCCGGTGTGCTCAACCGCCACGCTCCTCGACCTCACGACCGTTGACCTCAGCGCTTTCGATAATCTCCTGCGAGAGGTCGACATGGATGCGATCGACGACGATTTGGGGCCACAGCCGGTGTGTAATCCCGAGAGCATCCAGTACGACACCAACGACGGCATGCCCCGAGATCCCTGCCCACACCGGCAATATGATGGCCCGCTGAACCAGCCTTGGACTGAGCCGCAACCGGACTCGATCCCTTGTCCCAATTGCCTCGCTACCTTTGCTAGCCCAGGGACCCTCTACCTTGAAATCGACGACGCGTGGCGTGGACCGCTCACCAGCGCCACCCTGGTGTGCGGCAACAACAGCTACGCCCTCGGACTTGGGCCTTTGGTGGCTGGAGACAAGGTACGACTGAACCATGTACCGGAGGCCTGTCTCACCTCATTCCCGACCTTCCTGTCCTTTGTCCACGGGACGGAC
>JAJCXQ010000244.1 GCA_029263355.1 Acidobacteriota bacterium | reverse complement strand
CCGGCGTGAGAGGCCGGCGTCCTGGACCCCTAGACGAATGCGCCATTCCCTCGTCACGAGGGACAGTTATTGTAGATCCAGTCTCTGAAGCATTGCAAGCCTTTCCGCACTCGGCACGAACTGCTCTCGTGCTGATAGATTCAGTGTGCTTTCGGACCGTCGATGCTCTGCGGCCCGTCCTGATAGATTCCGTGCTTCGCCTCGTCGACAATCCTCGAGACATGATGGCATCCGCTCATTCTTCAATCCCTTCCGCCAACCGCTTCGTAACGGCTCCTCGTCGTCCGCCCTGGTGGTTTTGTGTCATCGGGTCGTTGCTGATGGTGGCCATCCCGTTGCTGATGGTGGCCATCACGGTGCAGATCGAAGCCCGACAGGAACCCGCGGCAAGTCCTCAGGTGGTGGCGACAGCAGCCGCCAAGCTGTTCTTGGAAGGGCGCCCGGTCGGCAACCTCTCGGTCTCCCAGGTCGGCAACGGTCCAAGGTTCGCGTTAGCGCCGATTGCCGCCGCCCTCGGGATCGAGCTTCGAACCGGTCCGCTCGGCGACAGCCACACCCTGATTCTCGAAGATCGCAAGATCATTCTCGGTCCGAACCAGGGGCTGATGCTGACGGTGGCGCCTGACGGTAAGACGCAGCGCGAGATCACCCGACTGGGTCAGCTGCCTATCCGGGATGGGGCCGGGCTCAAAGTATCCCTCGAAACGTTACAAAAAGCGCTGGGCGAGCCCCTGAGCTATAGGTTTGCTTGGTTGTCGGCCGAGCTCGAGCTGCAGATTTCCCGTCCCGAGCTGCGGGTGCTCGAAGGCTCGGTCAACGTGGTCAACCAGTATCAGGTCAGCATGGTCGAGATCGAGTTCTCCGACAAACCGCGCTACCGGATCGAGCGTTCCCCAAGAGCTTTGGAGATTCGGTTGCTCGGCGATCGTTTGGCGCTGCCGGTCAAACAGCCTCTGGTTGCGGATACTCGGATTACCGCGATCCGGGTGGCTGAGGATTATCTGCGCTTCGAGCTGGCGGACAACATGGTTGCGGCTGAGCCTAGGCTGCTGCTCACTTCCAGACCGAGATTGGTGATCGAGGTTGTCGAGCAGCAAGTTTCTCGTGGGCGGGTTGATACTCCTCTACAGCAGCCTCCACCTCGAGCCGGGGGTATTCGCATCATCGCTCTCGACCCGGGCCATGGCGGGCCGGAAACCGGCGCCATCGGAGCTGGTGGTAACGCCGAGAAAGACCTCAATCTTTTGATCGCTCGGGCGTTGCGTCTGCAGCTCGAAAGGCGTTTGGCGGTGAAAGTCATCATGACTCGAACCGAAGATGTTGATGTGCCGCTCGAGACCCGCGCTGCGATCGCCAATGAGAGTCGCGCAGACCTATTCATCTCGCTGCACTTCAATTCATCGTTTGGCTCTGGCGCTCACGGCGCTGAGACGTTTTTTCTCAGCCGTGAAGCGAGCGACAAGATCTCTGCCGAGGTGGCTGCCAAAGAGAATCAGTTCTCTAGCGGTTCGGACGACCCGGAGCTTGGCTTGAAGATGATTCTGTGGGATCTGGCCCAGTCCTATCATTTGGCTGAGAGTCAACGTTTCGCGTCCTTGGTGCAAGAAGAGCTCAACCTGACGCTGGGGTTGCGTGATCGCGGAGTCAAACAAGCACCCTTCCACGTGTTGATGGGGGCCAAGATGCCGGCCGTTTTGGTCGAGCTCGGGTTTCTTTCGAATCCGGAAGAGGAAGCGCAGCTACAGAGTCCGGCTTATCGCGCCGAGTTGGTCGATTCCCTGGTGCGGGCGGTGATTAGATTCAAGAAGCAACTGGAAGGTGGCACAGGCATCGAAGCGGATGCGGCCTCGTCCGGTGCGAGTGGCGAGCTCGCTGGGGGCGGTGGGGCTAGCCCAACCAGGACTCCAGATTGAAGAGACAGATTGAAGAGACCAGAGTGATGAAGAGTAGCCATGTAGCGATCTTGATCGCTGTCCTCGTCGCTTTGGCGGGTGTGGTGGCATGGCTGAGCTGGCCACGCACCGATGAGTCGGCCAACGTAGCTGAGGATGGCAGCTCCGAGGCTGTGGCCGGCAGCGAGCTCTCCTCGGAAATCGAGACCTGGCAAGCGGACCTCTATTTCCCGGGCGGTGGCGGTCTGTTGTTCGCTGAGCGCCACGAGCTGCCGGTTGTCGCAGAGCCGGCAGAACGTGTCACCCGTTTGGTTTCGATGTTGCTGGCGGGTCCTCGCGCAGAAAACTTGAGCGCGCCGCTGCCTGCCGAGATCGAGGTCAGGAAAGTCTACTGGATCGATGGTCGCACAGCTTATCTCGACCTCGAGTCGCCAGAAGGGGCACCGCCTCCGGCATCAGGATCAACCCGCGAAATGCTGACGGTCTATAGCTTGGTGAATACGGTTCTGCTGAACGTCCCTGAGATCGAATCGTTGGTGTTGTTGTGGAACGGGCGCCAGCTTCGGACCTTCGCCGGTCATGTCGACACCATGCGGCCGTTGTCAGCAAGACCGGATCTGATCGCCTCGGCTCTCGAATGAGTGATCCCAACGAGATGGGGGATCTGCCCATCGGCGTTTTTGACTCGGGGGTCGGTGGCTTGACGGTCGTGTCGGCCTTGATGCGGCGTTTGCCCAACGAGTCGATACTCTATCTCGGCGACACCGCTCGACTTCCCTACGGCGACAAGAGTCCGCGGACGGTGCGTCGCTACACTCAGCGCAACGTCGATTTTCTGATGACTCGTGGCGTCAAGGCGGTAGTGGTCGCTTGTAATACGGCCTCGGCGTTGGCGCTCGATGATCTGGCCTACCCGTTTCCGATCTGGGGTGTCATCGAGCCGGGAGCTGCGGCTGCCGTCGCCGCGACAAGAGGCAAAGTGGGTGTCATCGCCACCGAAGCGACAATTCGATCCAATGCCTACGGTCGCGCTATCTTGCGGCTCGAGCCGCAGCTCGAGGTCCTCAGTCGGGCCTGTCCGCTGTTCGTGCCGTTGGTTGAAGAGGGTTGGAGCGACGATCCGATCTCGCGCCAGATCGCCGAGCGTTACCTGACTCCACTGCTCGAAGCGAAGATCGATACGCTAGTTCTCGGATGTACTCACTACCCACTCTTGAAGCAAGTGCTACGGCAGGTTGTGGGTGACGCCGTGCGTTTGGTGGATTCGGCGGCGACCATGGCGGAGAAGGTTGCCGGGGAGCTCGCGACGCGGAGCCTGGCAGCGTCGGCTGACGAGGCGCGACATCACTTCTGTGTCACCGACAGCGGTGAGCACTTTGCTCGTATCGCCCGCGATCTGCTGGCCCAATCCGACGATAACACGCGGTCGCAGGCAGCCCCGAATGTCGTCTTGGAGTTGGTCGAAGTTTGAGAAGTTCTCGGCGTGCGCCGAGCGGTCTGATAACTTCGAGCAGCGTTCGCCGAATGTCCCGAGCGGCGTATCAAAAGGTGACAGATTATGAGTCAGAATGTGCAGAGGCCCCACGGCCGAGGTCGCGACGCCATGCGCCCCTTGGACATTACTTTGGGAGCGATGAAATTCGCCGAAGGGTCGGCCCAGATAGACCTCGGTGATACGCGGGTTTTGGTAGCTGCCAGCATCGAGCCGCGAGTGCCCAAGTTTCGGGCGGATTCCGGTGAAGGCTGGGTGACCGCCGAATACTCGATGTTACCGCGCGCCACTCATACCCGTTCCACCCGTGAGGTGAATCGCGGCCGAGCTGGCGGTCGTACTCTGGAGATCCAGAGATTGATCGGACGAAGCTTGCGGACTGCAGTCGATTTCAAGGCGCTCGGTGAGCGTACGGTCACTCTCGACTGTGATGTTTTGCAGGCTGATGGGGGTACCCGTACCGCCTCGATCACTGCCGCATACATCGCTATGGTCGAGGCGATGGCTCGAGCCTTTCTGGCGGGTGATCTTCCGCGGTGGCCGATCATCCAGCGGGTGGCGGCAATTTCGGCCGGCTACGTCGATGGTGTCCCTTTGCTCGATCTTGAATACTGCGAAGACTCGATTGCGGAGATCGATATGAATATCGTCGCGACCGGTGACGGGCATTTGATAGAGATCCAGGGGACCGGTGAGCAACGGCCCTTTCGGCGTGGCGAAATGGATTCGCTCGTGGACTTGGCTCTCGGTGGCATCGAACAGTTGGTGGCGCTGCAGGATCAGATCCTGCAGCCGACGCTGGCCGAAGTCGAAGCCTTGCGCCAGCGGGGCCGCCACCGTACCCCACCGAAAGATGAAGGTCAGCTCTGGGGGCC
Organism: Acidobacteriota bacterium; assembly: GCA_029263355.1. Classification (GTDB taxonomy): domain Bacteria; phylum Acidobacteriota; class Thermoanaerobaculia; order Multivoradales; family J023; genus JAAELT01. The sequence continues at coordinate 1,560 of JAJCXQ010000244.1, read as the reverse complement.
TCCGGGTTAGACGAGAAACCCGGATTAGACGAGAAAGACGACAACATGAGCCTGACATACTCCAGTTACTTGAAGCTGCCAGAGATACTTGAGCTGCAAAAGCCCCTCTCGGAGGGTCCGGAGCACGACGAGACACTCTTCATCATCATTCATCAGGTGTATGAGCTGTGGTTCAAGCAGACCTTGCATGAGCTCGACTACCTGGTGACGCTCTTCAACCAACATTCGGGCGAATGTGATCGCACACCGCGAATTCTCCACACGCTGAAGCGCATTCTGACGGTTCTCAAGACCATGGTGGCGCAGGTCGATATCCTGGAAACCATGACGCCGATGTCGTTCAACTCGTTTCGTACCCGCCTGGAAGCGGCGAGTGGGTTCCAGTCACCCCAATTCCGCGAAGTCGAGTTTCTACTCGGGCATCGCGATCTTCGGATGCTGCGTTTTCATATCGATCATCCGGCGGCCTACGAGCGGCTTCAGCGGCGCCTCGAGGAGCCGAGTGTCTACCAGTCTTTTCTGCGTTACCTGCGGTCGAACGGCTATGCTGTCCCGCCCGAAGTTTTGATACCGAAAGGCGACGCTCCGCCCCCCGAAGATCAGCGGGTGCGCGATGAATTGGTCCGGATTTATCAGGAGGACGATCGCCTGACCCAGGTTTGTGAACGGTTGGTGGATCTCGACGAAGGCCTGCAAGAGTGGCGCTATCGCCATGTCAAAATGGTGGAGCGTACTATCGGCACCAAGCAGGGAACCGGTGGCTCCGGCGGCTCGGTCTACCTTAAGACGACGTTGTTTCAGGCTATATTCCCGGATCTTTGGACGATTCGCTCGGATCTCTGAGCCCCGGTATGCCACTACACATTTCGGAGCTGACCCACAGCCCCAACGCTCTTGCCCCACATTACTCTCGCTTCAAGGTCAGCGAGCGGTTACTGCTGACCGGTCACTCGCATCAAGCCTGGCCAGATTGCAGTCTGGAAGGACAACTTGCAGCTTGGAACGATGCTGCTGACGGAGTCGACACCAAGTGGGAGCGGGCGTTCGCCATGGCTGAGCGGGTCAAGGACGGATACGCTCATCTGCTCGACGATCGAGTCGGTTCCTATACCTTGGCGGCCAACACTCACGAATTGGTGGTCCGCTGGCTCTCGGCGTTGCCGCTCAGGCAGCGCCCCCGGGTGGTCACAACCGACGGCGAGTTCCACTCGATTCGACGGCAGCTCGACCGGCTTGCTGAAGAAGGGCTGGAGGTGGTGCGGGTCTCGGCTGAGGATCCTACCCGGCTAGCCGAAGAGCTCATTGCTGCAATCGATGATCGGACCGCGGCGGTGATGGTCTCGGCGGTGCTGTTCAAGAGTGGACGTATCGTCGCGGGTTTGCGCGAAGTCTTGACGGCCGCCGAACACCACGGGGCAGAGATGCTGATCGACGTTTATCACGCTCTCGACGCAATTCCGTTCTCGCTATCGTCCAGTGGGCTCGATCGAGCCTATGTTGTCGGAGGAGGCTACAAGTACTGCCAGCTCGGAGAAGGCAACTGTTTCCTCAGGGTGCCTG
>JAJCXQ010000243.1 GCA_029263355.1 Acidobacteriota bacterium | reverse complement strand
AAAGCCTCTTTAATCAATGGTTTAACCAACACGTTGATCCAGTCAGCTCAGACATCCTCGGCTGTGCTCGCACCACACACTCGACCTGGCTGACTCGAAAACGCTGTTTCTGGATGCGACCTAGCTAGCCCCCCAGGGAGGCCCCTGTGGAGCGAGCACGCGGCGAGTATGTATGAGCAAGAGAACAGTTTCTAGATCTCCAAACTATTGTAACCAATGGGGTTGGAGGACATTAAGGCGCCGAGGCGAGTTACGCAGCTGCGCGCGCAGTCCATAGGGGGCGACCGGCAGAGGGCGAAAACTGGATGGGATCTAGCTAGATCCCGTCCAGAAACAGCTCAAGGGCGCGTTCGGCCCTGTGGGCTCCGCGCGGTGCCTAACTCGCGCGATCTCTTACGTTTCGCCCACAAACCTCTTGACTCCTACTACTTAGTCCGATTCAGCCGTTGTTCGCAGCTCAAACAATCAGCTCCGTGCTCGCTCCACAGACCCGAACGCTGACACCGAGAACGGCAAAACTAGACAGAATCTAGCTAGATCCCATCCAGAAAGAGCTCGTGAGCGGATACGGCATTTCGAGACGGCTCTTGGACGTCAACGCACCCGGGTACCGTTGGCCACCGGTCCGGAAGGTTTCAGCAACACGGGTAGGCCGTCTTCCTCGGCGGCCAGAACCATGCCGTTTGACTCGATTCCCATCAGTTTGGCTGGTGCCAAGTTGGCGACGATGATGACCTGACGGCCGACTATCTGTTCTGGTGAGTACGCCTTCGCCATGCCCGCCACAATCGTCCGTGGTGCCTCTTCACCAACATCAACGGTCAACTTCAGAAGTTTGCTGGACTTAGGCACCGTTTCGGCCGCTTTGACCTCGGCGACCCGCAACTCGACGTCGAAGAACTGATCGATCCGAATCTTGCCGTCTTCGAGTACTTCCGGCGCTTTCGGAGCCTTGCCCTTGGCTCCATCCTTGGCCGGCTTATTCTTCGCAGACTTGCCGGGCTTGGCCGTCTTGCCCGCCTTGCTGTCTGCCTCCCCAGCTGCTCCGGCGAGGTAGGCCTTTTTGTCAATGCGCGGGAAGATCGGCTTGATGACCGGTAACTCGGCTCCCGTCGGCAGGCCTCCCCACTGCAACGATGACAGGTCGCTTGGCACTTCGGCGCCGATTGCCGCGAGGACTTCGGGCGCCTTTTCAGGCAAGAAGGGCAACAACGCAACCGACACCAGTCGAACCGTCTCGAGGCCATCCCACAGGACCTTACCGACACTCTCCGCTGCTGCCGGATCCTTGATCTTCTTCCAGGGCTCTTCCGCCACCAAGTAGCTGTTCGCCGTCGCCATCAACTTCCACAGGCTCTCGAGAGCCCGGTTGAAGGCAAAAGATTCCATCGCAGCTCGGTAGTCGACCAGCGCCGTCTCGGCTGCCTCTCGCAGCGGGCCATCACCGCGACTCGATGGTAGGTGGCCATCGCCAGCACGTCGCGCCAGTGTCACCAAACGACTCGCCGTATTGCCGAGGTCGTTTGCCAGATCACTGTTGTAGCGATCGATGAAGGCTTCGTCCGAAAAACTCGCATCCTGGCCGAAGACCATCTCCCGCAGCAGGAAGTACCGCAAGCTGTCGGTGCCAAATTTCTCCAACAAGTCGTCGGGCCGCACAACGTTTCCGACCGACTTGGAGATCTTGTGTTCATCCCGCAGCCACCAGCCGTGGGCCCAAACGGCGGTCGGTAAGGGTAAGCCGGCAGACATCAGGAAAGCCGGCCAGTACACGGCGTGAAAGCGCAAAATATCTTTCCCGACCAGGTGTAGGCGCGCTCCGTCGCCGTTCCAGAAAGACTCATAGAGATCTTGCCCGCTGGCGCCTGCGCTACCGTCCGTGCCGGCGCCCTCACTGCCAAACCCGAGAGCTGTCACGTAGTTGACGAGAGCGTCGAGCCAGACATACACGGTATGCCCTGGATGGCCAGGGAACGGCACCGCCCAGTCGACGCTGGTGCGACTGACCGAGAGGTCCCGCAGGCCTTCGGCGACAAAATTCCGCACCTCGTTGGCGCGGGTCGCCGGCAGTACCGGAGACGGCTCACTGTCGTACCAAGCGAGCAACTGATCTTGGTACTTGGACAGGCGGAAGAAGACGTTCTCTTCCGATCGACGCTCGGCCGCGGTTTCATGGATCGGGCAGCGCTCTTCGTCGAGCAATTCCTTCTCGGTGTAATAGGTCTCACAAGCCGCGCAATACCAGCCTTCGTGTCTGGCGACGTAGAAGTCGTCCGACTTGGCGATCCGCTCGATGATCGCTTCGACGCCAGCGATGTGGCGCGGCTCACTGGTGCGGATGAAGTCGTCGTGCGAGATCCCGAGCTGATCCCACAACCCGTGATAACGCGTCACAACTTCGTCGGCGAGCTTGATCGGCTCGATTCCGCGGTCAGCAGCAGCGCGCTCGATCTTCTGGCCGTGCTCATCGGTCCCGGTCAAGAAGTAGACCTCGTCACCGCACAGCCGACGGTAGCGCGCGATCGTATCGGCGACGATCGTGGTGTAGATATGACCTACATGTGGATGATCGTTGACGTAGTAGATCGGGGTCGTCAGGTAATATCGGCTCATCTCGGATGCCTCGAATCTTTGGTGGTGGTCGTCGAGCAATGGGGCTACGCAGCGGCGGTCTTGTACTCAGTTGACGGTCAGGTCTTCTCTGCTGATCTCATATCGGGTGCCGCAAAAGGCACATTCCGCCACGATCCGGCCTTCGGCGTCGACCAGGGCGTCGATCTCCTCACTCGGCATCTGCTGAATCGGAGCCAGCACACTATCGCGTCGGCAGCGACACGTGTGAGTCAAGGGATACTGTTCCAAATCCTGGCGATCGAATCCCGCGAGCGCCGCGTCGAGCAAGGCAGAAGGCCCACCATCCGCCAAGTAGACACTGACCCCGTCGAGCCCCGCGATGTTGGTTTCCAGGCGCGTCAGGGTCTCTTCCGGCACTCCAGGAAAGGCTTCGATCAGCAGCCCTCCCGCCGCCCCGATGCCGGTCGGCACCGGCAGCACTCCGAGCAGCGCCGCCGAGCGGATCTGCTGACTCTGTTCGAGGAAATGCACCAGATCGCCGCCGAGCTCACCGCTGACCAACTCCACCTGACTACTGTAGCGCCCATTCTCGGATTCCTGGGTCACCCGCAACCTGCCTTGACCAATCGCCCAACGGATCGACAGCCCCTGGCTCTCGTCCGAGGTGAGATGCTCCTCCGGTGTGAGCTGTGGGCTTCCGACGAGACCCCGCAAACGGCCCTCGAAGTCGACATCAGCAATGACCTTGCCCAGCGGACCATCGCCCAGCACCTCCAACAGCACCTGGCCGGGCTCTTTGGTGGTGAAACGCAACACCAGAGCCGCCGCCGTCAAAGCTCGACCCAAGGCCACCGCTGCGACCGGCGATAGGTCGAGTGCTCGCCGGATCGACTCCAGAGGCCCAGCAACATCCGCGACTGCCCAACGCAGATCACCGTTGCCCGCGACGCCGAGTTGCAACGAGCCCTGCAATGAGTCTTCAGCTAGTTCAGGTTTGGACATTTTTCTTTACGCAGGCCGAGTCGTATGGACTGGAGAGTTTTGGCACCGAAGATGACCCCTCCGGCGGAAGGCGCAGAAGCTTACCAGCTTGCAGTCTCGACGACCATGGGTCCAGCTACCACGCCCCGCGACGACCGAGGGAAACCCATCGTCCCGAGCTGCCGAGAATCAAGTGATCCACCAAGCGAATACCCAGCAGCTCTCCGGCGTCGGATAGGCGGCGAGTAAATGACAGATCCTCGGCGCTCGGTGATGGATCACCGCTCGGATGAGTGTGGAAGAGAATGAAACTGGACGCAGAGCGCAGCAACGCTTCCTTCAGGATCACCCGCGGCTCAACCGCGGCTCGGCTGACCGTTCCACGGTAAATGTCGCGCTCTGCGATCAGCCGATTGCGAACGTCGAGGTAAAGCGCCCCCATCACTTCCTGATCCTGCTGCACGTAACGCAGAGACAGATAGTTGGCGACCAGATCGGGATGATCGAGGAGGTCGCGTCTTGGCACCCTGGCACGGGCCAACCGCCGACTGAGCTCAATCGCCGCGAGCAAAGTCGCCGCTTTAGCTTGCCCCAACCCCCGTCGCTTCAGAGCTGAACCGTCGGACATCAGCAGGCCGTTGAGCCCTCCCTTCTCGACCAGCACTTCGTGACCGAGCTCGATCGCCGACTTTCCCGGAGTGCCGGTGCGCAGCAGTACCGCGAGCAACTCGGCGTCGGACAGAGCGGCGCCGCCCAGACGCAACAAGCGCTCCCTCGGCCGGTCTTCCGGTGGCAGTTTGGTGAGCAGGCTCGTGCTAGCGACCGACTTCGCGGTCTGGGCAGCCTTCGGCATAAGCTTCGTCCTCCAGGGCAGTTGCGGTGGCGATGGATGGAATCCATCAAACAGTCACCCATATAAGACGGAAAAGCTCCGTCCGATCTGTCGGTGACGGCACGTCATGCCCGCAACTGTTCCTGGAGGGCCTACGTTTCTGGATGCCGGCCGTCCTGGAGGCCTACGGTCCTGGAGGGCCTACGGTCCTGGGTCTACAGCATCGCGACAGCTCGCACTACATAACGCAAAGGGCCTCCCGGCTGGATAGCGTCGAAGGGATAACACGTGACCAAGGTGAGGGTCGCCTGCGGCGTCGACGCCAGGACACCGAGGGCGGTTTCATCAACAACCGACGCCTGTTCGACGCGGTAGGCACGGCCGTGGCCAGTCGGGTCGACGAGGGTCATCTCGTCACCCGGCGCGAGATGTTGCAGAAACCCAAAGTGTGTATCCCGATGTCCCGCCAGGGCAACATTGCCATCGCCCGCTTCGAGGCGAGCACTACCTTCGATCAGCCCGGGCGCCCAGGCCAGGCTGTCGCCTTCTGCACCGACGAGGACAATTTGATCGATCTCGAGGTCTGGGACCTGGAGACGAGCAACCGGCCAAGTATCGGCCCACGGCCAAGGTCGATGGATTTCACCAAGCTCGAGGGTTTGCCGCCAAGCGTGTCTCAGGAGGATCTGCCCAACCTGTGCCTTGGCAGGTAGATAGAGGCCCCAGGCGAAACAGAGTCCACCCACTACGGTCAGACTGCGCGCGACAAGGCTCACCAGCCACTGGCGGCGGCCAAGCCGGCGGGACGCCGGCGCTCCCAGCAGGTGGCTTCGCCGAGCTTCAATCCCTCGGGAAAAGGCAAGCACCCTCACAAGCACAGCCTCCGCCCCGTGAGTCCCGCTACCAAACCAGCTGCCAAGAACAACAAACCAACAACCCGCAACAGCCGGCCTGCGGTTCCAGTCCGCGGCAGGACATCCGGTGCCGACACCTGAAACGCGGTCACGGGTGTCGGAATACCCTCACGCACGCTGAGATCGACGATCCTTTGCTTGAGCTCGGGGTCACGATGGCGGTGATAGGTCGCCATCCATTCATCGAGTCGCAGACTGTAGGCTTGCCGCCTGACAGCTGCCGCCCGTGGATCGTCCGGAGGCAGGAGGGCAGGCTCGACTCGCACGTTGCGCGCCACACCTGCAACACTCAACTCCAGGTCGAACGGATCCAAAGAGTAAGTGAATCCGGAGAGCCTGAGATAGCCACCGGAGGCGACCTGCGAACGCTGCCCTGGCAGCAGTTCGAGGGTGCCACCGCGTTGGTTGAGACCGTTGACAACCAGGATGGGCCGTACCCATTCGTCCACCAGTGCCCACAACTTGCCGCGGGCCTCGGCGCTGATGTTCCAACTCAAGGCGTCGGGACCAAGTTGGGCTGCAAAATGAGCCAGCTCGTCCGAATCCGCCAGGAACAACGGTACGAAAGGCGCATCTCGCGTCGTCGAGTCCCCCATCACTTGCGGATCGGTCACCGCCACGCAGCGGCGCCGCCCGCCGAGCTCACAGCCCTGGTCAGCAGCCGCCGCCATGAGGTCCTCCCAAGACACCCCGAACGCACCTACGCTCCGGGTCAGCTCGGCGACAATCTCTGCCGAATCACCCTCGAGCTCGCGGATCCGGTCTCCGACCTCGATGACTCGCACCGGGCTCGTGGATCGAGACAAGATCCGTTCGACGACGGCTCCGACCACCGCACCACGCCGACGCAACGACCTCGATCCGTCAACCAGCACCACCAACTCTTCATCATCGCGGTCAGTGCTATCGTCACGGAACGCCAGCCGCAGCTGCCAGGCGAGCAGCCCCTCATCCACCGACACAACATCGGCGCGAGCCAGAAATGCTGGCATCTCCTCGGCCCACCAGATCTCGACCGCTCGATCAACCGCCAACGTCATGGTGGCGGATCGCGACTCGAGGCGGGTGACCTGAAACGATGATCCATCAATCTCCGGTGTGACTCCGAGGTCCTGCAGTTGTTCAGCGGTATCGAGGTGAACCACCACTGTCGACGAAACCGGCGACCGGCCGAGAAAACGCTCGATTGGCAACCGCAGATGGTTTCGTCCCTCTTCGCTGATCACCGGCAGGCGCAGCGTTAATTCGACCTGTTTCAACTCTCCGGCAAGCACCGGGAATACCGAGAAGCTCTGCGTCCGACCGCCATGGCTGCGCGACAACGCGGTGGCTCTGCCTTCGCTCGCTGCCTGCTGATGTTTGGCCACTGCCTCCGCTTTTCCTTTGAGCTCAGCGGCTAGAAACTCGTCGCCCTGCCAAAAACCGTAACCGAGGACGGTAGCGCCATCCGGCAGCGGCAGACGATAGTCTGCCTGGCCAAGGTCTGGGCCGTCGTTGGCAAACACTTGGACGATATCGAGCACCGCCTCGTGATCGGTGATGTGAACGACGATCGATTGTGAGACCAGCGGCAGATCGCGCGCCGCGGTGAACAGGCCGGCGGCTTTGTCGTCTTGAGCCACCAGCGGTGCAACCCAGAACAGCGATAACACGAGCGTCAAAACGCTTCCAGAGTTGAGTCTAAACATCATGCTCAACCCTCCACCAAGGTCACGCGGACCGGGGTCGAGAGCGCGGCACAACGCTCCATGGTGAAGAGATCAACGACGCCGATACTGTCAGGATCGGCAGCAATCTCCAGGCCAACATGTAACACATCCGCTGCCAAACCGACCTCTGGCGGCGTGGTGAGGGACATACCCGGCGGCACCCGTATCTCGAGCATACACCCATCGAGAGCCTGGCCGCCGCTCTGCGAGCTGCCGCTTTCGCCGCCGTGCCGAACTAGCAACGCGGTTCCGGCCCCCCCCTCACGATGAGCCCGCGGTGTGACCGCGACCGGCTCCCCCATCGACCGAGACTCAGTCGTCGGCGCCGCGGCCCGCAACAACGCGTCGGCAAGCTCTGGCTCGGCAGCCCGCATCGCTCCGATGTGCTGATAACTGCCCTCGGTGGCATAGGCGAGGCGGCGAAAAAACTGCCTGCCGGACGTTGGCAACGAGCGACAGCCGATAGTGTGAATCGCGATCCGCTGACGTAACGCTTCGTCGATGAGATCCTCTGGCCGCGGACCGTCACCGTAGTCGAGATGCGGCGGCGCATCGCCGACTAGAAACAACATGCGTTCGGCGTCCGCACTCCACCCCGCGTCGCGAATTCCCACCGCGACGCCGCCGAGAACATCCTCGGGGCCGTCTCCCCCACCGTTCGCCTGTAAGCTTTTTAGAAACTCCAACGGCAGGGCCACATCCTCCGCCAGAGTCTGGATCCGAGTCACATATTCGTCCCCGCGGTCACGATAGGCCACAACGCCAAAACGCAAGGTCTCCCCTGGCCGGGCTCGACCGACCGAGCGTGCCAGATCCACCACCCGATTCTTGGCCTCGTCGAGCTCCCGCTGCATCGAGCCCGTGGTGTCGAGTACAAAAACGATGTCCAAGTCAGCACTTGCCGGCGTACCTATCAGAAAGGTGACGACAGTTAATGCGTACGTCAGGTGAGGGACGCGACGGCGGCAACGGGATCTCGCGAGCGGGCTCATGATGTCTCCTTCTACGCGGTGGGTTGAGTTTCCGGGCCATGGGAGCATCAGAACGCAAGCGTCCGCCAACCGTCCGCCGATCCTGAGGAGGATCGTTGGCAGATCGTGGCGGGAAAAAGGCAGTCAGCACTCGGAGCTCGAGCGCAGCCTTAAACCGATGGGTCAGATCGTCGGCTCAGCACCGTGCAGGCCCGCAAAAAACGTCTAACGACCAACTCACTTGTGTACACTCAGAGCATGAATAATTCCACCAGGTCGCTCGTGTTCGCGTTTCTGACTTCGACATTCTTCGGGCTGATGCTCGGGCAGGCTGCTCAGGCCCAATGGTCTGACAACCCGGCGACGAACCTGGTGATCGCAGATCGCTCTAGCGAGCAGGTTCAGACCAAAGTCGCCCCCACTGCTGACGGTGGCTGCTACATCAGCTGGTTCGACAATGCGGCTGGCGGTTACGACATCTACCTGCAGCGCCTCGATGCGGCAGGCAACGAACAATGGGCACACAATGGGGTGCTGGTGGCCGACCGCGGCTTCAGCTCGACCCAGGACTACGGCTTGGCCGTCGACACTGTAGGCAACGCTCTCTTGGCCTTCCGGGATGACAGTGACGTCAACGTCCAAATCGCGGCCGCTCGGGTCGCCCCAGACGGCACATTGTTGTGGGGTCTTGGTGGCATCGCTATAACGGCAACCGCCGATTTCGTGGCAGCACCCAAGATCGCCGGCACCAGCGACGGCAACGTCGTCGTAGCCTGGACGCAGGACGTTGACGTCGTCGCTCACAAACTCGATCCCAACGGTGCACCGTTCTGGTCTGCAGCCGTGGTTCTGGCTCCGGCGAGCGGCAGCTTCGCCTTCAGCGACCTCCAGGCCTCCGATGCCGGCAGCGCCATCTTGTCTTGGATTCACTCTGCCGGCGGCGCAGGTCCACGTCACCTGTGGGCTCAAAAACTGGCTTCAGCCGACGGCGCCAGTACCTGGGCAGCCGGGCACGTTCAAGTCTACGACGATGCCGCGGGCTCCTTGCAGTTCGGCAACTTTCCGTCCTTTCTCAGTGACGGTAGCGGCGGCGCCGTGTTTGGCTGGTACACCAGCGGTCCCTCCCTGCAATGCCGAACGCAACGCATCCTGGCAGGTGGCGCCGAAGCTTTTGCGCACAACGGTGTCGTCGCATCCACCGACGCCACCCGGCTCAGGGTCAGCCCCGATGTCGCCTGGAATCCGGTCACGCAGGAGATCTTTCTCTTCTGGACCGAGCTCAACGGCGGGCAGAGCCAATTTGGTCTCTACGGCCAGAAGTTCAACGCTGCCGGTCTTCGACAATGGAGCGACAGCGGCCAGCAAGTCATTGCCCTCGGCAGCGAGCAAATCGGACAAATCCAGACCGTGTCTTGGGGTGACGGCGCCGCTGTCGCCTGGGCTCAATCCATCGGCATTGGCAACCAGCCGATCCGCGCCACCCGGCTCGACGACACCGGCGCCTTCGTCTGGTCGCCAACCATCGTCGACCTCGCCTCTTCGGCCACCGGCACCTCGCGATTGGCGGCGACCGAGAGCACCCAAGGCTTCTCCATCTTTGCCTGGTCCGACGGCAGCTCCGGCTCTTTCGACGTCTTGGCTCAGAACCTTAACGCGGACGGCACCCTCGGCGCTGGGACGCTCTTCGCCGATGGCTTCGAAACCGGAGACACCTCTAGCTGGAACTGACAGCAGGTGTGATCGCCCCAAAGGCGCCGCGCCGCAAGCGAATCTAATAGAGCCACCGCGCCAAGACCTCGTCACCTGATAGTCTTCGCGGCTTCTTGGGGTGATGAATATCGTGTTCGACTCTCTGACGTTACTGGCGCTCTTCGCCGTACTGGTGCTCGCCGCAGAGCGCATCGGCAAAACCGCCAGCCGACTGCACCTGCCGCTGATCACCGGTTTCTTGCTGGCTGGTGTGTTGACCGGCCCTTATGTGCTGAAGATCCTCTCAGCTGAGCAGGTTCTGCAGTTACGCATCGTCGACGAATTGGCCCTCGCCTTCATCGCTTTCGCGGCCGGCGCCGAGTTGCACTATCGCGAGATCCGCCATCAGATGCAACGGATCTGGTGGATCACCTTCGGAATCGTCGCGATGTCCTACATCTTGACCGTACCGACGATCCTGTGGGCGGCGGACTCGGCGCCTTTCCTTGATGGCATGGGCAGCCAAGCTCGTCTGGCGGTCGGCCTGGTGGCGGGCGCCATCCTGGTCTCGCGCTCGCCGTCGTCGTTGATCGCCTTGGTGGCCGAGTTGAGAGCCCGCGGCCCTTTCACCCGCATGCTGCTCGGAGTCACTGTTGCTCTCGATGTGGCGGTCATCATGCTGTTCGCAATCAGCACCTCCATAGCTGACGTGCTGTTACGCGACTCCGAGTTTCGCGCTAGCCTTTTTTTCTTGGTTCTCGGCGAGATCCTGGTCGCTGGAGTGGTGGGCGTCGTGGTGGCCGGAGTCCTGCAGCTTGCCCTGCGCTTCGGCCATCGACTCATGGTGCAAAGCGGGCTTGTCCTGGCCACCGGAATCGGCGTTTATTCAGCCAGCGGCTGGCTGCGAGAGACGACCCACGCCAACGGCCCATTCGAGATTTTTCTCGAGCCTCTATTGGTCTGCATGGTCGCGGGCTTCGTGGTTGGCAATTTCTCCAACTACCGCAGCGACTTCGAACGCGTCCTGAAGACAACTGGACCCACCGTCTACTTGGCGTTCTTCACCCTCGCT
>JAJCXQ010000242.1 GCA_029263355.1 Acidobacteriota bacterium | reverse complement strand
CACGCTGTCGCGGTTTGTGCAACCCAACTCGAGGCTGCTCAGCGGCTGGGGATCGGTGTTGCAACCCTGCGCCGTAAACTGACGCAGTATCGCTCCCAGGACGTTCCCCAGATCCAGGAGCCTCAGCTCGCCATCCAGGATCGACGGCTGACCGTCTGAGCAGCGCTCAGAATGAGCGCGGCGCTCATTCTGAGCGCTCAAATCGAGCGCCGCGCACAATAAGTCGCTATTTCGAGGAGCTCTCGAGGGGCCGTTCCTTCAGTGGTCGGACCTCGAGCCTACGGTTCGACCCATCGAATGCTCCAGTGCTAGCCAATAGCCTATCCCTCTTGTTATCAGTGTTTGATGAATGAGCGCAGGTGATAAAGGGCACTCTAATAACGATCCCACATCACCGTCAGCACCCTCGATTACACCTCGTAGAAGATAATTGGCAAGAAGTTGATCGGCCGGCACGATTCTCGCTTTAACTGTGAGACATGACCGACTGGAGTACAAAGACGATCCTCGTGGTAGATGACGAACAGCTCTTCGTCAGCAGCGTCAGAGACGCGATTCAGGATCGGTTTCTGGGGGTTGAATGCCTCACCGCCAGCGACGGCCAGCATGCTCTCGAGCACATCGGGAGATCTTCTGTGGACGTGCTGGTCACCGACCTCAGCATGCCAGTCATGGACGGCTTTCAACTCCTGGCTGAGCTCAGCGTGCGCCGGTTCCGCGCCCCGATCATTGTCGCCACCGCCTTCGCAACCCCGGAGTCCGAGGAAATCATCCGCTGTTTCGGCGCCCTCGAAATTCTCGAGAAGCCGGTGGATGTCAACGAGATGCTCAACCGTCTCGAAGAGCTCGCGACTCAGCCCAGGAAGGAGGTCGGCCTGCTCAGCCCTGCCGGCTTCAGTCGCCTGCTGGCTCGCGAGCAACGCTCGGGAATCCTCACCATGGTCAACGGCGACCTGCGGGGGGAGCTGGTATTCGACCACGGGGAACTGATCGACGCAATGGTCGGTAACCAAGTTGGAGACGCTGCGGCTCTCCAACTCTTCAGCTGGCAGGCCACAAGCCTCGAGCTAAGAGAGATTCAGCCGAAATGCCGACGGCGCGTCGCGTCTTTCCTCGACGACCTGCTGCTCGGCTCATCAACAGCCATCAAAGGCCTGGCTTCAGCCTCGGAGATCGATGCGATCGATGCCCCCTGGCTGGATCCTCACGAATCCGATTTCACTTTGCAACAACCCACCAACAAACCAAAGGAGACAGACATGGGTAACGTTAATGGATCACTAGACGCCGTGATGGATATCGACGGAGCATTGGTCGCTGCGCTCGTTGACTACGAAAGCGGAATGACTCTCGGTACGCGAGGTAACGCCTTCGACGTCGACATCGCGGCGTCGGGCAACACGGAAGTTGTGCTTTCCAAGATGAAGGTCATGAAGGCCCTTGGACTCGACGGTGGCATCGAAGACATCCTCATTACCTTGAGCGATCAGTACCACATTATTCGGCCGCTTACCAAGGAAGCAAACCTCTTCCTTTACCTCGCGATCGACCGCAACAAGGGCAACCTCGGCATGGCACGACACAAACTGTCGGCGATCGAGAAGGACCTCAACCTCTGACGTCAAGGAATGACGCGCCTGAGTTCGGGGTCGGCTTCTGCACGATGCCAAAACTCAGGCGCTGTCTCCAGGGCGCGCTGCAGGTTCTTACGGGCAGACTCTGAATCTCCCGACCGTACTTGCAAAAGCGCCAGTTGATAGCGTGCTTCCGCGTATTCGCCTTCTTTCGGGCGGCTGCGCGCCAGCCAAACCGAAGCCGCTTTGGCCTGGTCGCGCTGAAGCAGCAGTAAGCCCAGGGCGCCAGAGTGTGGGAAGCTACCCGGCCCAGTGTGTTCAGCGGCAAGCTCGAAATGCCGAATCGCATCCGTCAGATTGCCAGAAGCGTGGTGCACAAAAGCCAACCGGATCCGCAAGTCGACACGCTCAGGAGCCAATTCGGCGGCATGTTCCAGCGCTCGAAGCGCCTCGTCAGACTTGCCGCTGCGACCAAGGCTTGTTGCCAGGTTGACCCAGGCGTCAACCCTGCGTGGCCGCAAGCGGACGAGCTCCAGCCAATGCTCGGTGGCTTCAACATCACGACCACTCCGCGATAACGCAACCGCGAGGGTCTTGCGAGTCTCGGCATCGGCCGGGCTGACTTCAGTCGCACGACGCAGCCGTGTTACCGCCTCGCCAAGCTGTCCCGCGGCGCTGAGGGCGGCCCCTGATCGGGAGAGGGCAAAAGGGTTGTTGGGCTCTTGCTCCAAGACCTTGTCGAAGCGTGCAACCGCTTCGATAAGTTTTCCTTGTTCCACCAAAGTTACGGCGTCGGATAACAGATTCCACAACTCGACCCGATCTTTGGGGTCGGCGAGACCTGCGGTTGGCTCATTGGACTCCGACCCCGCACCGGTATAACCCAGGGCAGCGAGACGCGCCATCACCTCCGGATCAGCCAAGGTCTCGGCTCGCGCCACGGGGCGCGCTTCGACTCGCCGGAACGCAGCTTGGAGCTCGCTGGCCCGGCGACGTTGCTTTCTGACCAGATTCACCGCCTCGTCAGGGTCACTTGCAAGATCGTAGAGCTCGGGCCGGGGAGCTGCGATCAGCTTCCAATCCCCTTGACGGATCGCTCGCAATGGCGACCAACCGTAGGACAGCCAAGGCCTGCGGGTCTCGAGGTAAGCAGCGGGAATTTGCTGCGGTTTGCCGGCAAGGAGCGGCACCAAGCTCACACCATCGAGCTCCGTGCCCATCGGCGGCAGCCCAAGAAGCTCGAGCACGGTCGGCGCAATGTCCACTAGGCGCGCGCTGGCGGCCGATTGTGCAGCGGTGACGCGGCCTGGAAAGTGAAACACTAACGGTACCACCATGGTGCTGTCATAGATGAAGAAACCATGGGTCTGCTCACCGTGCTCACCTAGACTTTCCCCATGATCGGCAGTGAATACTGTAAGAATCGCTTCGGGGGCCTTCAGCCCCGCCTGCAATCGACCGATCTCACGATCAACGGTAGCGACCTCGCCTTGATAGGCCGCTCGTAAACCGGAACCGCCGAAGGGTTCCGGGGGAGTGTAGGGATCGTGGGGGTCGTAGTAGTGAACCCACAAGAACCAGGGTTCCGGTGCTGACGCCAGCCAGGCGAGAGCGGCTTGAGTTGTCTCACCGGCGGGCCGCTCCAAACGACCAGAGCTCCCGGAGCTGAGGTGGTCGTCGTAGTGGTCGAAGCCACGATCGAGGCCGAACTCGGCAACCAATGGATAGCCACTGACGAACGCCCCGGTCCGATAGCCGCGTTGGCCCAGATGCTCCCCGAGGGTCACGGGGCCGTTACCCAACACTTGTCCGTTGTCGCGCACGCCATGACGTCGCGGAATCAATCCGGTGACGATCGAGACGTGGGCCGGCTGAGTGACCGGCGCTGGCGAGACCGCAGCCGGAAATCTGAAGCCTTCACCAGCCAGCCGGTCAATTACCGGGGTCGAAGAGTCGCCCCCACCCCACTCTTTCGCAACCCAGCCAAGAGCATCGGGACGCAGCGTGTCGACCGTGATCAACAACACGTTAGTGAGTGGGTCAGCGGCACGGGAAGCCATCGGCTGGGCGCCAACGTGTTCGGGCAGAAAACCCACGAACATCACCAGTACAAACGCTAATGGCAGTGCCGAGGAGCTGATCTCGCGACGACCGGCTGGCTGCATGAAGGCTCCTGAAAACAAGATCGGCGCCCAGAGGGCGCCGATCAATCAAGGCTCGCTAAATAGTCTGGCGAGCGATCACGGGGTTGTGCTTGTCCAAGCGCTCGTATCGTCGGATTCGAAGCCATCCGCAAAGATAAAGCTCGGAGGAGCACAAACATCCGGTTGGGTATCCTCAACTTGATGGTCAGCGTTGGTCACTGTGACCTCGTCGTAGAAGAACCCATCCAGGTGTAGACCACTATCGGTGCCGTAACGGACATCGAGCTGGATCGGATCACCTGCGATCGATGCTGAGCCGAGGGCAGCGGCATCGAAGGTCGACGACGCCCAAGACTGCATCGTGCCACCCCAACCACGCTGGCCATTGGTACCACAATTACCATTTGCGCCCATGGCGTTGTAATCGCGACCACTGCTCGGCTCGATCAGGTCCCGGCTACCGTCGGCGGGGTCGTAGACACCCACGTTGGCCCGGTCATACCAAGGTCCGGTACCACCAGCATCATCCTCGATGTTGAAGTTGGTCCACATGGTCATGGTCGAGTCGGCTGCCAGCTTCATGACCGGCGAACGAATGTGGTCACACTGCCCTGGCAGGAATCCAGACGAGGCGGTGTAAAAAGAGGTGCCGGAAGCGCCCCCGCCGGTGGAGGTGCGACCGAACGTCCCCTGCTGTACGGACCAATTCTCGGCATCAGCTTCGAAGGCGTAAGTACGGGTGGCGAAGTTCATGAAGTCGCTCTCCGTGCCCGGTACCTGCAACGACAGAATCAGCGTCTTGACCGCTGGGGCGAGCTCGTCGCTGGTGAAGTCGACTTCGAACGAGACCGAGTCACCCAACGCCAAGCCGTCGGCTTGGAACGTGATATCGCCGGCAGCCAGGTCACAAGCCGCCAAAGACGCAGCCACCGACACCGGGAAGGGGCTGGTAAACACAACTGCTGGATGGTCCGGTGACCGAACCTCGGTGATACGGACGTTGGTTTGGGTGCCGTCGCCCAGGTTGGAAACGCTGATCGAAACCGACGCTTCCTCACAGTTGTCGAGGAATTCATCACCGTCACCCGTGTTGATCGTCACAATGCCACTCGCCAAAGTATCGAGGCCGAGGTTGGCGCCCGCTGCTGGAGTGACCGTGGCACAACTGCTCGACGGACCATAGCAGGTGTCACCGGCACCCATCGCGAAGACCGAGTAGTAATACTCCTGGCCGTTCTTCAGGCCGGAATCGATGTACGACAGGTCGGTGATCTCTGCCACCCAGATCTTGCCGAAGTCGCAGCTGTGCACGCCTTCACCGCGAAAGATGCGGTAGCTAGTAGCTCCGGGCACCGCGCCCCAACTGAGCTCCACACCGCGATCCCGAGGGGTCGTAGTAACTACCGGAGCTGTTGTTGGTGTGCCGGCGCAACCACTGTCGGTCACTGCTGGTGTCGGGCAAGCGATACCGTGACGCGCGAAGGCGGCGTTGATCGCCGTCATGTGCGGGGTACCATTGCTCAGATCGCCATCGTCGTCATCTGCAGCCAGGTAGTTGAGGTAACCACCATCGGCGTTGCAGCCGTCTCCGGTACCGGAGCCAGCATTGCAGTTGAACCAATTGCCGACCGCCCCCGCACCGATGAACGTCAGACGGGTCGCCACTTCGCGAGCCGTATCTGTGTCCATGTTGTAAGGCGCGATGGTCAGATCGCGGTGCCAGATATCCCATACCGCTTCACCGTAGACGGCGCCTTCACAATGCACCGAGCCGCCACAGGGGCCGTTGCTATTGCCAGGACCGCAGGTGTCAATGAAGGCGATATCGTGAGGCATGCCGGAAGCACGGTTGGCATAGTCGACGTCACGCACGCCGGTGCAGGTGGTACACGGATCACCGTAACCGCCGCAGGGTACACCGGGCCGGAAGTTGCGACCGATGCACGAAGAATTGAGTCGCAGCGAAGCGTAGGTGTCAGCGATACCTTCACCGGGGCTCGAAATACCCGGCGTGGCATCGGAGGCGTCCATGCCATGGCCCCACTCGTGGACAAACACCCCAGCGATCTCGCCAGTGTTGCTGCAGCCACCGCCTGACGTGAAGAAATTGACACCGCCAGCGCCGCCAGACGCGTTGCAATTGGCGTTGATGTTCATGGTTGCCGGCAGCTGGTCTTGTAGCCAAGTGTTGTCCGGCAAATGACTGCGGCCCCATTCGATCGAGCGGTTGATCTCGTAGAAACCAGACCGCGTCGCATGGGTGTTGCCGGCAGAGCCTCCAGGAGGCGTCGTGCAGTCGATGCCGCCACTGACGCCCATGCTCAACAAATCACCACCCGTCGACTCCGTGACCGCACCACAAGTGTCGATCATGTTGAGATAACGTCCAGTCAACGTCGTCGAGATCGCGCCGTCGACGCAGGCTAGAAGGTTACCGCCACTATCTGAAAAGAAAGTATTGGCGCCATTGGTGATGTCAGCGAACGGCATCGGATAAACAACTTCGACGCCATCCGGCGCCACACCATCGTTACTGACCGGATAAACGCCGCCATCGATCTCGCGGGTGCTCGCATAGTTTGCCTTGTCTTGCAAGGCAAGAACCTCTCCGGTATGAGCATCGACCATCGCTTCCCACTCACCGACGGGATCGCCTGCGAAGTCAGGACGCAACTCCCAGACCAACCGGTAATCGTAACCGGTGCCGACAGCGATCTGCGCCAGATCCCTTCCGTTGGCCATCGGGACAATCGCGAGGCTGTTTTTGCGGAAGGTCGCCAGCTGCGCCAAATCTCCGAGATGGGTGTTGACCGCGGCAATCGCCGATTCAGTGGAGATCGACGGTACCGGCGAAACCGTCAAGTCGCCCCAGTTACGGAAACCGAGCAAGCTCAGGTTGCCGTGGCTGATCACAGCATTGATGAACGTGTTGCGAACCGGCACGCCGTCGATCATGCGAGGCACGTGAATCTGCACCATGTCGCCATCGCGAGTGACGGTTACGACACCAGGGTTCTTCATCTCGGCGATCTCGACACCGAGCTGAGCCTGATGCTGCGCCACAAACTCGACGAATGCGTCCCAGGCCAGGGTACGCAGCTCAGCGCGCCCCGCAGGCGCCGCCTTGTTCAGTCCGTCCCAAGTCAGCTCGTTGCCAACCCCGTCGCCAGGCAGCAACGGATGAGCCGGCATCAAGGTGCCCCAGCGGCCGCCGCGGATGTCCAGATAAGCTGAGCTTGGAGACACCCCCAGGTCGGCGAGGTCTTGCGCCGCACGAGCGCTATCAACCTCTGGAGCCGCCTGGTAGATGTTGCCGATGTAGAGGTCGGGATGGCTGAAGGACTTGGCTCTCAAGTCGGACTGCTCCGGCTCGACTAGGGCGATCAGCGGCAACGCCGCGACCAGGGCCAACACAATGAGAACGATCTCGTAGGGACGACTGCGTCTAGCGTGATGCATCTATCCTCCTCTGGACGAGCCCGACCCTTTGAGGCCGCGCCGTTGGGGTTTGACGGGTCATAGATCGGACCAAGGTCCGACCAAAATGTCATGGGGATTGACTTGCAGCAAATGTCAGCCTGCTATCGTACCAGGCAGCACAGAGGTTCACAACCTGGAAATCGGTAGAGAGCTCAACCTCCGAGCTGGGCCAACAGAGCCTGTGCCTGACCGGCGATCGGTGATCCCGGCGCGGCCTCGATCGCCCGCTCGAGAAACTTGCGGCCATCAGCTCGGCGCCCCTCGGCCAAAGCCGCCTGTCCCCGCAGCAGCCAAGGCAAAGGGAGCTGTGGCAGCAGCTCACAGGCCCTTGCCAAGTGTTTCTCGGCGCCCGGCTCTTTGGCTGCCATCTGGATTTGGGCCAGACGCACGTGGACGGCCACGCTGTCCACTTCGAGAGCCGCAGCCCGCTCCAACAACGCCCGCTCCTCCGCCGGCCGCTGACGGCGCAACGCAAGCTCGGCAAGACTGAGCCAAGCTTGTGAAAAACGCTGATCTACCGCCAGGGCAGCCTCAAAGGCCTTCTCAGCGTCGTCATAGCGTTTTGCGCCCAACAACGTGCGACCT
>JAJCXQ010000241.1 GCA_029263355.1 Acidobacteriota bacterium | reverse complement strand
GGCGACCTCGACGGCGATGGCGACCAGGATCTCTACGCCGTGCTCGGCGGCGCCTATTCAGGGGACGGTTTCATGAACGCGCTATTCGAGAATCCCGGCCATGGCCGGCGCTGGATCACCCTCGAGCTCGAAGGCGTGCAGGAGAATCGATCGGCGATCGGTACGCGCTTGCGTTTCGAGCTCGAAACGCCAGGTGGCGCGCGCCAGGTTCACGTCACGGTCGGCACCGGTGGCAGCTTCGGGGCGTCCAGCTTGCGCCAAGAAGTTGGACTCGGCGACGCCACCGCCTTGGCTGAGCTGGAGATCCTATGGCCGGCGAGCGGTCTCCGGCAGAGTTTCCGGGATGTCGGGATGGATCGTTATTGGCGTCTGCGGGAAGGCGGCGATTTGCAACCCGTGGGCGAGGGGCGTTTGGACGGTGCGGATGAATAAACTTTCAGCTCTTTCCGTCGCGGTGTTGCTCGCTGCCTGCAGCGCTCCACAGGCGACGGATCCCGAGCTCGATTACCGGCGCGCGGTCAACGCTTTTGCCGAAGGCCGCCACGATCTGGCGCGCGTCTACTACGCCTCGGATCTTGCAAAACATCCAGATCGGCTCGAGTCGCAGCGTGGTCTGGCGCTCGCCTGGCTGAGCGGGTCCGGGCAGAGCTTGGAGCCCGCCCTGCCAGTTCTCGAGAGTTACCTGGCGTCGGTTCCGCAGGATGACGAGATTCGCCGGCTTTATGTGCGGAATCTTCTTCTGCTCGGCGAAACGTCGAAAGCCGTGGCCGTCGCCCGGGAGCTCCATTCGCCTTCCGAGCGAGCGCTGCTGACCGCCGAGGCCCTGGCAGCAGAGGATCCCTTGGAGGCCTGGCAGAGCCTGGAGCCCCATCTCGATCCGGCAGATTCGCGCGCTGTGGCTCTGGCGGCGTCGATCACGAAACGGTTGGGCGATCTGCCGAAGGCGCTCGGCCATGCCCAGCGCGCGGCGCGGCTGGATCCTCTGCGGACACCGAATTGGTACTTGCTGGGTCGCCTTCAGCTGGCCGCTGGTGAGCGAGAAGCGGCCAGGCGGTCTCTCGGCGTGCACCAGGGACTCGGTCAGCTCACGAGAGGTGGGCCGGACGGCGGCCCTCTATCGCCGATCGAAAGCTTGAGGGTGTTGGATGAGCTGGGTTCCGATCTGCCGCGAGAATCGCCCCAGGTGCGCCTGCTCATCTGTCGCTTGCGCCTCGAGGCCGGGTTCATCGACCAGGCTCAGGACGACTTGCCCACGGTGCTCGAGACGATCGGCGGCGGCGAGGGTCTGGAGCTCGCCGAGGTACTTTGGCGGCGCGGAGAGCGCGCCGCGGCGATGAATCTTTATCGGCAAGGGTTACTGGAAGCACCCGAGAGCCGCCGGGCCCGCGGCGGCCTGGTGGCGGCGCTGCTGGCCGCCGAGCCGGGAGGCGACCTCGACGAAGCCCGGGAGCTGCTCGCGGCGGGTCTCGAAAGGGATCCCCACCTTGCCCGCTACCATCTTCTGCTCGGTCGCCTGGAGCGCGCAGCAGGCGATATGGATCGCGCTGCGGCCTCGCTCTCCCATGCCCTCGAGCTGGCGCCGTGGAATGTGCCTTGCCGTCTCGAGCTCGCTGACCTGCGTCTGGCCGCGGGGAATCGCCAGGCCGCCTCCGACCTGTTGGACCAAGCGCCAGAGCGATCACCGGCCGTGGACGGCTTCCGGCGCGCCCGAGGTCTGCCGCCGAGAAGAGTGCCGTGAACGCGCTGCTGCTACTCCTGCTCGCAGCGACATCGCTGGCCGCGGAGCCGCTGGCTGCAGAGTCGCTAGCCGCGGAGCCCACCTTGGTCGACGTGGCGGCGGATGTCGGGCTGGACTTCCGGCATCAGGACGGCCGGTCAGGTCGTCGCTACTTCATCGAAACCGTCGCCAGCGGCGGCGGATTCTTCGATTTCGACGGCGACGGCGATCTCGACATCTACCTGCTGAACGGTGCCGCAACCCCCGGCTCGAAGCTGACTCGAGCTCCGCGCAACGCCCTATTCGAGAATCGCGACGGTCGTTTCGTCGAAGTCGGGGCGCGCGCCGGAGTCGCGGATGATGGCTACGGCATGGGCTTGTGCGTAGGTGACGCTGACGGCGATGGCCATCTCGACCTCTTCGTCACCAATGTCGGCCAGGATCGGCTCTATCGCGGTCTTGGCGGCGGCCGTTTCGAAGAGGTATCGGCCCGCACCGGCGTCGACGGCGGGGAGCAATGGAGCGTCGGCTGCGCCTTTGGAGACGTCGACGGTGACAGCGATCTCGACCTCTACGTCAGCCGCTACGTGGCGTTCTCTTACGAGGACCACCCGCGCTGCGTCGACCGTGCCCGCAAGCTGGACTATTACTGTCATCCGACCCGCTTCCCCGGCCGTCCGGACGCTCTCTTCATCAACGACGGCGGCGGCGTTTTCCGGGATCTGGCCGCCGAGCGTGGCATCAGCCGCGAAACGAGCGAGAAGGGCCTGGGCGTCGCGCTGGCCGACTTCGATGTCGACGGCGATCTCGACCTCTACGTCGCCAACGACGGCACGCCGAACCGTCTTTATCTGAATGACGGGCACGGCCGTTTCGAAGACGTTTCCCTGCTCTCAGGGGCGTCGCTCGGCGAGGCCGGCGAGCCCCTGGCCGGTATGGGTGTGGCGTTGGGTGATCTCGACGGTGACGGGCTCAGCGATCTGGTGGTGACCAATTTTTCCCTCGAGCCCAACAGTCTCTACAAGAATCTAGGTGAGGGCCTGTTCGACGATCGCACCCGCGCGTCCGGGCTACATGCCGCCTCCTATCGCCGTCTGGGTTGGGGCGTCGAGCTCTTCGACGCGGACAATGACGGCGATCTCGACCTGGCGGTGGCCAACGGCCATGTGATGGACAATATCGAGCGCTTCGTGCCCGGGGTGAGTTATGCCCAACCCGATCAGCTGTTCCTGGGCGACGGCGCCGGCCATTTTCGCGAAGCGAAAGCCTCTGGAATCTCGAACCCTGCCGCCGTCAGCCGCGGCCTGGCGAGCGGTGATTTCAATGGCGACGGCCGCATCGATCTGCTGGTAACACGCACCGGCGGCAGACCGGCGTTGCTCGAGAATCGAACGGCGTCGAGCCACCATTGGATCAGTCTGGAGCTGGTCGGCCCGGCCCACAATCGGCAAGCGATCGGCGCCAGGGTCGAGCTCCAAGCCGGTGAGCGCACCCAGGTGCGAGAGGTACGGAGTGGTGGCAGTGTGCTCAGCCAATCGGACCTTCGCCCGCACTTTGGCCTCGGCACCTTCCTTGGCGAAGTCGAAGTCCGGATTCGCTGGCCCGACGGCAGTCGACAGACCGCCCGCACCCGCGAGCTCGACCGCTCCTGGAAGATCGTCTATCCCTCGCCTTGAGCCCACAGCCTAGTCTTCCGCCGGGCTTGCCCTTCGTGCGTATTGGTGAGGTCATTGATCCGCTCGCGGACGCGGGCGGAGCAGCTGGCTGGGCGACCTGGTCACCAACCGCCAGCTGATGATCAGGCTTGGGGGCGAAGAAGTGATGGGGCGCCAGCAGCGATTACTGACCGTGGGTTGGCGTCCCTGGAGCCCGCGGCTCGACCGATTCCTGCGTCCGCTGACATGTCAACATTCTTTCATTGCCACGTCATTGACGCGTCAGCTCGTGAACGGCGATCTCCCAAAAGAGACAAAAACACCTAGGTCCAAGCCCGAGCCCTTAGCTGGAGCCGCAAAATGAAGGTTTTCTCACCGGTTGCCTATTGCTGGCACGACCTATGCTTTAGAGCTCGCCAGACACTGAGACCTAAACCCGGAAGGGGTCGTGCCTCGAAAACAGGCGACGACCGGACGGAGCACCACAAACACCGCTTGGTAAAGGAGAGCCCATGCCCATTATGGACCTGACCATGACCATTCAGAACGTAACCGGTGAGACATTCACGCTGGATACCGACCACACCGCTCCCCCTCCAACGAGTTGGGAAACGCCACCACCTACGATCATTGTCCCTGGCGGCACGGCTACGATGGAGATCACTTCAAATCTCAATTCCATCAACGCATGGGCGACCTACCGCACCTCGAGCGCCGGCATTGACAAGTCTTTTCTGGTTCAGGGCCTGATTCCGAACTTAATCAGCGGCAATGCCTTCAGTTCGACGGTCAACCCTCCTTCGTCACTCATCGTTACCAACGACAATCCTGCGCACGGCTATTCACCGCATGTGACCTTCGTTGTTGCCGA
>JAJCXQ010000240.1 GCA_029263355.1 Acidobacteriota bacterium | reverse complement strand
CTTGGCCGCCTTCGGCGCCAGCGGGGCGCTCGGAGTGGCCATGACGCCCACCTGGGCGGCCGGCACTCGGGCGGCCAGCGTTGGCTTGGCCGGCAGCCGGCTTTCCGGTGCGGGCGGTTTGCGTCCGACCCGTGCCATGGTTAGGGCTGTTGCCTGCGTTGCTGGCTTTGGGTTTGCTGCCCTTCGCGGGTTGATTCATATTCTGCGCCTTGCGGTCCGCCTTGGCGCGGGCCCGGGCCCGTTCGTCGGCCTTGCGAGCGCGGATGGCGGCGATACGATCGCCGATCGGAATTTCGAGCTGCTCACCAGTTGCCGCATTGTTGTCGAAACCTGCAAGCTCGCGACGGGGCAAACGTTTGCCGACAGCGCGCTCAATGGCGTTCAGGTCGTTCTTCTCCTGCGCTGAGCAGAAGGTGAAGGCCTCGCCGGTGGCCTGGGCACGAGCGGTCCGTCCGACACGGTGGATGTAATCCTCCGGCATGTGGGGGACATCGAAGTTGACCACATGAGACAAGGCTTCGACGTCGATGCCACGAGCTGCAATGTCGGTGGCCACCAAGACCTTGATCTTGTGATTCTTGAAGTCGGCCAGTGCGCGGGTGCGCTGGGCCTGGCTGCGATTGCCATGAATGCGATCGCAGTTGACGCCTCGTTTGGCGAGGTACTGCGCCAGCCGATTGGCCCGGTGCTTGGTGCGGGTGAACACCAGGACATTGTCGATTTCACCTTGCTCGAGCAATTTGAACAACAGCAGCGATTTTAAGTCTTGTCGGACCAAGAAGATCGCTTGCTCGATTCCGGTAGCCGGCGCCGAGCGACGCTCGATGTTGATCTTCACCGGGTTTTGCAGCAGCTCACGTGACAGCGTCACGATCGGCGGCGGCATCGTGGCCGAGAAAAATAGTGTCTGGTTGCGCGGCGGCAGATGTCTCAAGACCCGGCGGATGTCAGGCAGGAAACCCATGTCCAACATGCGATCAGCCTCGTCGAGCACCAGTACTTCGAGGCCCGAAAGCCGCGCGTAGGGCTGTTTGAAGTGGTCGAGAAGACGGCCGGGGCAGGCGACGATGACGTCGACTCCCTTGCGGAATGCGGCCTCTTGCGGTCCGAAACCGACGCCGCCATAAACCGCTGCTGCACGCATGCCAGTATGCTTGGCCAATGCGTTGAAATGCTCAACGATCTGGGCCGCGAGCTCGCGGGTGGGAGTGATGATCAAGGCACGGGTTGTGCCGCGCTCCTTGCCCCCCAAGCGTTGCAAGATCGGCAGCACAAAGGCCGCCGTTTTGCCGCTGCCGGTCATCGCGCAAGCCAGCAAATCGCGACCTTCGAGGGCCGGAGGAATGGCATCACGCTGGATCGGAGTTGGATTGACGAACCCCATGTCGTCGAGGCCCTGAAGCAGGGAAGGATGGAGTTTGTATGTGGAAAAGCTCATAGAGAACGTGTCTCTTTCTGAGAACGCACGAATGCTGTCAGACTGGGAGCCACAAGTAGCCTGGTGCGGAGCAAAGTGCTCAGCAAAGACGACTACAGGGCTGGTATCCCACGGGCAGCGAGGCCGCGTCGCTCGGACGTTCCGGCTGATTCAAGAAAATGCTAACGGAGGACTAAGCCGGGGAGGCCGCCGCTGGTCTAGGTGGGTTGTGCGTGGGAAGTGAAGCCGTGAAGGTTCTCTCGGACCACGAACGTGTCAGACTATGGCATAGATCGCCCGCGGTGGCAAATGAGTGTGCTGCTCCGTACCCAGGATCAGCAGATGCGGACGTTGACAAAGACGTCGCAAAATCCAGCCAGCGATTCGGTCGATATCGCTTTTTAGGACCGGCCACTTTTCAGGTGGAGGAGATTCAGATGTCATCCAAAGTCGACGCGTTTATCAGCTACAGCCACAGGGACTCCGAGTACCTGGAGCACCTCCGTCGTCACCTGCGTCCGTTGGAGAACCACGGTCGGCTGAATCTTTGGGACGATGGCCAGATCGGCTCGGGCGAGCGATGGCACGACAAGATTCGGCAAGCGATGGCTTCGGCCCGCGTCGCAATTTTGCTGGTCAGCGACCATTTCCTGAATTCGGACTTCATCCACGAGGAGGAGTTGGGGCCTTTCCTGCAGGCGGCGGAAGAAGATGGCATCCTGATTCTTTGGATCCCTATTCGGCCTTGTTTATATGAGGCCACACCGATCAGCCAATACCAGGCGGTGTGCGATCCGTCGCAGCCGTTGTGCAACTTTGAAGGCGCCGAGCTCGATCGGCGGTTGGTCCGTATCGCCAAGTCGATTCAGTTAGCGGTGGCGCCGCTCACTGAAACAATCCAATACGGCAAGAACTTGTTGCTTTGCCGCCAGGCACGGCAGATCACCCTGACTCTCTTGGAGCAATTCACCGGCGGCGTGGAAATCTTGGAGACCTCGCCAGGGCCTGGACGGTGGAGCCTCGCTGAGATTGCCGAGCACCTACTGCTGACAGATCGTTACTTCTTGAAAGAGCTGCGAACGATCGTCAAACGGGTGCAGGCTGGCAAGGATCCCAAATTGCGGCGGTCTCTCGAGGAGTTTCCGTTGTCCTTTCGGTTCGTCCCTAAAGTCCTCGAGCCCTACGTGGTCATGCCGTTCTCTTTCATGACCCGCGCGGCCCCGCCGATGCTGCGTGAAGTCCTGGCGCGCAACCGCATCGTCGATATCGATGCCCCACCAGCGACCGTGCCCCGTGGTTTGACTCCGTCGTCACAGCTCAAGACCGAGCTCGAGCAATCGCAGAAAGAGATCGAAGTCTTCTTTCGCCAGCATCCGCATGTCGACTTCAACGAAATCCGCTTCGATCATCCGATTTTAGGCACACCATCAGCGATGGATTTTTTGCGGTTTCTGGCAGCCCATGAGCAACGGCATCACAAGCAGATGTGGGCCAACTTGGAACAGCTCAAGCACCAAGGAGCGTCGACGTTCGACTGGGCGTCATTCCTGGGCTATTGATCCTGGTGGCGAGCTTGAGCTTCAGGTCGACGTGTTGGGGGTCGTCGGCGTGTCTTCGAGCCTCGAGTCGCCCCGACTACGATCGAAAGTCGCGTCGTCGAGCCGAGAATGAGCCCGCTCGTGCTCGGGTAGGGCGTCGTTGACAGGAGGATGAAGCGTCGATGAAGGCTCGGGATGTGTCGTCGAGCCTCAATGTGGCCAACTCATCGGTGTGGGACGCGTCGTTTTCCGATGTTTTGGCGAGAATGCTGTCCATACTGGCCGCAGCATCGGATGTTTTGGCGAGAATGCTGTCCATACTGGCCGCAGCATCGGATGTCTCGAGCTGATGGGTCCAATGCCATCGAGATGTTCTCACCCCGATCGAAAGCCTGATCAAATTCTTTTGTCTTCATTGATCTGGATCTCTCCTTTGCCGGACCGACGCACCAAAATTAGTCGAACTCTTTCTGGCCGTCAATCCGTCAACCGTGCCTCGACCTGCTCCCGGGACAGTCCGAGAAACTTCTAGAGCGATCCATTCGTTTAACGAAGAGAACAATGAACGAATGGAGACTTCATGATTCGATTGGGTTCCACACTTGCCCTCGCATTCGGGATTCTTGCCGCCATGGCGTCAGCGGCGCAAGCAGACGAGTCGGACGCGCGGAGGAAGCGGGTCGAGAAATCGCTGCAGATGGCGATCGTACCCGACGATAACCCGGGTTATACCCTCGAGGACCGGATGCAGGCGCATGACGCGCCGGGCATCACCGTCGCCGTCATTGAAGACTTCGAGCTCGATTGGGCCCGGGCCTACGGTAAGGCGGATACGACAACCGGCCGTAAGCTGACGACGCACACGCGGCACAACGTCGGGTCGGTTTCGAAAACAGTGTGTGCGCTGACGGCGATGCGACTGGTCGAGGCCGGCAAGCTTGGGCTCGATGAGCCAATCAATCGATATCTCAGCGGGCGGTATCCAAGGTTTATCGGTGGCCAGAGGGCGCCTGGAAAGCTGACCAAATCAAGACCGCGAAGCTGGACCGAAAAAGAGCTCGCGCGATCGCTGGCCGGTACCAGTTGGGTGCCAACGATGTGCTCACGATTGCCCGCGACGGCGCCAGAGTGACCTATCGGGAGTGTTATTGGGGTTCCCGTGTCATCGAGATGCTGCCCCTCACCAACGGTAACTTTCAGTTGGTGTCGGGCAACAATTCATTCCGCGACAGGGCGCAGTTCACGTTTGAGAGCGATGCGGCCGAAGAAGGTGCGGCCGGCCAGGTTACCACCATGCGTCGCGTCGGCACGGACTACGTGATGCCACGACTCGACAGCGGCACGATTCTACCGTTGGAGCACATTGAAAACGGCGACGTTGACCGCGCTATCGCCGGGTGGGATCAGCAGCCGGACCTCGATCTCGGGCTGATGCGGTTCACCTCCCAGCGTTTCGACCTTGACCTCGAAGATCAGCTCGAGCCAGGGATGATGATTCGCGCCTATGTCGCAAGACGTTTCCCGCTGGATCAGGAGGCGCAAGAGATGTTGGCCGAAGCCTGCGCGGTAGCTGGCGAAGACGCCCGCGCGCAGACGATCCGGCGTCAATACGAGGCGCTGGCGGAGGCGCTGGTGACCGTGTCGTCGCAGTTCGAGGCGGGACAGGTGGATGCAGGACTGGCGGCGTTTGATCGCCTCGCTGCCGACATCTCTCCCGACGCTTACCGGTGGCTGTTTGAAAGAGCCCAGGAGCTGTTGGCGGACTCACCCGCAAAGGCAACCCTAGTCGCCAAGCGTGCTGTCGAACATCTTCCGGGCTCAGCGACGGCACAGACTACCCTGGCACACGCCCTGTGGGGAGGAGGTGACGCGTCTGGCGCGATCGAGATGATGAACCGCGCCGTTGCGACGAGTCCCGCTATCGAACAAGCAGTCATCGAACGGATGTGGATTCGCGACCGTTGGAAGAACGATGCAGTGACGATGAAAGCTGACCAGATGTCGCAATATGTCGGCGACTATGGCCAGCGTCACATTGTCGTGAACGACCACAAGCTGTCTTACTATCGCGGATCGAATCCACCGCGGGAACTGGTTCCGGTCGGAGATCATCAGTTCATGATGCGAGATCTCGACAACTTCAGGCTGGAGCTCGTGATGGACGCCAAGGGGCGACCCGACCGGATCGTCGGCCATTACAGTAGCGGCCGACGTGACGAATCGCCTCGTGATCCGGTTGGTGTCGAATAGTACAGGTCTGCGGAATCCGTATTCGATCGAGCCAAGCGCCCTTGACGCGATTTGACCGTTGACCTTGTGCCGTTCAGTTGGTCAACCGCGTTTCGACTTCGTCCAGGCTCGATCGTTTGCCCATGACGGTCACTCGATCACCGCGTTGCAAGCGGGTGTAGCCGTGGGAGATCAACGAAGCTCCATCCCGTTCTACCGATAAGACCAGGACGTCGAGGGGCAACTGTAACTCGCGTAGCGACGCGCCATGGAGCTCGCGGTTCGACATCTCGATCTCGATGATGTCGCGCTCGACGTCCATTCCGACAACCATGCCGGTCAAGGAAGGCGAGCGCACGAAGTGATCGAGGACGTTGACCAGGGCGACGTTGGGGTCGATGGCGGTGGCGCCGTATTGTTGGCAACGTGCAGCGGCATCCTGGCTTGCGACCCGGGCTACAACGTTGGACACGCCGAGCTCATCATGCGCCAGGCGGCAGAGGTCGACGTTGGCGTCTTCGCCCATCAAACCCACCAAGGTACGGGCCCTGCCGGCGCCAATCTCAGTCAAGGCGGCGCCGGACAACTCGTCGATTTGGATCAGCTCGATGTCTGATGGCCCCTCTTCCGAGATCTCTCGCCGGCTAACCAAGGCGGGGCGCCAGCCATGATCGGCGAGCTGCCGAGCGAGGGCCCAGGATTGCCCATCGAGCCCGAAGATCAAGACCCTGGGAGCGCCCCGCAGGCCATCAGCGAGATCCACCCGGGCTTCTCCCATGCGTTTGAGAACCCACTTGGCGGCGGGTGGCCCGATCAGTTGGTTGACGACGATGACCGCGATCATCGTGGTCGCGAAGGATCCTCCCCAATCCGGGAAGTCTACCGACACCTCCTTCGCCAGACCCAGGCCGATGCCTGCCTGGGTCAACATGCCGAGCCAGGTGATCCGTCGAATCCGGGGCGGCGCTCCGGCGGCTAGTCCGCCGAGGTAGGAACCCACGATGATCGCTAGCAGGCGCACCACCAGGAGCACCAGTGCGATCCGCCAGGCGACTCGTAGCGACACCAGA
>JAJCXQ010000239.1 GCA_029263355.1 Acidobacteriota bacterium | reverse complement strand
AAGGTGCGACCGTAGGAGGCCAACAGCCACTCCGCGTAGTTGGCGATGGCGCCGGGCTCGCGCTGGCTGGCGGCGACAAAATCGCGGATGACGTTGACCACCAGATCGGTCGGCAGGCCGTGCAAGTTACATTGCGCGGGATGTTTGATCCAGCTGCCCTGCCAGTAGTTGTTGACCTGGGTCTGGATGACTTCGAACTCACCTCCGACGCTGTCGGCCAGCAACGCTTGCAGACGCTCGTCGCGAGTGAAAGAGATGTGGGGACCGTCGTCGAAAATGAAGCCGCCGTGATGAAAGGAGGTGGCATGGCCGCCGGGAAAGGGGTTTTTGTCAACCATCAGCGGCTCGACACCGGCTTCACGGAGACGATGGGCGGCCCCCAGGCCGGCCATGCCGGCGCCGATGATGACGATGTCTTGATCAGACTTCATCACGGGTTGGATCATGAGATGCCTCCTACCCGAGACCGCCACCAATTAATGGTGTGGTCGAGGGCGTCGTCGAGCTCCCACGTCGGCTGCCACGCGAGCTCGCTCTCAAGACGACGAATATCAGCCAGCACTAGCGGAGGCTCGTCGTCGGGTACCGGGATTGCGCCGAGCTCAACCAAATCTTCGCGGCCTAGGCGGCTGGCGACTCGGCGAATGAGATTCTCGAGCCGGGTGGGCTGGCCGGAGGCGATGTTGATGGCACCTTGGACGTTGCTGGCGAGCAGGGTGACGAGGGCGTCGGCGGCGTCGAGGGTGAAGAGGTAGTCGCGGCGCTGTTGACCGTGGGAGCAGCGGGCGGGCTCGCCGCGCAGCAGCGAACGGATGATCGAGGCGATCAACCGTCGGGGCTGTTCATGGGGGCCGTAGAGGAAAAATAGCCTGGCCCAGGCGCCGCTCGGTCCGCCCTCACTACCGACAAAATCGTTGAAGAGATCACCCAGGGCGTGTTTGCAGTGGCCGTACGTCGAAGCTGGACGCAGGGGGGTGATCGCTTCGGAACAGAACCCGTAACGCCAATCGTATTCGGCACAACTGCCAGTAAAAACAGCACGTTCACCACCGGTATCGGCAAAGGCACGCAGCAATTCGAGACTGGCGGCGACCCAACGGTGATTCTCGGGTGAGCTGTAGACGTCGGTGGCGTGTTTGTCTCCCATGTGCCAGGCGAGATGCAGCAGATGGTTCGGCCGGATGTCTTCGATCAGGGCTCGGCTGGCGACCGGGTCGAGTAAATCGCAATGATGCCAACGGACCTCCGCCGGGGCCTGCCGCGGCGGCTTCGAGCGCGAGGTGACAGCGTTGACGCGCCAACCCTCGGCGACCAGAAGGTCGAGACACGGGCGGCCGACGAAGCCGCCGCCTCCGGTCACCAGGACTTTCTTCGTAAGGGAGCTCATGACGGTTCGTCCTGAGACTGACAATTCTCTAACATCGGCTGCAAGAAGCGGGCGGTGGCGTCGCCAGCCAGCTGGTGACCGGCGGCGGTCCAGTGGCGGTCGATCGGAAAGTAGAGCGGCTCTCCACGGTCGCGGGCTGGAGCGTAAGCGGCAGCGAAATCGTCGGTGAAGTCGAGCACCGGAATGCCGCGGCGTTCGCAGGCCGCGCGCAGCAGACGGTTGGGCTGGCGGGGGTCGACGTCACCCGCCGCCACGCCGAGTTGCCGCAAGGCGCCTTGCCAGCTTTCGGGATCCACCTGCACGATGTCCGGGATCAAGGTCACGGCAACTTGGAAACCGTCGCGCTCGGCGAGCTCGAGCCAACGGTCGAGAGCGTCTTCGGTGCGCTGTATGCCACGACGCACTCGCGGCGTCATCTGAAGATGATAAATCTCGAATACCTCGCGGGCATAACGCAGGCTCCACGGCTCACCCATGCCGAGGACGCCGCGCACCCGCTGTTGCAGACCATTCGGCACCGCATTCTTGAGCAACACGAAGAGATGGACGTGGTTGTAGAGCCAGTCTTTGAGGCCGGGTTTGGCATCGGGGGGCGCGAGTTGACCGTCGATCACGTTCCAACGGTCGACGTCGGTGTCGGCATCGCGCAGATCGTTGCCGACGAAGACGTTGAGCAGCACCACATCGGGCTCGAGGCTGAGGCCATGACGCTCCAGCCAGCGGATCTCCTGTGGTACACCGATCGCCGGGATGCCGCCATTCAACATCTCGACCGGTTGCCCAACTTGCGCCGCTCCCCGTTGGTGAAACAGCTCCGCCTCTTCGACACCAACGCCGAAGGTGAAGGAATCGCCAATCGCCAGAGCGCGGCAGCTGCCAGCCACGGGAGGCGTCGGTGCGGCTCCCCTGAGACCAGCGTCGTTGATGCGGATATCGTTCTCATACTCGACGCGGTTGGTAAGGACACCCTGGTGCCCCGGTCGCATGCGGAAGAAGCCTGGTTCGTCCTGGGCGAAGGGTCCGGGTCGCCACAACATCACCGCCTGGGGGGCGATCAGGCGCACCGCCAGCTCGCTGAACGCCACAGCCACGATCAACGTGACGCCCAAGAGCAGCAGATTGGGCAGCCAGCGGACGATCAGGGAGCGGCGCTTTTCGGAATCAGGGTTTGTGGTCTTCATCGCTTTAGGTCTCTGGCCTCGAAGCCATGGATGTGTCTCTAGCCTCGAAGCCTCGGATGTGTCTCTGGCCTCGAAGCCTCGGACTATAGCGGCTGACCAGCGTAGGGACCAACCAAGGCATCGACACGCCGACACGGGAGTGGTATAAAGCGCTCTCCGGCACGTAGCGCCCCTGTCCTCTCGACGACAACCTGCAAGACTAGCCCCGGTGTCGAGAGCCTCCTCCCCGGATTCCTGGAACACACCCAAGACTCGTCGATGAAGATCCTCGGCATCTCGTGTTATTACCACGACGCCGCCGCCTGCTTGGTGGTGGATGGCGAAGTTGTGGCCGCGGCCTCAGAAGAACGCTTCTCCCGCGTCAAGCAGGACTCGGAGTATCCGAAGCGGGCGATCGCCTACTGTTTGAAGACCGGTGGTATCACCGCCGCAGACATCGACTATGTGGCGTTTTACGACAAGCCGTTCCTGAAATTCGAGCGCATCCTCGAGACCTACATTGCTGGGGTGCCCAAGGGTCTGCCATCGTTTATCAAGGCGCTGCCCCTGTGGCTCAAGAAAAAGCTCTTCATCCCCAAGCTGATCGCAGATTCGCTGGAAGGATTCGATGGCAAGATGCTCTTCCCGGAGCATCACGAATCCCATGCCGCCTCAGCGTTTTATCCCTCTCCCTACGAATCAGCGGCGTTTCTCACCATCGACGGGGTCGGTGAGTGGGCGACCACCAGCTTCGGCCTCGGCGACGGCAATAGCGTCAAGATTCTCGGCGAGATCCACTTTCCGCACTCGTTGGGACTGCTTTACTCGGCCTTCACCTATTACACCGGATTCAAAGTCAATTCCGGTGAATACAAAGTGATGGGCCTGGCGCCCTACGGCGAACCCAAATACGTCCAGAAGATCCTCGATCATGTGATCGACCTCAAGGACGACGGCTCCTTCCGTCTCGATCAACAGTATTTCGACTACGTCTCGGGACTGCGTATGACGTCGTCCAAGTTCCACGACTTGTTCGGCGGTCCGCCGCGGACCCCGGAGTCGGAGCTCAGCCAGCGCGACATGGATTTGGCGCGCTCGGTACAGGTGGTGTGCGAAGAAGCGATGCTGAAGATGGCCGAACATGTGCGGGTCACCACCGGCCAGAGGCACCTCTGCTTAGCGGGGGGCGTCGCCTTGAACTGCGTCGGCAACGGCCGCATCCTGCGCGAGAGCAACTTCGACGACATTTGGATCCAGCCCGCCGCGGGGGATGCCGGAGGCGCCCTCGGCGCCGCCCTTGCGGTGTGGTATGAGTACCTCGGCAACGAACGCAAAGCTGAGCCTCGCGGCACCGCCCGCGGCTCATACTTCGGGCCTGAGTTCGAGGGCCCGGAGATCCGCCGCCAGCTGGATGTTTTTGGCGCCAAATACGAGCTGCTCAGCGAACAGGATATCCCGGGTCGCATCGCTTCGCTAATAGCCGACGGTAAGGTCATTGGCTGGTTCCAGGGCCGTATGGAGTTTGGTCCACGCGCTCTCGGCAGCCGCAGCATCATCGGCGACGCGCGGTCGACGAAGATGCAGTCGATCATGAATCTCAAGATCAAATACCGCGAGTCGTTCCGGCCGTTCGCCCCGTCGGTGCTCTACGACGAAGTGTCGGACTACTTCGAGATCGATCGTGAGAGCCCCTACATGTTGGTGGTGGCGCCGGTCAAAGAGGAGCACCGACAGTCGATGACCGACGAGCAGGAGAGTCTGTTCGGCATCGACAAACTCAACGTGCCACGGTCGACGATCCCGGCGATCACCCATGTCGACTATTCGGCACGGGTCCAGACCGTCCACCCGGACGACAACCGCCTCTATTACGACATGATCCGTGCCTTCCGGGAGCTTACCGGCTGCCCGGTGATCATCAACACCTCGTTCAACGTCCGCGGCGAGCCGATCGTCTGCTCGCCCGATCACGCCTACACCTGCTTCATGCGCACCGATATGGACTACCTGATCGCCGGTCCCTATCTGCTCGCCAAGACCGAGCAGCCCGAGTGGCAAGAAGAAGGCGACTGGCGCGACGAGTTCGAGCTCGACTGAACGGATTCGAGCGCGAGACAAGCCATCATGTCGATCATCGAGGAAATCAAAGAGCTCCCGTCGGAGCCCAAAGACCTACGAAAGTTCAGCTGGACTGTCGGCGGCGCCTTCGTCCTGCTGTGGGCGGTGCTGGCGTTCGTCTTCCCTTACCTCTGGGGTAAGGGGCACAACATCCCCCTGTTGTGGCAGATCGGTGCAGGTTTAGCGGTGATCGGCACCGCGATACCGTTGCTGGTCAAGCCGCTGTATTACGCCTGGATGACCTTCGCGGTGTGCCTCGGCTGGGTGATGACGCGGGTTCTATTGACGATTTTCTTCTTTCTCGTTCTGACGCCGGTCGGCCTGGTATTCAAGCTCATCGGCCGCGATGCCTTGAGCCGCAAACTGGACCGCGACGCCAAGAGCTATTGGATCGAGAAGGAATACCTGATCAAAGATCGGTCACGATTCGAAAAGTTCTTCTAGCGGAGATCCACCAATGAAGGTCTTCTTGACGCAGTTCTGGGAATTCTTGAAAGTCCGCAAAAAGTGGTGGCTGGGACCGATTGTTCTGATGCTGCTGCTACTCGGCATGTTGCTGGTCATGACCCAGGGCTCAGCGGTCGCGCCGTTCATCTACACGCTGTTCTAGTCGGGCCCCTCTCGGGTCCCCTTGCACGAGGGGACTAGGGGCTCCTGCAGGGCACGGCGATCGGAAATCCCCCTCGGTCCCCCTTTTTCAAAGGGGGAAGTCGGAATCCAGTTTCCCCCTTTTGAGAAAGGGTGGAACTGGGGGGATTTCGCCCGCACCGGTGTCTCGACCGGCTGGGGACCCCGCAAGCCCCCCAAGCTCCTTGACAGCATCCAGTCACCGATGCGCAGCGAAATGATAAAGTAGGAAGTCGGCTTGATGATTCGCCACTCGACATCTATGTCCTGATGCGATATTTTAGCTCAAGCGGAGCCTGTTACTACAACACTGCACGATCATGAGAACTCCCATCCCAGCACCCTTGCCTCGCGCTGTCGCATTGTGTGTTTTGATCTTGGTCGCCACCGCGTCAACAGCCGAGGCTGCGGACAAACGCCTCTGGGCCTTCGGTGACAGCGTCACCATCGGTCACGGCGACCCGGGTGTTCTGTGCCCTGATCCCGCCAGAATACAGGGTTATCCACCGCGACTCATTCAGCGCCTAGCGGCTCGCGGCTTCGACGCCGAGATTCCCTACAGCGCGGTGTGCGGCGAGCGGACCGACGCGGGCCTCGCTCGGATCGATACCATTCTGCCGCTGGGCGGCGATGTCGTCATCATCATGGAAGGGACCAACGACATCTCGGCGGGGGTTGGCTTCGAGAGCACCCTGTTCAACATCAACGCGATGGCGCAGAAGGTCGAATTGGCGGGTATGGAGCCATTGATCGCCTCGCCGATCCCGCGCGGCCCCGAGTCCGGTCGCGGCGCGGACAACGGCAAGAACTACACTATTGCGACCCGTTTACTAGAAGACACAATGCGGAACAACTGGGCGTTCGCCGACCAGTTCTTCGAGTTCTTCAACCGCGAGGACTTCTTCGAGCTCTACTTCTTCGATCAGTTGCATCTCAACCCCGACGGTTACTCGATCATGGCCGACGCTTTCATCAATCCGGCAATTTTCGCATTGACCCGTCAGGACTTGTGCGCCCAAGTTCCGCCTGGCCCCTGTGTGGAGGGCGAAGGGGTCTTGTGCTTGAACCAGGGTCGGTTCCGCCTCGAGTCGGTGTGGGAGAACTTCGAAGGTAATGGTGGAATCGGCCACGCAGTGCCCCAGACCGATGACACCGGGGCGTTCTTCTGGTTCGATCCGGAGAACATCGAGTTGACGATCAAGGTGCTCGACGGCCGAATCTACAACGGCCATTTCTGGGTGTACTACGGCGCCTTGTCCAACCTCAAGTTCTCGCTGCTCGTCACCGACACCGAGACCGGCCTGTGCCGAGAGTACTTTAACCCGTTGGGCACCTTCGCCAGCGTCGGCGACACGATGGCGTTTTTCGACACCGGGATTGATCCACCCGACGGGTCCGAGGCCCCTGCACCCGAGGCTCCGGCCCCCGAGCAGTAGGGCGTCCCCAATCAACCATCGCCCGAGTCCATCTCGGCAGAAATCCCACTACGCCTCGATAACTAGGCTCGCGGCCGGAAGCTCACCAGCGCGGTGTCCTCGGGTGAGAAATCGGCGTCGGCGCTGACGGTGGGGCGCGGCGCGACCTCCCAGTCGCTTCCCTGGAGCAAGCGGGCGAGGACGTACTTCGAGAAGACCGCGCTGTATCCCTGGTCGTCCCCCGCGCAGCGATAGGGTTTGTCGTGGGGGCCGAACAGGAAGAGGTGGCGCAACACCTCGGGGTCATCGAACCGGTTCGGGTCGAAGGTGTTGGGGCTCGAGAAGACGCGGCGATCGTAGTGGATCGAGCGCATCGACAGGAGCAGCGTGTCTCCGTTCAGGATCCGGTAGGTGTGACCGTCGCCGCAGGGCAGGTCGAAGTCGCGCAACGCTTCCCGATACAGGATCTTGGGAGCGCTGAAGAGCCGCCCGCACTCGAGGTAGACCTTGTGCAGGATTCCGAACCGGTCCATGTCGGCGGGTTTCAGCTCCGTCCCACCCAGCTCGTCGCGGATCGCTTCGGCCCATCTGGGAGCCAAGGACAGCTGGGCCAGGGCGGCGGCGGTCAGCAGACCGATGGCTTTGCTGTTGAATATGGCCAGGAAGATCACCTGCCACAGGGCTTCTTCCGCGCTCATCCCGGTCTCTCGGCCGATGCGGTGCACCTCGTCGAGGTAGGGAGAGCGGCGGGCGGCCTCCAGGATGCGATCGGACCGGTCGCGGTCGTCCCTCGACGGGCGAGCGACCAGCGACAGCACCTGGTTGAGGAGCCACGAGGTTGTGATGGGGGAAAACGACGAGACCGGCCAGCGGCCGGCGTCCTGGGCATCGACGTCGACGCCTAGGAGCCAGCGGGCGCTGATCTTGCCGCCCACGCCAGTGACCTCTTGCAGCGGGATCCGGTCGCGGGAGGTCCAGTCGGCGATGATCTCGCCGAAGGCAGTCTCGAGACTCGAGTCGAACCGGCCACGGGCTCCGTCGAGCACCGAGTCGATCAGGCGGCGTTTGGCGACGTTGAGCTCGCCGTGCGTGACCAGGGCGGGCCGGATCGGTCCGATGATCCGCGGGCGCAGGGCGCTGGGACCGAAACCGACGCGATCCAGTCGATCGCACAGATCCTTGGGCGCCGCGTAGACGAAGCCGGCGGATACGGCGTCGGCGATCACGATGCTGGGCATGCCGAGATGGGCGAAGAAGACCGGCGCGCCGTGCTCGGCCTCGCGCTTTCGGGCCCAGGTGCCGAGCTCCTTGCGGAAGGCCCTGAGCTGGAGCAGGCTGCGCAGGGCAGAGCATCGCTTGCCGCGCCCCGGAATCTCTAGCGTCTCGCTCATCTCAGGCCTCCTTTGAGGCGATCGAAGGCGTTGGGTCTCATGGCCGGCATCCTCGAGGCTGCCACCGACGCTCCCCGACCAGGTTCGAGAGAGGCCGCTGGCTGTTTCCGGGTACTTCGAGCTAGGGTAGAGAGATCAGCCTATCTCAGGGTCCACGTCCTGTCCAGGTACCGCAAGCCAGCCGCGAGTCGCCGGCTCAGATGTTGTGCAACCTACCCGATCACGGACAGGTCGCGAAGGCCAACGAATCGGTGATTGCGGCCGCGGCGTTCCCGAGTGGGTTGAAATACTCCCGCGTCACACCGGTCTCGAGGTCGGTGACCCGTAAGGTGTATTGGACGTTGGTGGTGGCCGCCGCGAAGACCCAATAGTGGCCGTTGATGGCACAACCATCGAGCACTTTGGCCAACACCTCCCAGTTGTCGGGAGTGAAGAACCACATCAGCCCGGAACTGTCGGAGCCCCCTGGCACAACCTGGCCGCTGCCGGTGGTGTTCTGGAAGTCACGCCATTCCATCTCCAAGCGGAAGCGGCCCTGAGTCAAACAAAGTTGGGTGTCGCTGGCGACGCAGAGCCCGGGTTCAGCCTCCGTGGTTGTGGATCGTTCGACGCTCACCGCGGGCGCCGGGTCCAAAGTCGACGCCGGTGCTCGTCCCGAGGCGCCCGCCCCGCAAGTATCGAAGGCGTCGATATCGGTGACCGCAGTTGCCGCCGTCCCCAAGGGATTCTCGAACTGCTTTTCGACGCCGGTCAACGCATCGGTGATCTTCAAGGTGTAGCCGACGTTGGTGGTGGCGGCGGAGAAGACCCAGAAGCGGTCGTTGATGGCGCAGCCGTCGAGCACCTTGACCAACAGCTCCCAGTTGTTGGCGTCGAAGAACCAGAACATGCCCGAGTCGTCCGAAGCTAGAGGCGCGACGCTACCTGTCCCGGTTGCACCCTCGAAGTCGGTCCACTCGACCTCGACTTGGAACCGGCTCTGATTCAAGCAGTGGATCGCCTCGCTCCCGGTACAGGTCAAGTCTTGGACCAGGAGCTCGGTGCCGAAGGCATCCGTCATCGCTCCGCGACCGGTCGTCAGCAACACGGTGTAGGTCCCGGGTTGTTGGTAAACATGGGTCGGACTCTGTTCGCTGGAACGGGCGCCATCACCGAAGTCCCAGCTCCAAGTGTCGGGCTGACCGGTCGACGTGTCGACAAACTGCGTCGATAGGCCGGCACGGGGTGAGCTTGGCGTTGTGGTCCAGGAAGCGGTGACGCCTTCGACCTCGACCTCCACCGTCCTGGTATCGCTGAGGCTGCCCCGGCTCGCCGTCAATCTCACGGTGTAGGTTCCGGGCAGACTGTAGGTGTGGCTTGGATTTTGTTGACTGGAAACCCCGCCGTCGCCAAAACTCCAGCTCCACCTGTCGACCTGGCCGCTCGAGGTATCCGTGAAGGACACCGGCAAGTCAAATGCTGGTGATGGCGAGTGGTTGAAGTCCGCGTCGATCGCCTCCACAAACGTCCGAAAGCGCGACGCCACTGGCGCGGTGGAGTTGAGCACGCGGTGATTGTCGCGCTCACCAGCTATGCCGGCGGGTAAACCGTCGACCTGGCGTCCAGGATGGGAAAAGTAGGGTACGCGGGGGCAGACGTTGTCGGTACATTCGGCGGAGTAAGACATGACGGTGCGGAAGCGTTGATCGACAAAATGGCCGAAAGCCCAGGGGAACGATTGATTCTGGGGCGGCCCGGCGTTGGCTGGATCGTGGGCCAGGCCAAGGTTGTGCCCCACTTCGTGGGCGAAAACAAAAGTCGAGCACAGGACAATGTCGGTTACCGAGTAGGCAAAGGGGGCGAAACCTGAATTCACCGAGGTCATCAGGTAGCCGCGGCCGCAGAACGGCGCCGGTCCCTTGAAAAACACCGAGACCAAGTCGGCTCCAACCTCATCACGCAAGCTGTTGATCGGACCGTGCGTGCGCAGGTAGCCCAAGTCTTCGAAACGATCGTCCGAAAGTTGGAATTCCCGGGCGCGGACCAGGTTGACCCGAACATTGGCGGCGCTGTTGATGAACGCTGAGTTGGCGGCGTCAACAGCATGTTGGATGCTGGCGTAGATCTGACTGTGACCACCGAGAAAGGCACGCGCTGACGGGCTGTAGACCCCTAAGACATCGACCTGGGCGGTCGCCTTGGGGTCAACGGCCCCGTCCACCGTCGTGATGGCGGCTGCATCTATGCTCTTGGCCACCTCGGGCGCGATATCGTCTCCGGCCACCTCCGGTACGACGGCCCCATCACAATCCGGTTGGTCCGAGCGGTCGACTTTCATCAAAGTGTGAGAGCGGTCGGGTCGCGGCCGAGCCTCGTAGATGCCGCTAGTGGTCACGATGGTACCCATCAACAAACCATCGTGGACGGTGAGGGTGACACTTGCCGGAACGTCGAGCTCCTGGCCGTGGATCGTACCGCGCCAAGTGACGCCGCCCTCCCGCTGTTCGAAGCTGGTGAGCTCGGCGCGGTAACGATCACCGTCTGGCAGGGAGAGATCCAGTGATTCGGGACGCTGGCGCAACAGATCGATGTCTACTGCAACCTCAGCTTCGATCACCGCCACCGGAGACTTGGTCACCGGCAAGACTTTTCTGGCGACAAAGAGCTCCTGAGCAGAGAGCGGGAATGCAGTCACCGCCAACACACTCAAGGTGGCGATAACTCTGAAGGGTCGTACTCGTACTACTTTCAAGCCGTCCTCCTTCATGATGTCCTCCTGGCGATCTCAAAGTTCAGTTTAAAAAAAATGATGTAGCGAGACTCATGTCCTATCAACATGTCATGAGAGGGGCGCCACTGACCCTTCTTGAGGTGTGAGTCGACCGTGGGAGGTGTGAGTCGACAAATCGAGCGCCCCCCTTGTCACGGGGTCTTGTGACGCGGTCCTTGTCACGGCGTCGCGAGCCGCTTCAAGGCTCGGAGACCTTTGGAGCCCGAAAATAGGTGATGAAATCGTCACCATATTTGCGGTAGACGAGCGCCAAGCTGAGGCCAATGGCGAGCAACGACAACCCGAACCGTTCCTTCGACGCCACCGCTGTGAAGACATGTACCGCAACGAAAAGCGGTACCGGCGCCAAGTAGACGAAGGCCAGCTTCTTCACTAAGTCGCGCAACCCCCCAGGGTCGATCTGGTACAACGCCCAGGCCATCAGTAGGCCGCCGAGAGGCGCCAGGTTGATCCAGGCCATACCCACCGGACCTATCACCGAGGTCAGAACGATGCCGCCGACCAGGAAGGTCAGCATGGTGATGAGCGTACACACGATCCACAGGGCGTCGCGATGTTTCACCTTGAGCACTTCGCCGCCGAGGCGAGTGAAGGGGTCGACGAGCGGAGCGAAACACAGAATGCGGAGGAACGTCGGCGCCTCCACCCACTGCGAGCCACCGAGAATGAGCAGCGTCAGCTCGGCGTTGAGAAAAAGAAAGTAGGCCACCGGCACTTCGACCGCCTGCATGAAGAGGGTCGTCAGCGAGAACGCGCCGAAGAGTCGAGCCGCTTCGTCTTTGAACGCCACCAATGCCGGATAAAGCGATCGGCCTACCGCAGGGAAGACAATCTCGGACGCCCGGAAGGCATTCTCGTAAGCGAAGACATAGTTGCCGACCAACTCACCGTCGTAACGCCAGCCGAGGATCAACGGGTCGAGATGGCGCACCAGGATGGTGAGAAACCAGATCGACGCCAGCGGCAGGCTCTCGCGGATCAACCGCAGGGTCTCGCCATGTTGGTACTCGAGCGGAATCTCCCCCCAGGCCCGCCACCACATCATCAAGGCGTAGAGCGCTGTCGAGCCGACGAAGGCGACCACCAGACTCCACAACTCGAAGCCGGCCAGCGCCAAGCCCACCGCCGTGACCGCCATGAACAGATTACGCGCCAGCTCCGGAGCCACCGCCCGACCGATCTTGAGCTCACCTTCGAAATAGATCCGCGGCACCGTCGACAGGCCATCGAAGAATAAGAAAAGAGTCAGCACCCGCAACACGGTCACAATTTCGGGATGGGGGTCCGAATAGCCACGGGCCAACAGCGGCGCGCCGAGAAAGGTGAGGCCCACCAACAGACTGCCCCACACCAACTCCAACGCCAACAGATTGGCGTAGGGTCGCGACTTGATCCGCACCACATGGAACACCAAACCAAGATCACGCAGCGCGCCGAGGATCAGGAACAGCGGCAGCGCCCAATTCCACAACCCCCAATCCGCAGCCGGAATCAGGCGCTTCAGCACCAGCATGGTGCCAAAGGCTACGACAACCCGCCAAAACTGCGAGAAGATCGCGGCGCCGCTGGAATGCAGAAATCGGCGGGTTGCGTCGGTGGATTTCACACCAGGTGCATTGCTTGTTGTCACGAGGTGACGATTATCATCCTGAGTCGAGCACGGAACAAGGTGCTAGGCCCTGATCTGGCAGCGGGATGTCATACCATTGGGCAGTGCCGTCGGCATGGTGCGTTCAAATTTGTTCCCCGCTGACCTCTTCTAGAGCCAAAACCCATGTCTGACGCCGAGTCTTCCCCGCTGATCGTCGAACCGTCAACGCCCAACGCCGCGCCAATCCTGGAAATCCGCGGACTGGTCAAACGTTATGGCAAGGTCGAAGCGTTGTCCGGCCTCGATCTGTCGGTGCGCCGGGGAGAGGTCTACGGCTTTCTGGGGCGCAATGGCGCCGGCAAGTCGACCACCATCCGCTCCATCATGGG
Source organism: Acidobacteriota bacterium (assembly GCA_029263355.1). Taxonomy (GTDB): domain Bacteria; phylum Acidobacteriota; class Thermoanaerobaculia; order Multivoradales; family J023; genus JAAELT01. Next base: position 12,107 of record JAJCXQ010000239.1, on the reverse strand, counting down.
CATCACCAAGCCGACCACCGGCTCGATCGAGCTCTTTGGCCAGTCGGCGACCGGCACCGCGGCTCGACAACAAATCGGCTACGTGGCGCAGGAACAGAACTTCTACGGCTGGATGACTCCCGCCAGCCTGGGGCGATTCGTCCGCGGCTTCTACCCGAGCTGGGACGACACGACCTACCAGGACTTGATCCGCGACCTCGAGCTACCGACGGACCGCAAGGTGCGCACGTTCTCCGGTGGCATGAAGGTGAAGCTCGCCCTCGCCCTCGCTCTCGCCCATCACCCCGAGCTGCTGGTGCTCGACGAGCCGACCGCCGGCCTCGATCCGGTGGCCCGTCACGAGTTCCTGGAGATGGTTCGCGACCAAGCCGAACGCTCGGGGCGAACGACCTTCTTCTCCACTCACTTGATCGATGAGATCGAGCTCGCGGCCCACCGTGTCGGCATCGTCGATGGCGGGCGCACCCTCTACGAGGGAACGGTCCGGGAGCTGGCCTCGAGGATGTGGTCGCTGCGCTGTCGGCAGCTCGATGCCGGCGATGGCCAGCCCCTGCCGCCTCCTCTGCCGGCGTTTCTCAACGACCCCAACCGTGGCTTGCGACTCCTGCAAGACCACATCCGGGACGGAGAGCGTCAGCTGATCGTCGAAACAGCGGATGGCGGGGGTGGCGAGGTCAAACTCGAGCTCGAGTTAGAGAGCAGGGATGACTGGTTGTTCGAAGAGCTGCCACTCGAGAAGATTTTCATCGAGATGGTGCGCAAGCCGCTGCGGCAACGAAACACCTAGGATGGGACGTCCGCGGCGATGAGACGTCTGACGGCCCTACTCGGCAAGGAGCTGCGCCAGCACGCCCTGAGTGGCATCGCGCTGCTGGTCTGCCTCACCATCTGTTACCTGCTTTTGCTAGTGGGCACCTTGGCGAACGCCGAGACGGTGAGCGTGATGGAAGTCCACGCGTCCTTCCTGCTGTTGTTTGTGCTGATTGCGGCGCTAGTGCTGGGACACCGACTGGTCGTGACGGAATACTACGGTCGGACCCAGCTCTTCTTGGAAGCGTTGCCGGTGCGCCGCTGGGAGGTTGTGGCGCTCAAATACGGTCTCGGTCTCGCTGTGCTGCTATTGATCTCGGGCTTGTCCCTCGGTGCAACCGCCCTCGCAGCGTTGACCAGGGAGCCTGTGGACGGCTGGTTCCTCACCATCGTCGCGACCCGGACCTTGGTGTATGTCTTCTTCTTGTGGGCCTTCCTCTTCGCCATGGGACTTGTCGGACGCTTCCGGATTCCGATATACCTCGCCCTGCTGGTGATGGTCGGCGTGGTCGACGGGATGACTCAGCTCGAGCTCCAACGCTTCGGGCCGCTCGCCCTGGTCGACAACAACACGCTACCGTTCGAGCGCGAGGTCATGCCGATCCGCGCCCTGCTCGAGACCCTCGCCATCGGCATCGGGTGGACCGCCGTCGCCTTCGGGCTCGCACTGATCCACGAGGGCTCGGTCGCCGAGACCCTGGCCAAGCGCATGAGTCAAAAGGAGAAGGCGCTGGTCGGCATCCTCTTCGTCGGGATGATGCTCGCCATCGTTTTTCTCGATGACCGCCGTGACAAAGAACCCTACACGTTCCCAAACCAGAACACCCTGGTGAGCGCCACCGCGCCCCTCGAGATTCTCTATCTCCAACCGACGCGATCGGCTGACGCCCTAGCCTTACAGAGCCGGCTGGAACACGATCTGGACACCTTACGCGATGCCATGGGCTGGACGGACCTACCGGCGGTCCGGATCGCTTATCGGCCGTCTATCGACGCTACAATCTACGATCAGGCGGAGCTGACCAGCAACGATGGCATCTTGGTGCGCGCCAACTTCCAACGCACTGACGACTGGGACCCACAAGCTTTCAGCGCGTTCGTCATCGGCCTGACCCTCGACGACGCAACGCTTGGCCGGGCGCAATTCGAACCCAAGGCCTGGCTACGGGACGGTTTCGCTCAATGGTGGGCGAGTCGCCCGCGAGCGACAGGTAGCGCGGTGAACATCGACCCAGCCGTGGCCTGCGCCAGCGACGACTCCCCCACCCGACGCACCCTGCTGCGTGCCCTGTGGATGACGCGTCATCAACCGCTCACCAGCCACCAGCTGGCGACCTGGCTGCGCACTCGCGAGCGCCACGGCGAGAGAGTGACCGCGGCGTTAGCCCTCAGCGGCCTGTGGGTGCTCGAACAGCAGCATGGCGAAGCCGCCGTCCTCGCGCTCGCCCGCGAAGTTTTTGGACGCCAGCCGACGGAGGATATTCGTGAGCTGATCTACGAGTGGCGCCACCCGATGGCGACAGTCTTCCAGGCAGCAAACACGGCCAAGACAGCAGACACGACCACGACCACCGTGGGCTGGGAAGACTTCATCGCTGATTGGAACACCCAGCTCGATCGCTGGCGGAGCGAACCGGCATGCCGCGCCCTGCTCGACGCCATCCCCGAAGGTGAAGCCGAGCTCGAGATCGAACGCGGTGCAGGCAGCGTGCGCAACATCGTCTATCGCTTCGATTTTGACTCGCCGTGGAAGGCGGGCACCCTCGTCACGTTGCTACATACGCGTCTCACACCGTTCGACGCCCCGCTCGAACGCTTCGACCTACGCCGCCGCGAGCACCTGTGGCCAACGGGTGAGTCGCAGGCGAGCTGGCGGCTGCCGGGCTTCTATGGCCAAGGCAGCCGAGCCTTTTTCGCCCTCGAGGTCGAGTCGGAGATCCTCGGCTGCCCGATCCGATGGGTCGCGGATCGACGGGACATCCGATGATCGCGTTGTTCAAAAAAGAGCTCCGTGGTCATCTACCGCTGCTGGCGCTGGTGGTGGTGATCTTCGGCGGCGACTTCCTCTACTGGCCGTTCGCCGAGCACCTGGACGAGTTGACGTGGGTCGAGCAGAGCGGCCAGCTGCAGCCAGGAGAGGGCAAGTTCTACGCCCTGGTGCTGATGGTTCTGACGTGGATCGCGGCCTACAGCGCATTCCCTCGCGAGCACGATGAGAAGACCATCGAATTTCTCTACGCTCTGCCGGTCACTCGCGGCCAGATTTTTCTCGCCAAAGGATTGGCGGTGTGGACGGTGATGGTGGTCGGCGTGGCCCTCGATCACCTGGCGGGCGCCACCGCTCAGGCGTTGAATCCACAATCGTTCCTCGGCGAACAGTGGCGTTTCGGCCTGGCCGCGCAGATCGCTTTGCTCAACATGTTCTTCTGTGCGGTCATGGTTGCCCACGGCCTGCTGCTGTCCTTTCTGCGGCGTTTCGGCTTAATCGTCGCTGGCGCCGTGGGTACCTTGGTCCTGCAAATCAAGCAACATTCCCGGGGCCATTCCTACGTCGACCCCACCGAGTTACTGGCGCTCGAATATCTTGGCGACAACCTGGTCTGGCCCACCACCGGCCTGATGTTTCACGCTGGAGGAGCGCTGATCGCCGGGGCGCTGGCCTATGCCCTGTGGATGGGTTCAGCGGAGCGACTGACCCTGGGGTATGCCCGATTACAATCAAACCGAGCCGGCAAGGTGGCCTTGGGCTGCGTACCCATTCTGTTGATCATGATCGCAATCGGCTGGCTAACGGCGTGGGCGGTGAAGGAGTCCGAAGATACCGAGCAGGTGGTCTACCGAGAGTTCTTGCCGGTGCGCGCTGAGAGTCTGTGGTACGACTTCACCTACGACTCGAGCCAAACCGGCGCCGCGCAAACTTTGATCCGCCAGGCCGACGCGGTTTACGAACAGGTGGCGGCCGCCATGGGCGCTGAGGTCGGCCCGAGGATCGACGCCGACTTGACCGACCTCGGAAGCGGCCACGCCGGGATCGCCCAGGGTGGCGTGATTCGTCTCGCCTTGGAGACCCTCGACGCCGACGATTCGCTCTACACCCTCTACCACGAGACCGTCCACAGCTTTCAATTCCAACTGGCGGGCGGACGCGTGCCCGAACGGGCGTCGAGCATTCGATTCTTCATCGAAGGATCAGCCGAGTACATCGCCATGGAGCTGTGGGACGATCCGGACGCCCGCCGCGCCCATCGACGGCTGGCAGCGGCCGCCTTCGAGCGCCACAACATCCGATTCGAAGAGCTGCTCGATGACGACGGCTTCGATGCCGACCACGACAGCAACCTGGTTTACGTCCTCGGCGAGACCTGGACGGCCGCGTTGGTGGAAAGCTGCGACGCCCTGGCCCCTGGACGCTTCTTTCGGGCCTTGGCTCGCGAGGACGCGCCGGAAGATCTCAGCGGCATCACTCTATGGCAAGACACGTTGCGCGCCGCCGGCTGCGCCCTGGAGCCAGCGGTGGCAATCTGGGGTGAGCGGATGACCCAGCTGGTTGCCAACGAGGGCGAGTTCCTCGAACAGCTGCCGAGCATGGGCGGCGGTGTGGTCGAAGTCAAGAACGACCAGCTGATCGTACAAGCCAGCTTCGATCGCCCTCTCGCCAACCCTGCGGACGAGTATTACCTGCGCGTCCGCCGCGACGCCAGTGTGTCCTTGGACCAGGCCTATGTCTTCAGTTCGACAATTTCTGAAGACGGCCAAAGCGTCAACTTCCGGGTCCCGGTCGCCTGGGTCGACGACGGCACTTTCGAGCTCCAATTTGGCCAGTCGATCCCCGGCGCCCGGTGGCCATTCTTCGAAGACTGGCAAGCGGTGACCACCTCTTTGCCATGATTTCGGAGATGCCTCGCAAGCCAGGATAAACTCGGCCCGATCAGCGGAGCTAGCTCGATCCCTGCAAACAGCGAGGAGATCCTATGTACTACACCGTGTTGTTCGCGAGACTCCTTTTAGGCGGCATCTTCACCTTCTTCGGATTCAACTACTTTGTGCGTATCATCGAGCCTGGCCACATACCGCCCGACGCCATGGCTTTCCTCGACGCCCTCACCACCACTGGCTTCATGCATCCGCTTCGCAGCGGCGTCGAGCTCACCAGCGGCTTGTTGATCCTCACCGGCATCGGGACCCCCCTGGGCCTGACACTGTTGGCGCCGGTGATGGTGCACATCATGCTCTACCACTACTATCTCGACCCTCGCGGCATCGGCTTCACTTGTTTCCTGCTCGCCCTCCACCTCTTTCTAGCTTACGGCTACGGCTCCGCCTTCCGCGGCATGCTCAACCCCACCGCCAAACCACGTTGGGTGAAACGGCGACGGCTCCGGCGTTGAGCGGTTGAACTGTTCTGGATCAAGTGCAAGAGGTTACAGCTGCACCCTCAATTCACGACCCACCCAAGATCTCCGCTGTTGGATGGGTCATGCTCCAATTGAACCAGAAGGTGTCAAAACCAGAAAACGGCACTACCGAACGCACCGAGTTGGTGAAGTGCCGTTGGCCAGGATCGAAGGTTGCTCCCGTACCGACATGGACCCAGGCACCGTCACGCTGTTCGAATCCGCTTTCGATCGCCTGGAAGGCGAGCGTCGACGCAAAGAGCTCCGCACCCTCTGCTCGATAGAGAAAAAGAGCTTTGCCGGACACTTCGAACGTCGCGCCGCCGACAAACTTCGAGTAGGGAACGGCAAACGCTTTGCCAGCGATCTGGAAAGCGTAGATCGGCTCCTTCGTCGGCAGCCGTTCGTCACTAGCCATGGCGCCACGGAAGCCCTCTGGTGAGCTAAAATAGTTGTCGTAGGGATTGTTCTCGGCATGCTCCTCGCCGTTGATGGAGAGCACCAAGGTCTCTGGATGCCTCTCCTTCCAATCCTTCCACTGCGTCTTGGAACCGATGGAGAGCTTGTTCAGCGGCGTGCCTTCGAGCTCGCCGGCCATCGCGTCCTCGGTCATGATCGACCAATACGAGTCGGTCTCCTTGTCCCGCATCACCAACGAGGCATGCATTAGCCCGCCAGAGGCCTCAAAATTCAGTTCCTGCTCACCAAACTCGCGGCCGTACACGACGGCCGAATTGGCGAGTGGTCACCACACCGCAGCAAAGGCGTGGTCACCGAGGCGGTCGTTGACGATTTCATGACGGTTGAGCAGATTCAGGCTGTAAGCCCGAGCCTCGCCGCCGATCGCAACGCCCAACACCCAGGCGTCATCCGAGATTTCCGCTTCGGCCGCCGAGACGAACTCGGGCGTATCGATCGAGGCGATCTGGCCCCGCGGGATGATCTGCTTGAATTCCGAGGGCAGATCGATCGGTGACTCGGCGATGACGCTCGAGGCTGAAAGTACCAAGGTTCCCATAATGAGACCCGAAAACGTGATGCGGCGCATGGGCAAATTCCTTCTAGGATCGGAATGAACCGAAATCAGTGAACGGCAAAAGAACCAAGATGAGTCGCCAGTTGTTACGACCGTAGCCGGCACTTGGTTTGGAGCCTCTCCCTCGGCTGGAGGCATCTTCGAGTCTGGCGCCCACCCTGCCTGGGCGCTTTTGCCGTCCTCGAAAGATCGAACCACCCCTCCACAAGCGGCCGTTGGTCGATAAAAAAATCGAACACGCCCTTCACAACCCCTCGGAAGGCTCTCAGAAAATCAAACATCCCTTCCACAAGTCGCCTGGAGGCCAAGAAAAAATCAAACATCCCTCCCACAAGTGCCTGGAAGGCGATCGAAAAATCGAACACGCCTCCCACAAGTTGGGACAAAAAGCTATAAACGACCTGTTATGAGCACTTATGGCAGAAACCTCGTTTGGGCCGTCGTAGACGACCAGCGAGGGTCAGGCGGGGAGCTGCGGCAACTCGATTCCGAAGTGCTGCCGGTAGAGATTCCGTAAATCATCGTCGCTGGCGACCTCACGTTCGCGTCGTTCGCCGGCCAAGGTCTCGATCAAGGTTCGACCGCGGATCGTGACGCGGCCACCGGCAGCGGTGAGACGGGAACAGACGGTGCTATGGGTGAAGTGTGACTCAGGCGACGTCTGATGGTAATGACAACATGGCCCGAAGTCTTCGAGCAGCCGCGGAGTTAGGGAGAAACGATATTGTGTGCGGCCGTCACCGATCAGATCGAGCCACTCTTCCTCTGGGCTCGGATCGAGACGGAAGCGACCACGGGAATCGTCTTGATCGATACCCGTCTGCAGCCGCAGGGGGAGCGTGAACGATTCACCGAAGCCGACATCACAGAGCCACGGCTCGTCGAGATCTACCCGCAAGCAGAGGTGATCAAAAGGCAAGAACGGTCGCTTGTCGCTGAACACTCTCGCCTCCAGCAGGGTGACCGGAAAACCGAGACTGCGGAGCAATGAAGCAAACCCACCGTTGAGCTCGTAACAGAACCCACCACGACGACGCGTGACCAGCTTGTCGAAAATGGCGTCTGGACGTAGGCTGATCTCGACACCGAGGTGGATGTCGAGATTCTCGAACGGGAGGGTTCGCAAGTGGGCAAGGTGCAGGTCTCGCAGGGCCTCCAATGTCGGTGACTTCGGAGTCGTCACTCCAAGACGTCGAAGGTACGCTTCGACTTGGGAGAGTTGAAGATCCACCGGTGCCGCGTCATCCACCTCAGGATTCTACATAGAGGAGCGGCTAGACCTGGGATCGCTTTCAGATGATGGGGTTGCTGCCTTGTTGAATCACATTTATCGACCGTATTTTGAAGAAAATGTCCAATGGGTGCGTATGAGACTCATAGCGAGTTACGATGTCCGACCTCCTCTTCCGATACCTGCTGACAGCACGCCAAGGGCGAGTCCCTTTCCCATCACGTTTATGGCGGGTCGAAGAACCGTTATTCGATGCCAGCATCGAGCAAATGGTGGAAACGGCAGCGGTTCGCGTCCGGGCGACATTGCAATACGAGCATTTTGCGAGCCAAACGGTCACGGTCCGAGCCTCCCTACATCAAAAAAACCCGGTCCGCCTCTATGACCAAGCGCAGCCCAACCGGCCTAGGGACGGTCACTTCGAAGAACGCAGCGAGGCATTTCCAATCCGGGATACTTTCCAGCTCGGCACTTGTCCGGACTGTCCTGCCCACGGTGAGGCCAGGTGTACAAAATGCTCTGGCCGAGGACGGACAGCCTGCTGGAGCTGCCAAGGATCGGGACGCGAACGGGGACACGCCGCCCAACGGCAACGCTGCCCTGTATGCGGCGGGGCCGGTCGCCGCACCTGCTCCAACTGCCAAGGAGCAGGCCGGCACATCTGTAACACTTGCCGTGGCGACGGTCAGGTCGCCAGCTGGACTGCCGAAACCTACACCTACCTTGTCGAGAAGCGATCGGAGGTAGAGGTCCCACTGGCAATGAAGGAGCCACAGCTCCGTTCCATCGTCGACCGGTGGTTCAAAATCAACCCGGAAAGAGTGGCCAACCTGAAACCGGCGACGGTCGCGCGTCACCTCGGTTTCGAGTCTCCGCAGGCCCTGGAGGTGGCAACTCAGGCCGAGGCTCGATGCCGTAATCTAGAAGACGATCCCCACCAATCAAACCATCGATTATTGTTCTCTAGATCTGAAGTGTCGCTGGCGCCAGCAGGCTACATTGTCGTTCGTCTACAGGATGAAGCTCACACCTACGGACTGGTCGGCCGGGGCCTAAGCGCCTTCGAGCTACTCCCGCAGAATCGTTCTGATAGCGTGCAGAGCCTTGACCGGCCAAGCCAGGGCTTTGCCCGCACAATCGTCAACCAGTTCACTTTCAGTAGACGCCAACCCGAGCTGGCGAGGCCACCGGTGGAGGTCGTCGGCGTTCTCGCTCCCAAAGAGCGGCCAACCTCCTTTCTCCCCTGCTTGGCGCATTTGGGATCCTACTTACATCGCCTACGGGTCGTTGACTACACCTACAAGGAACAGGTGGGCAGGATCTTGGGCAAAGAGCGACAAGAACCTCGACCGGCGACGCTCAGTATCGAGCTCCGAGACGGCCGAAGAATCTGGTTGGTCGAGCTCGCCAAGGGTTATCGTTTGTCCAACGACCGACTCCGACTGATGGCGCGGGCTCTCGACGGGGTTTTGATTCTTGATGAGTCGGAGCAGCCATTTACCACCATCACAGAACGGATCGCCGCAGTTGCAACAGCACCAATTGCAACCGCCTTTCTGCGCATCAACACTTCAACCGACGATCCGGATGACATGGCGACAAACGCCAAAGGGGGCCATGTGTTGCATCTGGAAGGCATTCGTCGAACCTTCGTCGAAGATCTGCGGAAGGACGTCGATTGGGAGCACCTCTACCAACAGATGTGGCAGCCTCTCCGTGAGCTCCTCGATGCCATTCTGGCCTTGACCACCTCGCGACCCCGGTTCTCGGAACCCCGTCCACAACCTTGACGATCGTGACCGCTGATCTTGAATAAGAATAGGCCCTAGTGGGAATCCTCAATGTCCGACGTTCTCTTCCGTTACCTACTCACCGCACGCCAAAGGGACGAGTCCGTCTTCCGACGCCTGGTGCTGGCGGATGAACCGCTGCTCGAAGCCGGAGTCGAGCAGTTGGTCGAGACCACGGCGGTGCGGGTCCATGTGACCTCGCAACACGAGCACGTCGACAAACGGCGCGACACCGTGCCAGCTTCCCGTCACCGATCGGTACGGTTCTTTGACGCGCCGCAGCCCCGTCGACCGCAGGACGGTCACTTCGAAGACCGGACTGAAGAGTTCCCCTTGCGCGACACGTTACAGATCTACACCTGCACCGACTGTCGAGGTGCTGGCAAAGTACGCTGTCGAACCTGTTCGGGGCGCGGCAAGGTCGGCTGCGCACGCTGTGGCGGCTCCGGCAAGGCGCAAGACCACAAAGGACGTCGCCGCAGATGCCGCACCTGCGGTGGATCTGGACGCCAGCGCTGTTTCTCCTGCCGTGGCACCGGCAAGGTCACCTGTCGTAAATGCAGCGGCGAGGGGCAACTCGCAAGTTGGGAAGCGGTCATCCATCGCTACGCGACCGAAAATAGGTCAGGGGACGAATATCCGGCCGCGGCACAGGGGGCGCGGATTCATCGTTCCTTCAAACGCTGGTTGGAGATCGACCCGGACCGGGTGACAAATCTCGAGCGGGCAACGGTCATTGAGCACCTGGGTTTCGAGTCCCCCGAGGCGCTGGAAGTGGTGGCGCGAGCTGACACCCGACGCCGCGGCATGGAAGAGGAGGCACAACGCTCGACGGGCCGTTTTCTATTCCTGCGCGCGGACTGTGCGGTCTCGCCGGTGGGGTATACCGTCGTTCGCCTGGACGGCAAACCACGGTACTACTGGTTGATCGGTCGGGGCGAAAAAGCTCTGGAGGTGATCCCGCGGGGTCGCCTCGACCCCTGGAAGTTCGCCGGGTGGCTGGGGATGGGCTCCGGCAGCGCAATGGCCTACGAAGGGGTCGCCCAAACCTACAGCTTCGCCCAACCCATTCTCGAATTGCTGGCAACCTCGGTCTACGTCCCGTTGCCCTGGCTGGTGGCGGGATCAACCGCCAGCTGGCTCGTGACCCTCGGCGGCTTGCGGCGCGTGCGTCTACGCCGACCGCCGGTGAGCACCGTGGGGTTGATCGTGCCATCGGGCCGTCCCACCGCCTTCCTCACTTGCCTCGCCTATCTCGGCTCCTACCTGCAACGTCTACAGGTTCTCGATCGTGCCTACGACGCCCAGTCCGACCAGTTGCTGGGTAGAATGAGATCGGACCGTCAGTCCGAAAGCCTGAGCCTCGAGCTGCCGGACGGTCGCAAGGTTCGGCTGGTCGAGGTGGCACGCAGCCACCGCCTGTCTGATGATCAGCTTCGATTGATCGCTCAGGCTCTCGACGGTGTGATGATTCTCGAAGAACCCGAGCAAAAAGCTGAGGAACTGATGGAGCGGATCACTAAACTCGTGCGGACCCCGCCCAACATGACCGCGTTGCGGATCGACAGCGAGCAAGGTGAGCTGCGCGATCCGCCGTTGTCTCCGGTCGGCGACCGTGGCCTGCCGTTGGAAGGCATCCGCCGGGCCTTCGTCGGAGATCTGCAGCGTGAGGTTGACTGGGAAGTCCTCTATCGACAGATGTGGCAGCCACTCGCAGAGCTACTCGATAAGGCCGAGGCATCGCGCCAACCTGAAGGGACCAAGACATGAGCTTGTGGAGCCGGTTGCGCGGGCTGTTCGGTGGCCGTGACGCCAAGCGGCGGCTCAAGATCCCGATTCTCGGCGTCGAAGCCTGTGGCAAGAGCTCGCTGATCCTCACCTTGGGTCAATTCGTTTCATTACACGACATGGGCCGCATCTCGATGAGCAGCGGCAGTCTGTTTGGCGAATTGCTGAGCCATGTAGCAGCGGGGCGGCCCTTGCCAGCCAGTGCCCGCTGGGAAAAGTTTGAGCTTCACATCCATCGCGTGCCGGAACCCGGCGGTGGCCACAGTCCGGTGGATATGACACTGTCGTCGGAGGACATTCCCGGCAAACAGTTTCGCGACCTGATGGACGAGCTAAGGGTCAATCCCGACCTCTCGACCTGGAAAGCCGGACCCACCAAACAGATCCTCGAACGATTCACCCAACTGCTGTCGAGCTGCGATGGATTCATCTTCATCGTCGATCTGGTGCGCAACAAACGAGCCGAGATTGCGGCCGGAGCCAAAGAACCGATCTGGACAGCCTTCGCCGACCAAATCAAACCCATCATGACCGGTATCCTGCTGGCGTCGAAGATGAATGCGGTGATGGCGCACAAGCCCATTTTTTTCGTCTTCAGCAAACCGGATCTCCACTTGCTCGAGCCGGAGGAAGTACGCGAGCACTTCCGTCGCGCCATGGCGATCCCGCTGGCACAGCTGCGTGGCGAGCTGATCAACGTCGGTCAATACAACGTTCAATGCGCCGGTTGGGAAATGGACTCGGCCCTCGACGGTATGGGGATCGACATCCTACTCTCAGATCTGGTGCACGCGGTCAATGCAGTTCCTGACGGTGCTCCTTGAGGGTATTTTGACGACACTCCTTGACGACGCTCCTAGACGGTGCTCCACTGAAGAATTGAGGTGACGCGATGGCAACTCTTTTGACCCTAGTGTTTCAGGGTGAGGTGACCGCAACCGAGGCGCTGGGTGCGGACGAGGAACGCGAAGTGGTCCACGCGGCGTTCCCGCTGTCGCCACCGCGGGACGCCACCGCCCGTAGTGACTTCCGCGCTTTCAAGGTTGCGCCGCTGGCCA
>JAJCXQ010000238.1 GCA_029263355.1 Acidobacteriota bacterium | reverse complement strand
GCGTACATGACGACGACTCGGTCGGCGATCTCTGCGATGACGTCTGGATCGTGACTGATGATGATGAAGGCGACACCGCGGCGCTGTTTGAGGTCGCGCAGCAGAGCAAGCAATCGAGCCTGGGTAGCGGTGTCGAGGGCTGCGGTGGGCTCGTCAGCGATGATCAACTCGGGTTGGCAGGCGAGAGCCTGGGCGATGACGATACGCTGTCGCTGGCCACCGGAGAGTTGATGGGGATAAGCGGCATAGATGCCATCGAGGTTGTCGAAGCCGACTTCGCCTAGCAGTTCGCGAGCGGCGTTTCGGCGTCGACGGCGGGGCCAGTGTCGGTGCGCACGCAACACCTCGGCGATTTGGCTGCCGACTCGTTTCAGGGGATGGAGCGCCTGTTCAGGGTCTTGGTGAACGGTCGCGATCCGCTCGCCGCGGAGTGCCTCGAAGTCCGTTTCGTCGAGGTGATCGAGCCGTTGGCCTTGAAAGCGGATCGTGCCGCTCGTGATGCGGCCGGTCGGCGGCAGCAGGCCAGGAATTGCCAGCGCGAGGGTGGTCTTGCCGCATCCTGACTCACCGAGGATACCGAGCGCTTTGCCAGCTGTCAGCTCGAGGTCGACAGTGTCGAGGGCGGCTACGGGAACCTCTCTCGGTACACGGTATTCGACACCGAGCTCACGGATTTCGAGGAGCGGGATATCGCGTTGAGGTGTCGAACTCTGCTCTGTTGGTGTCGGCATTCCCTTCCAGTCTAAACAATCAACTTGATATTGAGCATGCAGGTGATGGTTAGCAACCGAACCGTCGTATCGTACCGCTCGTTCTTTCTCTGTACGTCTTTTGAACCAACAAAAAAGGCGCCCGACTCGGGCGCCTTTCGCGCGGGCGGATACCGCCCGGTTTCAGACCCGGTTGACCTTAGAGGCCGTCAACCACCCAGGTCCAGAACAGCATTACCGGTAGGCCGCAGCCAAACTTGCGTTGGCCGTTGCCGAGATGAAGCTCGTCAATGATCTGATCACAGCTGCACCCGGCAGTGTCCTCGGTGGTGAAGGTCGGCAGTTGGTGCGGGAACCACCACGGCGCCCGGGTATCGAAGGTGGTGTCGTCGTCCACCAGGGCGTAACGGAAGAATCCGAGATGCCGTGTCGGCACGGCCTCCGGAATCGCCGTGCCCGGGCAAACATCCGCTTCGTCGGCCACACCATCGCCATCGGAATCAGCGAGGATGTAAAGCACCAGGCCGTCATGGTCGGAAGCCCGCAGGGTAGTGGTGAGATCGTCGAACAGGCTGTCCGGCACATCTGCGTTACCGCGGGCGTAGGACATCTCGGTGACCAACGGGGTCAAAGCCTCGGAGGTCAGAGCGTGGTCGAGCACCTGGGCGTTGCCGCCGAATACGAAGGAATAACGCTCGTCGGTCGGCAGGCTCAGGACCTGGTTGGTGAGATCCGGGTTGACGAGATCCGTACTCGGGAACTCGGCGCCCGCTGGATCCGGGTTGCCGGTGAACGATCCCAGCACGTCGACGAAACCGTCGGAGAACTGGAAGGCGTTGAAGTCACCGGTGACCACCAGGTTGATGTCGGGATCCAGGGTCTGGAGATCCTGGATGAATTGGGCAACCGTTTCAGCCTGCTCGAGGCGTTTGGTTTTCACCCGAGTCCCATCCGCCGGATCGTCGATACCGCCCAGCGAACGTTGGTGGACATCGATGACGGTGATCGGGAACGAGGCGCCGCCACCAACGAAAGTAGCGTCGAGCACCAGCGGCGGACGGTCGTGGAGCAAGCTGCCGTCGAAAGACAGCAACAAGCTTTCGCCGAACTGCGCCACAGAGTTGACGACGATGGTGCCGTCGTTGGTCAGGTAACCCACGTCGATGCCGCCGACATCATTACCCTCGATGAGATGGGCGCTGTAGGTCGGGCCGCCGTCGGCCGCGATCTGTGTCGCCAAGGTTTGCAGGACGTTGAGGTTCTCGACCTCTTGGAACGCCACGATGTCCGGCGTGCCGAGGTTGAGTCGGATGTGCTCCGAGTACATCACGATCGTGTCCTGGAACTCGATCGTGCTCAGCACCGGGTCACCGCCCGGATCGTCGACGTCGTCGAACAACCGGAGCATGTTCTGGCTGGCGATCGTGAGCTCACCTGCCGCCTTGGCTCGCACCGGTCGCGGCAGCGCCGGATCCGGACCGAACACCAGCGGCTGGGTCGGCAGGATCTGGTAGTCGCCGAAGCTGAAAGCGAGCGGGCCCTGGGCTTCGATGATCGCCGTGGTGGCGAAAAGCTCAACGTCGGGCATACCCGCGATGCCGTCGGGATCGATCTCGAACACTTCCTGGTTGGCATCCCACTCGGGAAGTCCGACCAGGCCTGGGAACTCGATACCCGGCTCACGGAACGAGCGAGTTGATCCCACCACCACCGCGGTGTCGCCGAAACGATCCGTCGGCGCGCTGGTGAGGCCGTTCTCGACCCGTACCACCATGCCTTCGAAACGCTCCATGTCCGGCGGCGAGAACGGGCCGGGATCCGGGTTGAAGGCGTCGAGCAGCACCGGGGTCGGCAACGGGTTGCCGGAAGAGGTGACGGTCACCACCAGGCCGTTGTCGTCGAATTCGGTGAAGTCGAAGAACTCGACCAAGACGCCACTGACATCGACCAGGTCTTGGATGCTGACCGTCGGCGCGCTGCTGGTGAACACGAAAATGCCGTCGGAGGTGGTGTTGTCGCCGTCCGAGCGGGCATCCGGCGTCTGGATGAAGAAACCGTTCGCCCGCACACCGGTGACCACATTGTCGCGGGTGGTGACCGTCAGGCCGACGAAGGGTGACGCCGCCCCCGAGCCCTGGATCTCGAAGATCTCGGCCTCGATCGGGGTGCTGAAGCTAAATACGACATCCGCCGTCATGTTGTCCGGCGGATCGTCGAGGTCAACATCAGTCACCTGTGCGGCGAAGATGGTGACGGTACACGTCTCGCCGCCGACGAAGTCGACGTCGGGGTCGAGGGTGAAGGTCTGCGGTCCGCCGGCCACCGTTGCGGTGTGGGCGCCACTGCTGGTGCAGCTGATGTCGAACCAGGCGCCTGCGACGTTGACATCCTCACTGAAGGTGATGTCGATGTTGGCGTCGAGGGTACCGACGGCGCCGCCGTTTGCCGGTGTTGTGCTCTGCACCTGCGGCGGGTTCTCGCCACCGCCGAGGAAACTACCGATCGGCCACGGCACCGCCGCGCCTGCGTTGGTGGTTTCACCGTCGAGAGCGTTGATGCCACTGAAGGTCCAGTTGGCGAGGACGAAGGTCGAGCCGTCCGGCCCGGTGCTGTTGACCCGGTAGGCCCAGCCGTCGGTGTGCTCCCAGGGCTGGCCGGTACCGTCGACGTTGATGTCACCGAAGACGTCGATCACCGCGCCGCCAAAGAACAGCTCGATGGCGTCGTCGCCGTTGATGTTGGCGGCGCCGGAGGTGAAGTCCGGGGCAAAACCGAAGAAGTCGGTGAAGCCCGTCGCCTCCGAGGCGGCATAGAGGTAAGTGCCGGCGGTGACCGCCATCGCCGGAAAGGTGAACTCTTCACCGTCGGTACCACCGCCGTTGTTGGCGGATCCGAAACCGTAGGTGGAGAGGTCGCTGATGTCGGCGAAGGCGAAGAACTCGATCGCCTTAGGCACACCGCCGGAGAGCGGACCGTCAACCACGCCGGTGATCACCAACGAGGCGGGCTCGGTCACGGTGTAACTGCCGATGGGCCACGGTACCGCGGCGGTGGCGTTGGTGGCCTCACCGTCGAGAGCGTTGATGCCACTGAAGGTCCAGTTGCCCAGCACAAACGTTGTGCCGTCGGGGCCAGTGGCGTCGACGCGGTAGGCCCAGCCGTCCATGTACTCCCAGGGCTGACCACTACCATCGACGTTGATGTCGCCGAAGGTGTCGATCACACCACCGTTGTAGAACAGCTCGAGGGCGTCGTCACCGTTGTTGTTGGCCGCGCCGGACGTGAAGTCGGGGGCGAAGCCGAAGAACGTAGTGAAGTTCGGGACCTCCGACGCCAGGTAGAGATAGCTGCCAGCGGTGACTGCCACCGCCGGGAAGGTGAATTCCTCACCGTCGGTGCCGCCGCCATTGTTGGCGGATCCGAAACCGTAGAGGCTGAGATCGGCGATGTCATCAGTGGTGTAGAACTCGACTGCCTTCGGCACCCCACCGGTCAACGGGCCGTCGATGACGCCGGTCATCACCAGCGCTGGCGGCGCCAGGGGGGTGAACAGGTAGGAGCCGATCGGGAACGGTACCGCGGCAGTGCCGTTGGTGGTCTCGCCGTCGAGGGCGTTGATACCACTGAAGGTCCAGTTGGCGAGAACAAACGTGGCGCCGTCGGGGCCGGTACCATCAACACGGTAGGCCCAGCCGTCCATGTACTCCCAAGGCTGACCACTGCCGTCGACATTGATGTCGCCGAAGGTATCGATCACCGCACCATTGAAAAACAGCTCGAGGGCGTCGTCACCGTTGTTGTTGGCGGCGGCGGACGTGAAGTCCGGCGCGAAGCCAAAGAAATTGGTGAACTCGGTAGCTTCCGAGGCGACGTAGAAGAAGCTGCCGGAAGCTACTGCCACCGCTGGGAAGGTGAATTCCTCGCCGTCGGTGCCGCCGCCGTTGTTGGCGGAGCCGAAGCCGTAGACCGAGAGGTCAGCGATATCGTCGAAGGCAAAGAACTCAACCGCCTTGGGGACGCCGCCGGTGAGCGGGCCGTCGATCACGCCCGAGATCAGCAGGGCCGCCGGCGCCGTGCCGGAGGTGTAGGTGCCGATCGGGAAGGGGGTGACGGCGGTGCCGTTGGTGGTCTCACCGTCGAGGGCGTTGATACCGCTGAAGGTCCAGTTGGCGAGCACGAAGGTGGTTCCGTCGGGACCGCTGAGGTCGACGCGGTAGGCCCAGCCGTCGGTGTGCTCCCAGGGCTGGCCACTGCCGTCGACATTGATGTCGCCGAAGACGTCGACCACCACGCCGCTCTGGAACAGCTCGAGGGCGTCGTCACCGTTGATGTTGGCGGCGCCGGAGGTGAAGTCGGGGGCGAAGCCGAAAAAGGTGGTGAAGGCGGTGGATTCCGACGCCAGGTACATGAACGTCCCGGCGGCCACTGGGACGGCGGGAAAAGTGAATTCCTCGCCGTCGGTGCCACCACCGTTGTTGGCCGAGCCGAAACCGTAAATCGAGAGATCGGCAATGCTGTTGACGGCGTAGAGCTCAACGGCTTTTGGGATGCCGCCGGTCAAGGGGCCGTCGATCGCCCCGGTGATAATGAGATCGGATGCCGCGACCGGGCTCGATCCCAAGAAAAGTGCGGCGACAGCCAGCACAACTAACGAACGGTGGATGGAACGTCTCATCGTTGTCTTCCTCGGTTGCCTTTTCGTGATGTGGATGGATTGGCTCATCCCACTTTTTCGAGATGTCAGCGAGTGAAATGTCGGCAAGTTCGAGGTTGGCGAAACTCGAAACCGGCAAAATGGGGAGCTCGCTGAGGATCTCAACTCCCTCACAGATCTTGAGCCTTTTGATTAGATTTGTTGATCGATATCAAGAGGCTATCAGGAGCTGTTAAAAAGATGCGCCAGGCGTCCGTTGACACTGAAGGTCAGAGTCGTCTCTAGCTGCGTGCTACTGCTCCCGACCCGATCTCGTTCTACGGTTACACCGACAAAGCAATGTCGCCTTATGGCTATTTTGCGAGGTTTTGCAAAATACCTGTGAGCAGTGAGACAAAAGTCGATTCCACCAGTTTCGCAGTCTCAGTGACATCGTCGTGGGAAAGCTCGGGGCCGGTTCCTGCCGCCATGTTGGTAATGCATGAAATACCCAACACGCGAGCCCCCATGTGATTGGCGACGATCACCTCCGGTACCGTCGACATACCAACCGCGTCACCTCCCAGGCGGCGCAGCATTGTGATCTCTGCCGGCGTCTCGTAGGTCGGGCCAGCAAGGCCGACGTAAACACCTTCAGCGAGCTCGATCGCTAGCGGTTCGGCGGCGCGTCGGGCCAGCTCGCGAAGCTCTGGAGCGTAGGCTTCGGTCATGTCCGGAAAGCGCGGTCCCAAGCGTTCGTCGTTGAAGCCCCGCAAGGGATTGGCGCCGACCAGGTTGAGATGATCGCTGATCAACATCAGTGAGCCGACTTCGAGCTGGTCCGAGATACCCCCCGCAGCATTGGTGATGATCAGTATGTCGGCCCCGAGTCGGACCAGGGTCCGGGTCGGGAAGGTGACGGTGGGGAGGTCGTGTCCTTCGTAGTAGTGGACGCGTCCCTGCATCGCCACACAATCCACGCCGCCGGCTCGACCGAAGACCAGGCGTCCGGCATGGCCGACGATCCCCGAGACCGGAAAATGCGGGATCTCGCCGTAGTCGATCGCCACTCGGTCGTCGAAGTGATCAGCGAACGGGCCGAGGCCACTGCCCAGCACCAGTCCGACCCGCGGCTTGCGGTCACCCACCCGCTGGCGGATCGCGGCGACGGTTTCGTCGAGTTGTTCAACCAGGTTCTCACCTGCAGGTTGATGATTGAGCTGGGTCTCATTGGGCTGGGTTTCATCGAGCTGTGTCTCATCGAGCTGTGTCATCGCATGACCTCTAACACCCTCGACGTTGGCTGTGTGGAGATGTCTGTCGAGATGTCTGTCGTTTGTGGAGGGCTGATGTTATAAGCCGCCAGGATTCGCTGGGTAGCCTCGTCGACACCATGGTCGTTGTGAATGAGGTCGACGAGGGGTTCGCCGGCCTCGACCGAGTCACCGCGTCGCCGGTGGATCACGACGCCGACGCCGGGATCGACGGGGTCGTCCTTTCGTCGTCGCCCGGCCCCCAGCATCAAGGCCGCATTGCCGATCTCGTTGGACGCGATCGCCTGAATCTGGCCGCTGGCCGGTGCGGTCACTGTGGTGCGCCGACGACCCCGCGGCAGGATCGACGCAGGCTCATCGACAACGCGCGGGTCACCACCCTGGGCCTCCACCATGCGGCGGAAGATCTCGAGGGCGGAGCCGTCGTCGAGCACGCCGGTGATGCGCGCGGCGCCGTCTTCGGGGGTTGCGCAGGCGCCGCCGCATAACAACATTTCGGCCCCAAGCTGGGTCGTCAGCTCGCGGGTGTCCAGCGGCCCTTCACCGCGCAGCACGGCGATCGCTTCCTCGACTTCGAGGGCGTTTCCAATCCGGTTGCCGATCGGATCGTCCATCGCCGAGATGACCGCGGTGACACGTTTGCCGGCCGCTTCGCCAATCGCCTTCAAGGCGGTCGCCAATTCGACGGCGCGCTCGCGGGTTTTCATGAAAGCGCCGGTGCCGAGTTTGACGTCGAGGACCAGGCCGTCGATACCCTCGGCGAGCTTCTTGGACATGATCGACGACGCGATCAAAGGGATCGACTCGACCGTGGCGGTCACATCGCGCAAGGCGTAGAGCACCCCATCGGCAGGAGCGATCCTGGCGGTTTGGCCGATGATACTCGTGCCGATTTCGTCGACGATACGGATGAAGCGCGCGGTGTCGATCTCGACTTGGAAGCCCGGAATCGCCTCGAGCTTGTCGAGGGTGCCGCCGGTGTGACCGAGGCCACGGCCGGACACCATCGGCACGGCGAGGCCGCAGGCCGCCACCGCTGGCGCCAGGGGGATCGAAATCTTGTCGCCAACGCCGCCGGTGGAATGTTTGTCGACCTTCACTCGGTCGATCGAAGACAGGTCGAGGACATCACCAGAATGCAGCATGGCATCCGCCCAGGTGGCGAGCTCGCGGTGATCGAGGCCGCGCAGGTAGATCGCCATCAGCATGGCGGCAATCTGATAGTCGGCGATCGTGCCAGCGGTTACGCCAGCGATGAAGCCGCGGATCTCGGCATCCTTCAAGGTCTCGCCGTCCCGCTTCTTGCGGATGAGCTCTGGAATCAGCAACGCCATCAGGAAATCAGTCGATCTGGAGACGTTCAGGTCCGGTAGGGGTGTTCAGGAGATCTCGCCGAGGAAGCTCTCTCCGGCGGCGAGATCTTCGACGCTGAACACCTCGGCGATGGTTGCGCCAACGTCGGCGAATGAGGAGCGGGTGCCCAGGTCGACGCCAGCTGCTTTACTTGGTCCCACCGCCAGCAGCGGAACATACTCGCGGCTGTGGTCCGACCCCTGTCGGGTCGGGTCGTTGCCATGGTCTGCGGTCAACAGTAATAGGTCAGTGTCTCGGGAACGCGACAACAGCATCGCCAGCTGGACGTCGAATTCTTCGAGACAGTGGGCATAACCCTCGGGATCCCGTGGGTGTCCGTAGCGGGTATCAAAATCGCCGAGATTTGTGATGACCAGCCCATGGTCGAGCCGAGTCATCGTTTCGACGGTTTTGATCATGCCGTCGGTGTTGCCGCGGGTAGGTAGGCTCTCGTCGAGTCCCTGGCCGCAGAATAGTTCGTCGATTCGGCCGATGCCGATCACCGGCACGCTCTCGTCGTGGCAGTGGTCGAGTACGGTCGGTCGCGGTGGCATCAATGTGAAGTCACGGCGGCGACGGGTGGGCTCAAACTTGCTATTGCGCGGGCCGTTGAAAGGGCGGGCAATGACCCGGCCGACGCGGTGTGGATCCAAGATATCGCGGGCGGTCTGGCAGCCATCGTAGAGCTCTTCCAGGGGCACTACGTCCTCATGGGCAGAGATGTTTACGACGGAGTCGCTCGAGGTGGTGACGATCCAGTGCCCATTCGCCACGTGTTGCTCGCCAAACGTCTGCAAGGTGGATTCGTCGGACATCGACACATTGCCGAGGACCTGGCGTCCGGTCTGGCGCGCAAATTCATGGACGATGTGCTCCGGCATGCCATCCGGGAAGGCCGTCAGTGGCGAGCGCAGCTCGAGGCCAGCGAGCTCCCAATGACCACTAGCGCTGTCCTTGCCGACAGTGTTCTGCGCCATCTTGCCAAAGGCTCCTTGCGACGTCGCCATCTCGGCGACCCCTTTGATCGGCAGGATATTGCCGAGGCCGAGGCGCTGCAGGTTGGGCACCCGCAAACCGTTGACGTGGCGTGCGGTATTGGCCAGGGTGGCGGCGCCTTCGTCGCCATAGTCGGCTGCATCCGGCATGGCGCCGGCTCCAACGGAATCGAGGATGATCAGAATCACGCGATCGATGGTCACCATCGGACTTTAACATGCGGCTCGCTGGGATGTCGGACGAGACTGGCAAAACGATGGCTATATGGCCATAGGATGGGAAAAGAGACGCGCAGGAGGTGAGGTCCGCGAAAAGTTGGCGCAGGTTCCTGGCTCCGCGATAGCATGACGGGCTGGGCTATCGACACGCATCACCTTCACGGCGTGCCCGCCTTCGGGGCGAGCCTCGTCGGCTCTCAGCCCCCTGACCACATCAAGCACCCACATTAGACATTTATGCAGGAGACTCTCCGGTGGATTTCTCCCTGACCCCTGAACAGATCGATATCCGTGACGCGGCCCGCGACTTTGCTATCGGCGAAGTGGATCCGATTGTCGACGAGATCGACGAAGCACAGCGTTTTCCTCACGAGGTCATGAAGAAGGCCGGTGAGCTCGGCTTTCTCGGCATCATTTTTCCCGAGGAGTACGGTGGCGCCGGTCTCGGTTACGTCGACTACGCCTTGGTGATTGTCGAGTTGTCGAAAATTGACCCCTCGGTGGGCATCAGCATCGCCGCCCACAACTCGCTGTGCTCGAATCACATCTACAAGTTCGGCACCGAAGAACAGCGCCAACGGTGGCTGACGCCGTTGGCGAGCGGCGAGAAGATTGGCGCCTGGAGTCTCACCGAGCCGGGCGCCGGCTCCGACGCCGCCGGCACCCGCAGCTGGGCGGAGAAGGTTGATGGCGGCTGGATTCTGAACGGCGCCAAAACCTTCACCACCCATGGTTCGGTGGGTGATACCTGCGTGGTGTTTGCGGTCACCGATCCCGAGGGTCGCCGCCATCACAACATCTCGGCCTTCGTTCTGGATCGTGGGATGGACGGATTCCGTTCCGGCAAGAAGGAGAACAAGCTCGGGATCCGTGCCTCGGATACCGCCGAGGTGATCATGGAGAATTGTTTCGTCTCCGACGATCGCCTGCTCGGCGAGCCTGGTGAAGGCTTCATCCAGGCGTTGCAGATCCTCGACGGCGGGCGAATCTCGATCGCCGCCCTTGGGCTCGGCACCGCCATCGGCGCTTACGAGACCGCACTCGCTTACTCCAAGGAGCGCCAACAGTTCGGCAAACGCATCGCAGACTTCCAGGCGATCGCTTTCGCGCTTGCCGAAATGGCGACGCGGATCGCGGCCTCTGAAGCGTTGTTGATGGCGGCAGCCCTCGAGATGGATCGTGGCGGCTCGGTGTCGCGTCTCGCCGCCGAAGCCAAACTGCACACCGGTGAAACGGCGGTGTTCTGCTCGGAGCGCGGGGTTCAGATCCACGGTGGCTATGGCTTGATCAAAGATTACCGGGCCGAGAAGTACTACCGCGACGCCAAGATCTGCACCATCGGCGAAGGCACCAGCGAGATCCAGCGCATGGTGATTGCCCGCAGTCTTCTCAAGTAACTGCGGAGCTTTCTCGATGATCGAGCGTATTGACCACATCGGCATCGCCGTGCGATCTATCGACGAAGCGCGTCGCCCCTACGAGACGCTGGGCCTTGCGGTCGAGGCGATCGAAGAGGTGCCGCAGGAAGGGGTGCGGGTCGCCTTCATCCCCTGTGGTGAAACCGCGATCGAGCTGCTCGAGCCGATGGACGACTCATCACCGATCGCCCGTTTCTTGGAGCGCCGTGGTCCCGGCGTCCACCACCTCTGTCTACGCACCGACGACATCAAAAGTGATGATGCCCGGCTGCGCGCCGCTGATCTGCACTTGCTGCGCGATGCGCCGACCCGTGGCGCCGCCGGTTGCTGGGTGCAATTTGTTCACCCCAAGAGTGTTGGTGGTGTACTGCTCGAGCTTTCACAGCCCGACGATGCTGAGTCCGGCGGCCACAACGAGTCAAAAAACAGTGAGTAGTGGCTATCAGGAAGCGATCGAACCAGGCTCGATCATCATTCTCTACCTCGCCAACCCGAGCGAGAAGTATTGGGGCATCCTCGCTTCCATGACCCCGATCGGGATCACCCTGCGGGCCCTCAATCTGTCGAGTTTCGACGATTGGACCCGGTCGGTCCTGAACGATACCGAGCCGACCATCGGTCTCGCCACGATCTTTTTCCCGCTAGCCCGGGTCGAGCGTTTGTTTCTCGACGAGCAGATCGGCGAGGTCGAGAGTATGGCCCAGAATTTCGAGCGCCGGGTCGGGCAGAGCGTCGAAGAATATTTTGGGCTGGTTGCGTCAGAAGAGCCGGCGAATTAGGGGATCATCCTGCGAATGAGTGGCGACAACTTCGACGAAGTCCTTCTGGTTGTAGGTTACGATTCGTCGAGCCTGAGACGTGACGGCGAGCTCGAGCACATGGTCATCTTTAGGGTCGCGCAGGATTGGCCTCCACAAGAAATGGATGTCGTACTGGTCAGCCGCCGCACAGATTTGGTTCAGAATGTCATCAGCCGCCGCCGGATTTATCGGCGAATCCTCAGGGTTGCGACCAAGAACATCCTCGTACTCTAAGACGAGAGGGACAGATATCGCCAGCCGGTAAGCGCCGGAGCGAAAGATCGCCTCGGCCTCGGGCCGAGTACAGCCCCAGCATGTTGTGCAGCCGACCTGGTAAGATCTTTCATGTGTTCGATAATGGGTCCAAGTAGGGGAATGTGTGAGCCGAGCAAACAATCGGAGACTTCGTGCCAGCCAAGGGCAAGTCTGGGTGAGGAAACTGTCATCATTCGATGATGAGAAACGTGCCGATCAAGAATTCTGGCAGCGTATGACGCCCGACGAACGGGTCGGAGTCGTCGAACAAATGCGCCAAGAGTGGTGGGAAGACAACGGCGATGGCGAGCAAAGACTTCGAAGAGCTGTTCGCGTGTTTGAGAGATCGTAGCGTCAGGGCGATTGTCGTCGGCGCTCATGCCGTGGCGTTCCACGCCAAACCGCGATACACCAAAGACGTCGACGTCCTGGTCGAGCCGTCGCCAGCCAATGCCGAGCGCCTGCTCCTCGCACTTGATGATTTCGGCTTCGGAAGCCTCGACTTGACCGTCGAAGACTTCAGCAGCTCGGGTAAAATTGTCCAGCTCGGTTTCGAGCCGAACCGAGTCGACTTCATCACCTCTCTTGGAAGCGTAAGCTTCGAAACCGCTTGGGCTGGGCGCGTCGAAGGCCGTTACGGTAACCAAGATGTCTTCTTTCTTGGCCTGGACGAGCTCATCCTGGCTAAAGAAGATGCCGGGCGGCCACAAGACCTCGCGGATCTCGACTGGCTACGTGGGATCAAGAGGAACCGCCTGCCAGGTTCTTAGCTTGCACCGTCTCGGAACTGCGTTTCCCAAGCACGGACCGACGACTAGGGGGCCTTCGCCCGGAAGGACGTGAAGGGCGGCCCCGGCGGCCCCGAGACCGTCGTTGTCGGGTCGGCCATCACGTTCCATCAGCGCCAGGATGCGACGGCGCACGAGGACAGACGTCGGACGTTCTCAGAACGCGTTGGCCGACGCGGTAACGTCGGCTCGAGCCTCCCAGAACGCAATCGACGCCGCGGTACCGGTCTTCGAATCGCAGGATCGACTCGCAGGCGTTGGGAGCGCGCGCGCCGGGCCGAAGGCGTTGAGCGAGGTCATCCCGACCTCGCCGAGCGCCGCCACTGCCGGTCCGGAGACCAAGACATGGGTCGTCCCGAACGCCTCGTAGATTGCCGTCGCACTTACTTGTCTACTGGACGAGACTCATAGCGAGCGGGATTCCGGCCGCCCCATTCCAGAATTCTATTCGGCACAGGTTCGGCCGTAACGCGTAGTCCCCATCCATCCAGTACCGCGCGACGGGCAGCATCCGATCTGAACCATATCCATCTCCTATTCGACCTGGAGCAGCCTATCATTTTGGGATCGAGTTTGAGCTGGGTAGAAGGGGGCACGACCGTCAAAGAAAGTCGGCGCGCTCACCCCGCCGGGTGGTTGTCGGATGGATCGGAGCGCAAAGATCCTCGAGGACAGCGTGCTGGTCTACGGCCAGGGAAGTGGCCCCGCGAGCTACCTAAGCACCCGGCACCGCTCCAGGGGCGGCGGCGCGCTAACGCGGCGGCGGCGCGCTCACACGGTGGCGTTCCACGCCAAACCGCGATCCCGCTAACGCGAGTTGTCCGTTTGTTTCTCGACCAGCAAATCGGCGAGGTCGAAAGCATGTCCCAGAACCTCGAGCGACGGGTCGGCCAGAGTGTCGAAGAATATTTTGGGTTGGTTGCGTCGTAAGAGCCGACGAATTAGTGGATCCATCCGAGGATCGAGACCGTTCCGAGTTTTCCCGCACCTACGTGCTTACAAATTCGACCTGGCAACGGGGCTGTCAGCAGTCGGACATGGCCCAGCTTATGATCGCTTGACCTAAGAGAATGCGTTGCATGTACTTGCTATGTTTGCTCCAACTCGCTCTATCAACTTCACCGCCCCAGTAAGGGAAATTCTCAGGGTCGAGTTCTGCTGGGTCTCCTGCCGTCCGAGCCCGCCGCTCGATGGCTTCCAGAAAGCAGGATCTTCTGCTCTCACTCAATCCTTTGTCGATCTCTTCAGGAATATTTATCGTCAACTCGGCAAGCGTTAGCGGACCGGTGGCATTTCTGTCCGCTGTGAAGAACGGTGGTTCACCAGCGGCCACTGTACCCGAATCTGATTCTGCGCAGGCAGTGAAGAGTAGAAGGCAAGATAGAGAAATCAGGATTCGCATTTCGGAAGCTCCGGGAATTTTGCCTTCGCTAACTTGGGAGAAAGCTTCACGAATCGTGTCTATGTACTTCTGTTTAACCCTGGGATCATCCATTGCCGCTCTGATCTAATGGAGGTAATTCCTCAAACATCTTCGAAAGCGCCTTTTCTGGATTGTTACGCATGATATCTGCAACAAACGACGTACCTATTCTAGATCAAGCAATTCTGTGGTCGTGACCTCCGCAATTCGCTCTGCGATCCGGGCCTGCGTCCACTCCCGGAGGGTGCGTTTCGCGTCCTCCACATCTGGGACCTCGGGATCCCAGCACACCTCTCTGAGAAGACGGAGGGCGACGCGCTCGTCCCGTCGGGTGGTTGTCGGATGGATCGGAACGCCGAGATCCTCGAGGATCGAGAACCGGCCGTCCTGGGGATTGCCGAAGAAGACGACCGGGATCCCCATGGCGAGGCAGGGCAGGGCGCAGTGGAGGCGGGTCGTGACGACACGATCGGCCCGCGCCCGATAGAGATCGAGCCGACTGCGGGCGATCGCTCTCTTGTGTTCCTCGCTCAACCGGTACGGGATCTCGTGGGTCAGCACGACGGCATCGCGGCGGATCGACTCGGGGATCGGTAGGTGATCGGCGTCGACGATCAGGGTTCGGCCGTCCCGCGGGGCGGTCGTTCGGCGAAGGAAGGTGAGGGTGAGGCACATCGTGTAGTGGGTCTCGACGCCGAGCGCCGAGAGTGCTTGCGCGGTGCTCCGGTCCCGGCAGCCGATGGGCTCGTGGCGTTTGAGGTAGGCGAGGCATTCAGGGGTCGAGAAGACTTGGCGGGTGCGGTTCCACTCGGTCATATGGAAACCGACGAAGACGGGGAGGATCGAGTCCCCGGCCGGCAGACAGGCCTCCGGAGTGTGGGCGAACCAGCCATTCATGAGGAGGAGGTGGGGTCGGCCGTCGACCGGGGAGAATTCGCGCATCGACTCGCGACCGATGTGGCCGCTCTACCCCGAGGCTGCCGAGCTTCTCCCGTCCGAGGTCGAGAAGGTCCTCGGTTTCCTCCGGGAATCCTGCTCGACTAGCAGTCCGCGGCACTCGAAAGATCGGGAACACCTCGCAGAAAATCTCGTCGCATTCTCGCGCTTGCAAATACGACCTGCCGAGCCTCGTCGACCCACTTGTGCGTTTGCACATACGACCTGACAAGCCTCGTCAAACCACTTGTGCGCTTGCACATTCGATGTGACGAGCCTCGTCGAACCACTTGTGCGCTTGCACATTCGATGTGACGAGCCTGGTCAAACCACTTTTGCGCTTGCAAATACAACCTGACGAGCCTGGTCAAACCACTTTTGCGCTTGCAAATACGACCTGACGAGCCTGGTCAAACCACTTTTGCGCTTGCACATTCGATGTGACGAGCCTGGTCAAACCACTTTTGCGCTTGCAAATACGACCTGACGAGCCTGGTCAAACCACTTTTGCGCTTGCAAATACGACCTGACGAGCCTCGTCGAAGCGATTTTCGCTTGCACATTCGACCAGGTGATTCTGGTGCAGGTGATTCTGGTGCCGGGCACCACTTCTTCGCAGTCGGCGACCCACGCCGCGGATGCTCGAGATGCCGCGCCCAGCAAACGCACGGCGGCCCAGCGCACCGCAAGCCGCCTGGAGCCTCTCTATATTTTCTGGGGCTGAGACTTCAGAAGTAATGCCTGTAATTCCTGGCAAGCGATCTCGGCAACTGCCCGGGACCCGGCATTGAAAGAATCTGGGGTCACCCCAGTCAGATAGCTGCCCGGCGCCGCTCGAGGGGGATCCACGGCTCGGTTACCCGAGGACGATACTCTAGGCGACTTGTCTGGGACGCACCATCTTCAGTCGGTCCCCGAGTCGGCCACGTGCTTCTTCGAGATCGGAGTCC
>JAJCXQ010000237.1 GCA_029263355.1 Acidobacteriota bacterium | reverse complement strand
GCTCAGCGAGGTGGATCTCGACCGCGGGCGTTATCACGTAGAAGCCGATTGGGAAGGCTCGTTCGAGGCTGAGCAGCACCTCGAGTTGCTTGGGCCGAGTGATGTTCCGGCGTGCTGGATGCTAGTCGGCTACGCTATCGGTCACTCCTCGGCGGCCGCGGGTCGGCCGACGATGGTGGTTGAGACCGAGTGTCGTGCGATGGGACACGAACGGTGCCGCTTTACGGCAACTTTTGAAGACGACGTACCCGACCTGACGCGGCGCGAGCAGCCTGACTACGCGCCGCTGCATTTGCCCCGCGTACTGGAGGATCTCCACCAAGAGCTGAAGCAGCATCAGCGCTCTCAGCGGTCGCAACAGACAACAATCAAGAGGTTACGGTCGGAAGTCGAGCGGATTCGCCCGCGGGGCCGCTTTGTGGGCGAAAGCGCATCGCTGTCGACAGCCCTCGACACCGCGCAGGCGGTGGCGCCTTACGATGCCACCGTCCTGGTGTTGGGGCAGAGCGGTACCGGCAAGGAGTTGATGGCCCGATTCATCCATGAACAGTCGCCCCGCGCCGATCGCCCTTTTGAGGCGGTCAATTGCAGTGCCTTGCCTGAGACTCTCCAGGAAGCGGAGCTCTTCGGTTATGCCAAGGGCGCCTTCACCGGGGCAGTCTCGGCAAACGGCGGAGTGTTCGAAGCCGCCCACCAAGGAACTCTCTTTCTCGACGAGATCGGCGACTTGGCGTTGACCGCCCAAACCAAAATCCTGCGCGCCCTGCAAGAGGGTGAAATCAAGCGTCTTGGCGAGAGTCGTCGTCGCCGGATCGACACCCGCATCATCGCCGCCACTCACCGCGACCTGGAGTTGATGGTCCGCGACAAAACGTTCCGTGAGGATCTCTACTATCGTCTCAGCGTGATGACGATCACCTTGCCACCTTTGAACGAGCGAGACAATGATGTGCTGCTGCTCGCTGAACACTTCGTGAGGGTCTACTCCAAGCAGTTCCACAAACGTGTCGACGGATTTTCCTGCGACGCCGTGGGTGCGTTGGGCGCATACCGCTGGCCGGGCAACGTCCGCGAGTTGGAGAATGTGGTTCAGCGCGCCGTCATCCTCACCAAGGGGGCCCGTATCAGCCTCGGCGATCTGCCAGAGCATGTCAGAGACGGTCCATCGACAGCGGATGATGTCCAGTTGGAGCCAGCTGCCTCGGCAGACTCTCCGGCCCAAACAGAGCTTCGGGCCATCAAGGGGGAGGCCGACCGACTGCGCCGCGCTCTCGAGCTTGCTGGCGGAAATCGAGAGCGCGCCGCCAACCTGCTAGGGATGAGTCGGACGACCCTGTGGCGTCGGATGAAAGCACTGGGTCTCGATCCGCGGTCAATCGGTTGATCAATCCTTGCATCCTTTCAGCAGTGACTCCGACTCCATAGTTGACAGGGTGATGAACACCCTGAGCATCCTAGGAGGACAGACCATGCAAAGACTACACGTCAATATCAAAGTCAACGAGCTCGCTGAGTCGGTTCGTTTCTACTCGACCTTGTTTGCCGCCGAGCCCACCGTCACCAAGCCGGACTACGCTAAATGGATGCTCGACGATCCGCGGGTCAACTTTTCGATCGTCGAGGCGTCGGGGAGCCCAACCGGCATCCAGCATCTTGGGATCGAAGCAGAGACCGAAGGTGAGCTGCAGGACCTGCGGCGCCGCATCGGTTCGCTGGAAGGTGAGGTTTTCGACGAGGGCGAGACCATCTGTTGTTACCACGCCTCGGACAAGACCTGGGTGACGGACGCTCAAGGGGTCTCGTGGGAGACGTTTTATACTTCCGGTGAGGCGGACTCGTTGCACACGCCGGTCGACGTGGCCGACGAGGCCGAGGCCGCGTGCTGCGAGACGACGTGTTGCACCTGACGTGTTACATCTAAGACCCTATCGATCCAGGGCAGGAGGACATGATGAGTCTATCGACGCAAAAAGCGACGGTTGAGCCTTCTTGGGGGCACTTCGTCGATGGACTCCGATCATTCATTGCCCGCCGGGTACCGGCGCAAGATGCGGAGGATGTGGCGCAAGAGGCGCTGCTGCGGATCCACAAAAGCGTCGTTTCGCTGCGGGATCCGCAGCGGGTCCAGAGTTGGGTCTATTCCGTCGCACGCCACGCTGTCGCTGATTATTATCGGTCCCATCGGCGGGCCGAGATTGCGGACTCGATCGAGCTCGACTCGATGGTCGACCCCAGCGCCGGCATCGCCGAGAAGCTCGCCACCTTCAAGGGTGATCACAGCGCCCACGAAGAGGTTCTCACCTGGTTGCGTCCGACCGCCGAGCTGCTGCCGGACGGCTATCGTGAAGCCTTGCTGATGGCGGACTTCGAGGGCCGACCCCAGCGCGAGGTTGCTGAGGCGCTCGAATTGTCGCTACCCGGGGCCAAGTCCCGCGTCCAGCGAGCGCGTCGCATGTTGGCCGCCGAGCTCGAGCGCTGTTGTTCAGTCGAGCTGGGGGCCGAGGGGCAGGTCGAGGATTTCCGACGCAATGCCTGTGACTGCTAGCTAGTTCCCGTCCAGGAACGTATCGAGGGCTCGGTCGACCTCGTGGGCTGCGCAGCAGCTCCGAACTCGCCGGTCCTCTTGCGAGACGCATAAGTCCAAGTATTACAAATCGATACGAGAAGCCAAGAATCGTTTAGCTCGAACACGCTCGCTGCTTGCTCGCTCCACGAGTTCTCCCTCACTGGGCCGAAAACGGCAAACCTGGACGGGATCAAGCTAGCCGACCGTCAGACGATTGCGGCCGGCGCGTTTCGATCGGTAAAGAGCCTTGTCTGCCGCTTTCAGCACCTGTTCGGTGGTTGAGCGCTGGGCGTTACGATCAGCGACGCCAAAGCTAGCGGCGACCTTGAGCTTACGTTCAGAGGAACCGCTGGCGCGTCGCTGGCGAGGTTTCTTGTTGGGACGTGCCGGGCTGCGGACGATAAACGGCTGATTGGCGATCGATCGCCTCAAGTTTTCGAGTTGAGGCGCCACGTCACGGGCTGATCGGCGCGGGAAGACCAGGGTGAATTCTTCGCCGCCATAACGGTAGGCGGTGCCGCCACGGACTTTGGCCAGGCGGCTCGCCACCAGCCGCAGTACCTGGTCGCCAACTTCGTGGCCGTAGCGATCGTTGAGACGCTTGAAGTGGTCGATATCAACCATCGCGATCGCGTAGCGACGGCTGAGGTGGCGCAGGTTTTCTTCCAAGGCGCGACGGGCGGGGAGACCGGTCAGGCCGTCTTCGAACGCCAGTGCAAATGCGTTCTCGATCTGGGCCAACATCAAGATGAGGCCTGCCGCGGTGAAGAAGAAAAGCGGCTGGGACGCCAGCTCGAAGGCCAGGAATGAGCAGACCAGGGTCGCCAGCAGTCCCCCTTCAATCGGAGTCCGCCGTCGCCACCAACACAAGGTGATTACCAAGGCAGCGAGAGCGAAGACAAGTAGGCTCGCCTGCGGCAGATTTGTCTTGGGAAGGGCGTCGAGCCATCGCTCGCCGAGCCAACCCTCGGGGGCGGCGAGGTCTCCACGGGTGACAGCCCAGGCGGCGAAACTTTGTATCGCCAGAGCTGTGGCCCACATCCCGCCTCTCATCGTCAGCACTCGCCACTCGGCTTGCAAGGCTAGCGCTGCCAAGTTGACGGGTAATAAGAATACGCCGGTGAAGAACAACGTTCCGCCAGCGGCCGGCGGCGAGATCCTCAGGGATTCTGTCACCAGGGCGAGGATCAAAGCGGCGGCGGCGAGACGGCCGCGACCGAAACGTTCGGCGAGCAAAAAGGCGGCCGCAAACGCGCCGCGGCTGGCCCAAGTCAACGTTGCGGAAGAAAATTGGACTCCCGACCACCCCTGATCAAAAGTATAGGCCGTCGCCAGCAAGCCGGCTGAGATCATTGCGAAGCGCATAACAACAGGCGACGGGTCAATCGTTCAGGCTGAATCGAACCACATAGGCGGTGAGTAAAGCTAGGGTCGCGGCTGGTATGAGCAGAAGCAGTGCTTCGACGACAAGCGGCAGGCGGTCGATCGCGCCTGCATTGTAGAAGAGCACGACGCCGCAGCCGAGGGTGATGAGGATCGGTTCCGCCCAGGCGTTGCGTCGCTGATCTCGGTTCGGCCAGCGCTGTCGGGCGAGAGACCCAGCCATTGCTATCACCGGGAAGACAATAATCAGGGTGTGAGCCCAAATCAACGGCGTCGCCAAGACCGATGCGGTCGTCGCCAGAGCCAGCCAACCCGGGCGACTGGCACGGGCCCAGCGACCGGCAATGAGGGCAGCGAGAACCACCAGAGTGAGCAGGACCAGGCGTCCGATACCGAGGTTTAGAAGATTGGCCAGGCGATAGAGCGACCAAGTACGGATGAGGCCGATGCGCTCGACGCTTTGTCCCAACAGCTCAAAGAAGTAGGGAAACGCCAGCCATAAAACAAGAGTCAAGGCACCGCCAAGGATGCCGGCGAGGCGGTGAGCTGCAGTCTTGCCAGTCGGCGGGGTCAGGACGAGCAAGGGAAAGATTGCCGCTGCGATCGGTTTGAGCGCGACGCTCAGCGCCAGTGCTGGCCCGGCCACCAGCGGCCGTTGTCCTGCAAAGGTCAACCCCAAGAGCGCCAAACCAATCGCCAGAAAGGAAAGATTGCCGACGTACATCCCCATTTTGATTCCCGGAGACAAAACGAGAAGCAGGCCGGCGAAGGCAACGCGCTCCAGCCAGGCAGAACGCACTGTCCTGGCGCCCCTGGCGCCCCTGGCGCCCCTGGCGCCCCTGGCGCCCCTGGCGCCCCTGGCGCCCCTGACGTCATTCAGTTGGCACCACCAGGCCGCCGACAACCACAACGTGATCAGCAGCGCCAGGTAATTGCAGGCCCGCAACGCCAGCCGCGCCCCAATGACGCCGAGATTCTCGACCAGCCAGTGACCAAAGTAGGCGAAAGCAGTTGGGTAGTAATAACCCGGCACTTCGTAAGGTGACCGCCCTTCTGCGATCAGCTGAAACGCGTGCTCGTAGATGGATTCGTCGATGTGGGCATCCGGCGCGCTGAGTAAGGTCCAATACCGCAGCAGGCCGATCAGCGCCAGCACCATCATCGCCAGGAGATGCATTCGCCACGGCAAAGCCGACCACTGGTCGAACGCGGTGGTTAGCCGGCCTGGCGCTGGCGCCTGCCGCTCGCTGGTCGAGCCTGACTCCGAAGACTGCATGGAAGTTCGATCATATCGACAACCACGACTCCGGCCCCACGAATGATGGCTCTATCTTTTACTGGCCGGTCGCGTCACTTGCCAATTCCGCGACCGTGGACGCTGAGACCTTCTTGACGTTGTCGTCGGAGTTGCGATCGATCAACTTGTTGTAGGGATCAATTCCGGCTCGGGTCGGCTTGGCGTCCACGATCAGCTCGAGGTTGACGTCGGCAGTGGTGATATGGCGCTTCTCGAGAAACAGCACCGTCTCCTGGCGTTTGCCATCGACCAAGGACTCGCCAAAGACTCCGATATCGATCCAATCATTCAAGGGCACGTCGGTTTCGTTGCCTTCGCCGTCGGCTCGAACTTTCCTCGCTTTGGCGGTGAGCAAGACGACATAGGTGCCGTCGGGGCGCTCCGCGTAGCTTGCATCTTCGACCCGGTTCTCGAATAGGGTGATGCTCTCGAACAGATCCGCCAGCAGAACGTCGGTGTCTAGGGCTGTAGAGTCCTGTGGCATCTCCTGCCGGAGGAACTCCATGAGCTCGAGGGAGTTGGTATACGGCGGTTGCTGAAATCTGACCGCTTCGGCGAAGCGAAGGAGAGCTCGGTTGAGATTCTCCTCACCAATGGCGTCGCGCAAGGCGTACATGACCAGGCTGCCTTTGTTGTAGTGAATGTAGGCTTGGTCTTCCACCAGGATCAGGGGCAGCTCTTCCACCAGCTCGCCACCACGGTTCCGCAGATATCGGTCGAGCTCGTACTTGAGAAACCGGCGCATTTTCTCGGGACCGTATTCCTTTTCCATGACCATCAAAGCCGAGTATTGGGCCAGGGTTTCGGAGAGCATGGTCGCACCCTGGACGTTACCTCCGATCACTTGATGGACCCACCATTGGTGGGCGACTTCGTGGGCGGTGACATAGAACGGGTAGTCGAGCGCGTCTTTGTCGTTCTCATCGAATTGAGCAATGAAACCGACGCCTTCTGAGAACGGCACAGTATTGGGGAAGGACTGCGCGAAGTTGGCGTAGCGCGGGAACTCGACGATCCGCATTTGGCGATGTTGATAAGGGCCGAAGTTAGCCTCGAAGTAGGTGAGCGATTTTTTGATCGAGTCGATCATGCGGTCGAGATTGGTGTCGTGCCCTTGGTGGTAAAAGATCTCGATCGCGACGTCACCCAGCTGATCACGTTTGACCTCGTAGTCCGCGGATAAAAAGGAATAGAAATTTAGGATCGGCGCATCCATCTTGTAGTGGAAGTAACGACGGTCTCCGTCGATCCATTCGTTTTGTAGATAACCCGGAGCAATTGCGATCTGATCGCTGCTGGTCGAGAGGGTGGTCTCGAAGTCGATCCAATCGGCATCGGATGCGATGTAGGTGTTGCGACGGGCAAATAGGTCGTCCACTTTAGCCATGCGGTGGACCAGTGGAAGGTCGTACTTGCGTCGGACGTTGCGATCGACCAACTGCGCGCGCTCGTTGTAGCCGAAGCTCGGAAAGTATTGTTTGTTGTTGAAAAATGTGCCGTTGTGGACAATGGACGTATCGGAATCACTGTTGACAAAACCGGGATTCTCGACCGTAAGATCGAAGCGCAACTCGGCTTCCTCCCCAGGCGCCAGGGGTTCGTTCAAGCGGTAGATGGTGTAACCATACTCGTCGTGGCGCGCCGTTTCAGTGTGCGGCGGAAGATCGAGCGAATGGACCCGTGACCGCCGCGGAATGCTCAGATGAATGTCCTGTAAGGGCTCGTCGTTGCGGTTGACCAACCGGAACAGCCCACGGGCTTCGACTCGGCGTTCGACGGGGAAGATGTCGACGTCGACTTGCACTCCAACGATGCGCGGTAGCGCGACGTCTTTGTACTGACGGAGCTCCTTCTCATAACCGGCGCGTATCGCTTCGCGCTCGTCGCGGGTGTTGTAATCGTTGAGCACGTTGGTGTTGTAGAAAATCCAACCGCCGACGGCGATGAAAGACAGCACCAAAGCCGTCAGGACACCCCGAATGGGGCCACGAAAGCGTTGCTTGGCGATGTGAAGCCGAGCCCGGATAGACAGATCGGTGCCGCGCACCCAAAGCAGCGCCGCGAGGGTCGCGAGAATCGCCGCGGCCAACGCCCAATAGAGATAGAACCAGAACATCGGTTGGGCAAAATGGCCGTAACCGTTCATATCGGAGTAGGGGGCTCGGGGTGCGTTGCCGAAACGGTAAAGATTGTGCTCGAGCCCCAAGCCAGGCATCAGGCCTTTACTGATCAAGTACAAGATCATCAGCAAGAAGCCAATGAGCTTTTTGCCCGCCACAACTTGCAGAAAGCTAGCAAGAACGCAGGTCAACAGGAACGGCACCACAATCACGACGAACCCCTGACCGTAAACGGGCAGCTCGAGGTTGAAGTAGCCGCGGGACATCTGGATACCCATTGTTACCAGCATCCCGATGCTCAAGAAAACGACTACCACGAGCATCTGGGCTACTAGCTTGGCTGCCAGGAAGACCCAATTTGGCGTCGGCATCGAATCGTAGATCTCGGACAGCTTGACCGCTCGTTCCCGCCAGATCAGCTCACCGCTGAAGATGGTGATGATGAAGACCAGCAGGAAGACATAGGCTCCCTGGATGGCGTAGAGCATCAGGTGGGTGACGGGGTAGGCCGGAGTGCCTACGATCTGCCCGACCGAGCTGGCTCCGCCGATCAGATTGAACAGCCCAAGAGCCAGGATCAGCAAGAATGGAATGCTTCTGAAGACGCCGCCGACTTCGATACGTGTCTGGTGCAGGAATTGCCGGAGCTCGGTGCCGTAGGTGAACGTCGGCCGCGCCCAGGGTTGTTGGAGACCCGCTGCGGTTGCGGCTGAACCCAACGAGCTGGACGCGGCGTCGCGACCTGGACGCCGCCGCGCCTGCCGTTTTGCCTGCCGTTTTGCCAGCCAGCGCTGGCTGCTGGACTCGGTGGTGGTGCGGAAGAACGCCAGAGAGCCCGCCAGGAACGCCACACTGACGGCGAGCCACAGAAGACGATTGGTCAGCAGCAGCCCGGACAGCTCCGGCAGCTGCGAGTTGCGCTCGACCAGAGTCCAGTATTGGGTAGCGTTCTGGAAGGCGGCTCGGCCGAAGGGATCGAGCAGCGCCGCGACCGCCTGATTGTCGATGTCGCCGAGAAAAAAGCGGCTCAGAAAGTAGAGGCAAAGGAAGCCGATCAGTCCGAGGTAGGTGACGAACACGTTGCGACTCAGGCTGGCGAGGGCGAAGAAGATGGCGCCGCAGAACAACAGGTTGGGGAGTGCCATCACCAGCAAGCCAAAGACGTAGGGCGCGAGGGTGATCGGTCCCAATTGCTCGGGATCGATCCAGCCCATCAGGCTACCGATGAACATGCCGATGGCGCAGCCCGAAAAGACCCCGCAGGCGATCACATAGGCGCCGACGAAACGTCCCAGGAGATAGTCCCGCTTGCGCACCGGTCGCGTAAAGAACAGCTCTTGGGTGTTGCGCTGGAAGTCACGCAGAATGGCGCCAGCAACAAAAACGATGGTGATGAAGGTGCCGATCAAGCTCATCTGACCCAGCATGCCGACCACCACCCACGGCGCGTTTCGATGGACCTGGCCGAGGGCGCCGATGATCTGCAGGCCGTCGGTCGAGGTAGCGACGAAGGTCATGACCGTGAAGAAGCCGGTCACCAGCCAGAACAGCGGCTGCCGGAGTTGGTAGCCAATCTCGAACCGTGCGATGCGCAATAACATGGTGTTGATCCCGCCTCAGGCAGCTTCAGCCGCATTGAGGGTCGAGAAGTACGCGTCCTTGAGATCGGCATCCACCGGCTCGAACCCAGCGTCGAGGGCATCGTCGCTGAGCACATGGATCTCCAGCTGTCCGGCATACCAACGGGTCGAAATCACTGCCAGATCCTGCTCGTAGCTATTGAGCTCCTGGCGGTCGATCACCTTGCGCCAGATCTTGCCTTGCAGCTGCTGGATGACACTGGCGGGGTCGCCAGCGAGCAGCACTTGGCCGGCTGCGAGAATCGCCATGCGCTGACACAAGTCGCTGACATCCTCGACGATGTGAGTCGACAGGATCACGACCACGTTCTCTCCGATCTCGCTCAACAGATTCAGAAACCGGTTACGCTCCTCGGGATCGAGTCCGGCGGTCGGTTCGTCGACGATGATCAGCTCGGGATTGCCGATCAGCGCCTGCGCGATTCCGAATCGTTGTCGCATGCCTCCTGAGAAGGTACTCAAGGTCTGTTTGCGGACCTCGAACAGATTGGT
>JAJCXQ010000236.1 GCA_029263355.1 Acidobacteriota bacterium | reverse complement strand
GGAGAGGGGAGTGACTTGTTGGGCAAACGTTCCAACTACTATTGTCTCTCTGGTGATCTGCCCGGCGTGAGGCTTGGTGGAGAAGAGGTCCAGCGTCGGCGGCCCGGCTCAGGCCGCCATCCAAAACTCGATCACGACCAGATACCTGTTGTCCGTGGTAGGCTAGTGGTCATGAATACGGTGAAGGACGACAGAAGGACCATCTTGGTTTGGACAGTTTGAGCCGAGTGCGCCAAACTTCGAGACAAAGCGCGGCTGCACTCGGTATTGTGGGAGCACAAGGACGACAAGAAGGGCTAAGAGGTGGTTCTCTCCATGTACTCTTGATCGTTGTGTTGATGGTTTCCTTGACTGGGTTGGTACAGGGAGAGCCGAATAGAGTTGCGCTTCCTGGTCAGCAGAAGCTGGCCGTGGTCATAGGTATCGATCGTTACGCCCAACCTTCGTGGAAGCCCCTAGAGCATGCCCGCAAAGGTGCGGTAGCGATCGTGAGACTTTTGCGCGAACGGGGATTCGAGGTCCGTGAGCTGTTGGATGAGGCGGCAACTCGAGATTCGATTCTGTTGGCTCTGACCGATGTCGCTCGACGTCTCGAGAGCGGCGACCAGGTGCTGATCTACTTTGCTGGACACGGTCATACTGAGACGCTGGGGGAACGTGATTGGGGGTACGTGGTACCGCAAGATGGCAAGGGCACAGGGAGTTACATCTCGATGCGGGAGCTGGAGAACATCTCAGAGCAAATGGCACTTGCTAAGCATCAGCTTTTCCTGGTTGATGCATGTTACGGCGGTTTGCTCGGCTTGAAACGCAACCGGCTCTCTAGCTTCGCCCGGAGCCCTCGAACGCTACGAGAGCTGCAATATCGGCAGGCGCGGCTGTACATTACCGCTGGCGGCAAGAACCAAGTGGTGGTGGACGATGATGGGCCAGAGGGACACAGTCTGTTCACGGGCCAAGTACTGCGCGCGATCGAGGGAGGTCTTGCCGATCATAATGACGATGGATTCGTGACGTTCGCCGAGTTGGCGAGTTATCTGGAGGCTGCCGCTTCCAATCGGTATCAGACGCCTAGTTATGGCGTCTTGCCAGGCCATGAAGGTGGCAGCCTTTTGTTTGCTGTGAAGCCCGGAGCCAAGGTTCAAGACGTGGCGAGGGCCGAGCCGGAATCCGTCACCGACGGTCGCTCGACACAGCGCCGCGGAGTAACGGCCAGACTCCCTGAAGCGGCGGTCGAAGTGAAGCCTCCGCAGACTTACCGCGTGCGAAAGGGAAGTCCGACTGCATTGGATGATCTGGGACTCACGGCAGCCGTTTCTTTCGGCACCCTTGAGCGGGTGGCCTTCGCGACGCTGATGGTGAACGTCTCTGGAGGGGCGAGTGAACGGCAAGCTGCTTTCGAAGCGGGCACGGCTGTGACATTCGACCTCGGCGGCCGGCGTTTTCAGGGGATGGTGCTGGGCATCGATTGGGGGCTCGAAGAAGTCTCTTTCACTTTAGGGGAGGTCCGTGTTGAGGAATGAGAATTCTGCAGCGATGTCAAGACGTTGGCGGCTGGCGTTGACTCTCGTCCTGCTCCTTCAAGCCGGTGTCGCGGCCGCGCAAACGAATGAGTACGATTCGCTAGTGCCCCCGGTCAGAGATCTACTCCAGCAGCTCCAAGGCTTCGACGTCAAAACCGTCGCCGTCGTCGACTTTACCGATTTGCGGGGGAACGTTCTCGAACTCGGCCGTTTCCTTGCCGAAGAGGTCTCGGTGCTCCTGGTGCGCGAAGGAAAACCGATCCGGGTCATCACGCGGACGCGTCTCAACGCCCTCCTTGACGAGCACAAGTTGACGCCAACCGGTCTGGTCGATCCCAAGAATACTCAAAAGTTAGGGTTGATCTCGGGTGTCGAAGTTTTGGTCACGGGGACGACGACAGCTTTGACAGAGACGGTCCGTGTTGCGCTGCAAGCTGTCGATGTCGAAACCGCCGATGTTATTGCTGCGGCTGCGGCGGATATCAAGCGGACTCGAGGTATTGACACCTTGCTGCAGCGAGAGGTCAGACCGGACAGCGACTCGAGCCCAGCAGCTGTAGGCGAGTATCAGGGCAAAGTCGTCACACAGCAAATCAAGTATTTGGCGATTTACCTCCGTTCGTTCGAGATTCTGGCGG
This sequence comes from Acidobacteriota bacterium, assembly GCA_029263355.1. Lineage (GTDB taxonomy): Bacteria > Acidobacteriota > Thermoanaerobaculia > Multivoradales > J023 > JAAELT01. Next base: position 1,915 of record JAJCXQ010000236.1, on the reverse strand, counting down.
ATCAGTCCATCCGGCTGACTCTCGATCTTAGAAACACCGACGTCGACGGACGAGGGCTCGCGCTCGCATGGTCAGCGGTTGGCTCTGGCGGAATCGCCGACTACTGGAAGTTTTTTCCAACTGTGGAGGCGATCGTTACCGATGACCTTGGGAGCAGTTTTGTGCTCGATTCGGCGTCTGGGCCGGGTTATGCCCGAACCCGAGAAGATTGGCTCGGCATCGAAGCTGGCGGAGAAGCATCCATCGTCGTCAAACTGAGGCATAGAGGCTCCGGGCGGACCGGCAATGTGTTTTCATTTTCGGCGCCGATTCGTCTTGCTTGGACGGGAAAAGATCGAAAGAAAGTCCAGACGGGAGAGTTCAATATTCTTTTACAAGACATCCGGCCGACCTCGCGCTTGTGAAAAGTAGCAAAATATCGAGGATGCCAACTGTAGTCTGATTCGATCGAAGGGAGTTTCCTGATGAATCGTATGAAGTGTCGATGGTCCTATCTTGGTATTCTTGTGCTTTGTGTGACTGTCTGGCCCGTTTATGCTGGTGCGCAAGAGACGTTGGATTTAGAGGGAGGGTTGCACAAACTTGCTGAGTCTCTCGGCGGCAGGATGACCTCGCGGGGCGTCAAAAAGCTCGCTGTTGTCGAGTTCTCCGACCTGGCTGGATACGAGTCGGCCCTCGGTCTGTTTGTGGCGGAAGAGCTGACGACCCGCTTGTTAGAGACCGAGCCGGGAGGGTTCGACATCGTCGAGCGGCAGCAGCTCAACAAAGTTCTAACTGAACAGAGCTTAACGGCGAATGCCATCTTCGATGCTGAGACCATCGCTAGTGTGGGTGCCATCCTCGGTATCCAAGGCATCGTGACAGGATCGATGGCCGATCTTGGTGACAGTGTCAAAATCAACGCGCGTTGCATCTCGGTCGAAACGGCGTTGGTGTTTGCAGCTGCTTCGATCAGCGTTCCGAAAAAAGGCGTCGTCGATCACCTGCTGCGCCAGGGCGCCGCTCCCAACTTGACGAGCCAGCCTGGCCAGGCCCGCTCAGGTGGGAGGCGAGTCCAAGCTTCAGATGTTTTTTTTCAAAACTCGTTCCTGCGGATTACGGTGGATTCGCTTGCGGTGTCAAAAGAAAAAGATCGGGCTATTCTTGGTTTAAGTGTTGAGAACTTGCTTGCTCAAGAGGTTCGAATAGCGGCTGAACTGGGATATCAGAAATACTGCCAAGTGCGCCTTGTTGGCGATGATGGATCTGAGCTTCGCCTTGGATATAGAGAGATTCCTAGCGGTTTAGGCTGTCTTGCCTCAAATGATTCAACGACCGGTGAGCTATTCACCAGTCTTTCTCCGAAGAGCCGGACAACAGTTGTCTTGGGCTTCGAGCGCAAGAATAGCAGCCAGCAAGTAACAGGTACTGTTTTTTCTGTAGGCCTAAGTTTGCTGCGATTTCAAGACGGCAAAATTTCCCGATTCTCAGCTGGCTTGTCGAACATCGAGGCGTCGACTCCGTCCCCTTGAGGTAGAGCCTTCGAAAGCAGGTATCACTGGCGTGTTGTTGATGAGCCCGTTTTTGTCTTGTCGTCGCGTTTCTGTGCAGTGAACGGATGATTCGTCGGCGGATGATCTGCCGGTGGATTGATGACACAAGGGATGGGTTGCGCCACTTGGGTTTGTGCTGGGTAGATAAGCCTAAGTCAAGGAGAAACGATATGAAGCTCTGTGATTCGAGATTTGCAAGAAACAAGGTTTATCTGTTGCGTTTATTCACCGTCGGTTCCAGTTTTCAATCCATGGGCGCCAGTGTGCATATTCCGAGGGAATCCGACCACCTGTTCCGACGGAAGGCGACCACTCGTTCCGACGCAAAGCGACCACCGATTCCGATCTGAAGGCGACCACTTTGTGGTCGCCTGTCGGAAGGG
>JAJCXQ010000235.1 GCA_029263355.1 Acidobacteriota bacterium | reverse complement strand
TTCAGCCGCCCCGGCAACCGACGCTGTCGCGTATGAAAGTAAGGGCTGGTTTGGGCTCGTCGATGCCCGTCGAGTGAGGACGTCGACTTTGCTCCACGCTCGACAACGGCAATCACGTTACGCAGGTCCCAGTGCTCCGCTGGCAAGACCTGACACGCATGACACTCTGCCCGGTTCGAGAGGGCTCCGAACGAAGCGCTTGCCGGCCACTCTACATACCCCCCAAGAACGGATCGCGCCGCGGATCCCGAGCCGCTCAGCCGGGCGAGGGCCGACTTTTCGGCAATCGACGCCTGACGACCGAGGGCACCGAGCGTCGCCAGGGTCAACGCCGAGAAGCCCGACGCCGAGGACGCCAGCCCCGCAGCTGCAGGAAAGCTATTTTCAGTGGCGAGGCGAAATCGCCCCGCAACCTTGGCCCATCGGCGCAGAAAATCGAGATGACGTATGACCCGTTCGGCAAAAGCAGGCGGCGCGGCCTCGAGATCACCACTTGCGGCTCGCCACTGAATCTCGTGCTCACCGTCGTCATCGATCCACTCTACGGTCGAACGGCTATAACAATTCCTCAGTGTCATCGACAGTGAGGGATTGACCGGGATGGCCTGCTCGAGATCCTTGGCGCCCCAGTATTTGATGAAGGCGATATTCGACGGCGACCGGACAGTGCATTTGGCAGACATAATGTTTGGGCAGAAGTCGGTCGGTTGCCAGGTTCAATCGACGCGGAGCTTCAAGTTTAGCCCAGACCATCCTCCACTCGCACCCCTTGGGCTCCTAAACCAACATCCAACTTCTTGAGCTCGCGGAGGCATTCCCAGGCGTCGGGCTGCTGGGGCTCGGGGTGATAGACCAACAGGGACCCCGCCGCAGTGCCACTCAGCGCTCCAGCTCCCGAAATTTTCGCGGCTCCACCACGTGCCTCTACTGCACGCACCAACCCTTGAAGGCGCAGCGGCACAACCCCAATCTCTTCGAGACACGACTCGAACTCGCGAAGCGGTCCACCAAGATCCTCCCGAGTTGAACTTTCGAGAAGGCGGCGGAACTCCCGAGTCGCAGCTTCCATCCGGTCGAGCAGCGCTTTGAACCGCACCGGGTCCGCATCACGCCGTTCGCGAACGGCGGCAACCACTGCACCGGTCGATTGGGAAGGCGTGCCTGAGTTGAAGACTTTGATGTGACCGAGATACGGGGTTCGAACATCGATTGTGGTCGCGGCCAGGTCACCCGAAGGCTCCCTCACAGCCCACAACAATCCACCACGGATGACGGAGGTGCTATCGACCCCCGATGGCAAACCATGTTGCCGACGCTCCACTTCGAGACTGGCGCTCTCCAACTCAGCGTCCGACAGCTCGACGCCGAGCAACTCCAGGTAGCCCCGGGTAATCGCCACCGCTGCCGCAGCCGAGCTACCGAAGCCGGCGCCGATCGGTATCTCAGAACGGATCTGCAAGGCGAGGCCGAAGCCCGGTTCTCCAACACGTTCAGCAGCTTCCCCAAGCGCAACCTTGACGAGGTGTGACGGATCCTTCCCCAACACGCGGTCGAAGGCCTTGGCGTCCGGCCGGACGGCATACTCCCGCCACAAACGACGTGCCTCCTGCGCGTATTCCCGAATCACATCCCAGGACACGGTTTCATGGACCCCGACCGCCGGCAAGCTCAGCTGGACGCCGCCCCCTTTGATCTCCCGCAGCTCTACCGACAGTCGCTGATTCACCGCCGCCACCAAAGCTGGCCGGCCATAAACTGCAGCATGTTCTCCCATCAAGATCGTCTTGCCGGGGGCTGAACATGTGACCTGCATTCCCAGACCCGACGGCCCCATCAGCGGCCGCTGTTGGTCAACACTCTGGCGAGGCGATGGACACCTGTCACAACGGTATCGGTCGGGCAGCTGGCGAAACACAGACGCAGGAAACCGGGTTCGGCGTTGTGGCAGGACTGTCCAGGCGTCAAGTTGACGTTGCCTTCTTCCAGCACACGGCGCCATAAGGCGTGCTCTGCCTCCCATGTCGGCTCTGCGAGGAAAGGTCGAAGGTCACAGAGCAGAAAGAATCCGGCTTCGGCTGACACATAGGCCAAACCCTCAAAATCCAGTGCCGCAGTCACTCTGCGATACGCACCACCAAGGTCAGCTTGCATCTCGGCGAGATAACGATCGACCCAAGCCTCGTCAGAGATCACTTCGCCGAGCAGGTATTGGGTGTGGCCAGAAGCACAGGCCCAGTAGGCAAGAGCATCCATCGCCTGCAGCAAGCGCTCGTTCTCACTCAACAAAACGCCGCATCGCAGACCACTGGCGCCAAAGTCCTTGCTGAAAGCCCAAATCACATGGATCGAATCTCCCAACTCGCGCCGAACCTGTGCACAGCTGGTGAAGGGTCGATCTCCATAGACGGATAGCGCGTAGATCTCATCGAAGACGAGGTGTATTCCCGCTCTCGCCCCCCATTCAATGATCTCCTCGATCTCCGCCCGCGAGCTCACCGTCCCTAGAGGATTATTCGGTGTCGTGAGTAGCAGCGCCTTGATTGGCCGACCGGCGTCTGCCACAGCACGATCGAGGAGCTCTGGAGTCAGCCGAAATCCCTGGCTGCTATGGGTAGGCACCGGTACGATGTGGACTTCGTCGCGAGTTTCCAGATCAGCCCAGAAACCCGCGTAACTTGGAGTTGGCACCAATACACCATCGCCTGGATCACATAGATTGTGGAAAAGTATTTCGAGGATACAGCCGGCCCCAGCGAGAACAGCCAGTTGTTCGGGCCTCACCTCGCGACCGAAAACGGTTCGCCCGAGGAAACGCGCTAGCTGACCCCGGAAACGCATCGACCCAATCATCGAGTCATAGCCCAGAACTTGGGCTGGAATATGCATCACCTCCGCCATCCGTTCGAGTAGCTGCAAGCCGGGAAGCTTGTTCTCGGCGATGCTCAGGGGGATGTAGCCTCCGGTGTTTGTCACCGGATCGAACAGTCCGTCCAATCGGCCGAAGTGTTCTTGCAGATATTCAGGGAAGGGCGGACTGGCGAGAAGGTCTTCACCTCGCCGAGAGAGGCTGGCTCGGGCTTGCATCGTGGGAGTCTTTCAATCGCGGCCAGCTCGCTCGAGGTCTCGAGTCGCGGCATTCAGCTTGCGGCATTCGGCTTGGGGTATTCAGCTCGTGGCGCCGCTACGCCCCAACTGTTCGTGCGCCCGAGCCAAATCGCGAGAGGTCAGAGCGGCCAGTAAGGATAGCTCGCCAGCCAGCACCGTGGCACCAAGAATTTCCGCCAAACGCATCGACGCGGCTCCGGGACGGCTCGCATCCGGCTCGACCCCCAATACCGCCATCGCCTCGCGCTGCGTCTCGAGGCCAGTGCCTCCACCGATCGCCGCCAACGGGACATCCGGCAGGAAAACAGACGCGATGACGCCTTCCGGGCCACACGGCTCAATACACGTGACCCCCACCGAGCTCTCGCTAACCTGAGCTGGGTCCTGGCCGGTGGCGATGAAAAAGGCCGCCAGAATATTCGCGTAGTGAGCGTTGAAACCCATCGAACCGGCGGCGATAGATCCCAGCAGATTCTTGCGGTACTGCACTTCGACCAAGGAACGTGCACTGGTCTTCAAGACCTTCTCGAGGACATGCTTGTCCAACCGGACTTCCGCGAAAAGGCGTTTGCCGCGCCCCTCTTGGAAGTTCAATGCCGACGGCTTCTTGTCGACACAGAAATTACCCGACAACGAGATGCACTCGACCCCGGTTTCGGGCACGATGTAGTCTTCGACGATCCGATCACAGGCGATCGTCGCCATGTTCATACCCATGGCGTCTCCGGTGCTGAAACGAAATCGTACGAAGACGCTGGTCCCCATAGCGAACGGCCGGATGTCCAGGAGCTTCAAGAACCGCGAACCCTCCTCGGCCCGCCGCCGTATCTCGTCCTCGTGATCCTCGAGCCAACGCGAGAAGCGTCGCGTCTGAACGATACCCGAGGTACGAAATGCAGGCGCACGGGTGATGCCGACATCATCGACTCGCACCACCGCACCGCCGGCTTCATTGATCGCTCGGCAGCCGCGATTGGCACTGGCGATCAACGCACCTTCGGTGGTCGCGAGAGGAACGAAGAGCTCCTCGTCACAAGCATACTCACCCTTGACCCGGAGTGGCCCGATCACTCCCAGGGGGACTTGAACCACGCCGATCAGGTTCTCGCAGTTGTGTCGCGAGACACGCTCAGCATCCATCGTGTAGCGGCCGGTGTTCTCCAAGCTCTTGCCGGTGCGCATCTCCAGCGCGAGCCTACGGACTTCAGCCTTTTCACGCGCTGATAGGTACTTCGGCAACTCATGGAATCTCAACTGGCCCAAAGCCAAAGCCTCGATCAGAGCTTCACGCTCCGCCTGGGCTGTGATCGCTTCCGTGCCCAAAGCCTCGAGAGAGAGAACTGCTGGACTATCACTCATCTTCTATATCATCCGTTCGGTCGTCAGTGTCTGTTCAAGAGGCGGGTTTTTGAGAGGCGGTCGGTTTCGAAGACGGTCGTTACCAGAAAAAGCGCGGGGCGAAGGACTGCCGAGGGCGGGTTGGCCACGCCAACACCGTTCAAGGTTTCTCCACCAGTGCCACCTGCTCGAGCTCGCCGAGGTTGCGCGCCCCGACGCAGAACATTGCGATCTTGAGTTCCTGCACCGTGCGCTGAATACGCTGATAAACCGCCTCTGCGGACTCCATCGCCGCCGCCAGAAAGGGCTGAGCCAAGCCGACAAGATCAGAACCGAGAGCGATCGCTTTGGCGACATCGACCCCTGAGCGCACGCCGCCGGAGCCGATGACCGTGACCCCTTCGATCGCCGCCAACTGGCGAATCGAATCTGGCGTCGCGACCCCCCAATCAGCGAATAACTCTCCGATCGGCAGGTCTGACGCTCGGGCGGCTTCGATCCGCGCCCAGCTCGTCCCTCCAAGACCAGCGGAGTCTATGATTCGGACTCCCTGGCCGACCAGGCGTCGTGCCGTAACACCAGAAATACCACAGCCGATCTCCTTGACCACCACTGGAACAGACAACCCGCTGACCAGGTCGCCGATCTTCGATAGCAGCCCACCAAAATCACACTGCCCTTCCGGTTGGATCGCTTCTTGTAGCGGGTTCAGGTGCAGCGCCAAGGCATCGGCGTTGATCATCTCGACAGCGCGCTCACACTCTTCGAGGCCAAAACCGTAGTTGAGCTGGACCGCGCCCAGATTGCCCAACAAAGGAATCGTCGGTGCGAGCTCGCGGACTTCGAAAGTCTCAGCAGTTTCAGCATCCTCGAAGGCCTTGCGCTGGGAACCGACTCCCAGTGCTATGCCCGCACGTTCAGCGCCAATCGCCAAATTTTGGTTGATCTTGGCTGCGCTCCCGGTGCCACCGGTCATACACGAGACCAGGAGCGGCGCTGCCAGCGGCTTGCCCAAGAAGTCGACCGAGACATCGATCTCGTCCATATCGATCTCGGGCAACGCTTGGTGCACAAAACCATAACGATCGAAGAACCGATTCTCGAGCTGCATTCGCTGCTCGAGAGCCAGCTCAATATGCTCCAGTTTACGGTCGCGGGCAGCGGGAATCGCCGCCAATGCATTGATGGTGCTCATCAGGCCTTCAGATCGATCGATTCAACAGATCCTGGATTCGGTCACGGTAGCTGCGACTCAGAGTTAGCCGTTGTCCATTCTTCAGGACCACTAAATAGTCGCCGTGGAACTGCTGTTGCAGCTCGCGAATACACTCGATGTTGACAATCGTCGAGCGATGAATCCGTAGAAATTTCTCGGGATCCAGGCGCTCCTCCAGCTTTCCCATGGTCTCGCGGAGCATGTGGGATTCGGTTCCGGAATGAAGGCGCACATAGTTCCCAGCGGCATCAACCCAATCGATCTCGTCGACCTTCAAGAACACGACTCGTCCGGATGTCTTGATTACCAAACGAGCAGGATACTTATTACGCCGTGCCTCGACGTCCTGCAGCAACTCCAAAAGCTGCCGCTTGACATCCCCCACTTGCTGGCGATCGTGGTCCGATCTGGCACGGTCCAGGGCCGCGCCAAACCGTTCGCGATCGAAAGGCTTGAGGAGATAGTCCACGGCATGGACATCAAACGCCTTCAGCGCGTATTGATCATAGGCAGTTACGAAGATCACTGTGGGCAACAATTCTGTCTCGAGGTTCTCTAAAACCTCGAAACCATCCATTTCGGGCATTTGCACGTCGAGAAAAACCAAATCAGGTTTCTCGCTTTCGATCGTTTCGAGAGCTTCGCGACCGTCACGGCACTCGCCAACGATCTCGACATCGGTTTCCTTCTCTAGAAAGCCGCGCAATTTTTCGCGAGCCAGCGGCTCGTCATCGACTATGAGCGTTCTGATCGCCAAGGCCTTATCCTCCGACCAAACCGACGGCCACAAACGGTTCTACGCCTGCTCGTCACCGTCTAGGTACTCTTTGTCACAGGCCTGAGACAGCCAGACCCGATCTCCACGTGGTGACCCAAGTGTACCGGTTTACGGCCTTGGCACGAGAGCGGAGTTTCCTACTCGCGGTTCCGCGCCCGCCGAGGATGATTATGACCGCTCCGAACTTCCTGCGGTGTCAGGATTCCAGCCCCAACTGTCAGGGAACTCCCTGAATTGTCACGAGTTTGTCAGAAGCACCCATTCTCAGACGAACCCTCGACCCAGCGCCTAGACCAGGCGCCAGCTAGAGACTGCGTTAGCATGGTAACTCTTGGGGCATCACTAACGTCGCTCCAATCTCGCATCAATCCCGCTGGTTGGACCCTACGATGACTCGCCGAAGCACCCCTCACGTCCTTCTCATCTACCTGATTTATCTGGCGGCCATCGCCGTAACTACAGCGCTGCTCGTGTTCTGGGTGGTTGTCGTCCAAAGATACAATTCGGATATCAACCAGCTAGTTTCACGCCTCGGTTTCGAGTGGAACCAATTCCACTGGTTTGTCACCACTAGCGGAGCTGGCCTCTTCTTCCTAGTTTTTGTCGCTCTCACCTACCTACTCGCGTTGACCATGGGAGAAAGACGTTACTCCCGCAAACAAGAGGAATTCCTCACCAACGTCAGTCACGAGCTGAAATCACCTGTTGCGGCGATCAAGTTGCACGCCCAGACGCTGCAGCAAGACGACGTCCGACGCGACGACCAGAAACGATTCGTCAGCTATATCGTGCGCGAAGCGGAACGCGTTGGCACTCTGGTCGACAACCTTCTGGAATCGAGCCGGATCTTGTCGGGAGGCGCGACGGGAGACCTGAGGCCGATCAGGCTCAGCCAGTTCTTCGACGAATACCAGAAGGCGGCAGAAGCTCGCTTCGACCTGAGGCAAACCACACTCAGCTTCGACATCGATACACGCTCGACGGTCAGAGCCTCCGATGAAGCACTACTCCGCATCCTAGACAACCTGATCGACAACGCCCTACGTTTCACAGCAGAAGGGGGCAAGATCTTGTGTCAGGTCCGCGACCGTCGATCGGAAGCTGAGATCATGGTCGCCGATAACGGCATCGGCATCCCCAAGCGAGAGCTGCCCAAGATCTTCGACCGCTTTTATCGGCTCAGTCGAGAGATCGGCAATCGACGCCGGGGAACTGGCCTAGGGCTATCTATCGTCCGTGGCTTGGTGCAGGATTTGAGCGGCACTATCCAAGCCCTCTCGACCGACGATCAGCCCGGTACACGTTTCAAGATACGGTTACCAAGGATCAAGGTCGAGCCCAATGCCAGCGAAGGACTCTAGAGCGATCATGTCACGGACCGAAGTACCTAGAATACTCGTCGTCGAAGACGAAGAGGCGATCGCCCAGGGGCTGATCTTCAACCTCGAGCGTAAGGGGTATCACGCGGAACTTGCCCTCGATGGTGAAGTGGCTCTGGAAAGAGCAACGAGCAAGTCCTTCGACCTCATCGTTCTGGATGTTCAACTGCCCAGAATCGACGGCTTCGAAGTCTGCCAACGATTGCGTAGCGGCGGTAACTTCACCGCGATTCTGATCCTCACGGCCCGGGATCAACCAGACGATGTCATTTACGGCCTCAAGACCGGGGCTGACGACTACATGGTCAAGCCCTTCGATCTCGCAGAGTTCCTGGCTCGAGTCGAAGGCCTGCTTCGACGCGCCGAATGGTCAAAAAACAACGTTCGACCCGAGACGGTTGCAGTGGCTCCAGACTCTGGATCACAAAGTCCCGAAACACGATTGACCTTCGGCAACTACTGGGTTGATTTCAAGACCTGGCAGGCCAAGACCAGAGACGGGCTGGTCGAGTTGTCGCGCAAAGAGCTTGCTGTGATCAAAGTCTTTGCCGAGAGACCCAACCAAGTCATCACCCGCCGCGAGTTACTCGACCAAGTATGGGAGCTTCCGAACCACCCCAATACACGGGTGGTCGACAATGTCATCGTGTCTCTTCGTAAAGCCTTCGAGGAGAATTCCTGGCGTCCCCGTCATATCCACAGTGTCCGTGGCGTCGGCTATCGATTCGTGCCGTAGATCTGGCGCCGGCTCTCAGGCAGGAACGTACAGCCGATACGACCGAGGCTGCTATCGGCTGCTATCGAGCGCACCTGCACGACGTTGCACAGCACGCCACGCTCCATCGAAGACTTCCGTCGACAGCGTTTTAGCCATCACCGCCTGCTCCCAGTGCTCCAAGGCTTGATGCGCTCGAACATCCGTGCATTGAGCCTTGAATAGTTGTACTGTCTCGACCGCAAGACTCCTCAGCTTGGTGAATTGCCGGTTACGATAGAGATAGCGCCCGAGATAGAGGGACACCATCGCCATGTCGAATGGCGCTTGCATCTCTATCAAACCCTGGCGAGCAGAATTCAGCGCCGCCTCACCACGACGCGTCGAGCCGAAACGAATCATAGTTAATCCTTGCAACCAAACCAGCCGTAGCTTCTGGACTGACCGCGGTCGTTTGCTCAGAAACTTCCTGGCTTGGCTCAAGTAACTTTCGACCCTCGACAGGGCACGCGGATCTACTGCCCTCTCAACCAAACTGCAAACCAGGTTGTGGGACGCGACGTGATGGATTCTAGGAAGTGCTCGGGGATCTGTGCAGCTCAGGGCTTCTGACCAATCCTTGACAGCTGCCGCAGACTGCCCCGCCATCTGATGAAAGGTGCCGCGAACCGTGAGTACCTCGCCTAGGTAGCGTTGGCGCACCTCAGGCCTGGACTTGCGATAGACAGCGATCGATTCATCCGCCAATCTCAACGCTTCATCCATCCGATGTTGGACACTGCGCAGACAGCCGATCCGGAATAGCAAGTTGGCGCACTCTTCCTCCGGGACCGACTTTCGACCTATCAGGGAAAGAGCCGCCTGATAGACGCGTTCAGCCTGGTCGAGGTCACCCGTCACACGAAAGGCACTCCCCAGGACACACAAAGCACGTAAGCGCAAAGGCGCTCGAGGCTCTGGGTCACGGCTAAATTTCGCGACTAGAGCGACCAACTCGGGTGCGACCTCCGCCGCTTGCAAGCCAGCATGGGCATCGTCAAAGATCAAATCGTCACACCGCTCGAAATAACGCCAACAAAATGCGGGAGTCCAATACTTGGAGCGCAGGACAACCTGATCCGCTTGTTCTGGTAAGTCCAGTTCCCGGACGAGTCGCTTGATGTGTTCCTCGCTTTGCACCGATTCGCTTCCTCCAAGGGAAGGAGGCGCGGGAAGCTGATTCCCGCGCCGATCAAGAGCTTGCTCTAGCCTGTTGGGACAACATACGGGCCGTTCTTCAGGCTCGTGCTAGCCTTAATTCTAGCCGTAATCTCTGATCCAATACTATCACGATTCTCGTACAACTCGAAAGATCCTGGAGCAACCAGCGCGTACGGTTCAGATTGATCCGATGCAAAAGCAGCGGAAGTCAACGGACAGAACAGCAAGAGCAAAGCGACGATTCGACATGAGTTCATAGAGACACTCCTTCTCGCTGAGGCCGCTGAGTCAGCACGGAATTGCGCTGACGCACCTCGGCTGAAAATCACGCTAACGCCTACCGATCGGTAAAGTAAATGCCCTCAAAGCGGTAGAAAATTGGAAGCATGGCGTGTCGATAGATACGATTCAACTCTAATGAGCTGCTCAGAAAGATGTAAAGGTAAACACCTCTCAGGGCGTTGCTGAAGCATGCTCGACGAGGACCCTCCAAAAAAAGAGATCCAGATTACATTACGCAGAGATTCTGAATGTCCGACTCTCAAAGAGAGTTTGAGCTGTCCGCAGAGATTCTGAGGCCTCTGCCATAACTTGTTTGGCTCCGCAGAGAGACTGAGCAAATTGATTCAACCTCGAAATAATCAGCGCAGAGAAACTGATGTTGGTGACGGTCCTGGGATATACACCTCCTGGGGTCGGATAGGAGCAGATCTCGAGACTCCTTCAGGAGCTGTCGTCCAGCTTTATCGCTCATAACAATCCACCCTAAAGAAACTGTCTATCTCACTCGACGTGGCAAGACATAAGCCATAAAGACCTTCGAGTACGACATATGGAGAGAACACCGTCAGCAATTAGAAGAATGCGTATGACTCAAACAAAAACTTCAAACCTTTTTCAGAGTTCGTGCGACCTAGACAGAGACCACCTCGGATCAAAACGGGTGGCGCGGAGCAAATACGCACAGAATCTGAAGAATCTGCCGGGTCGGGGACGGTACGATGCACCGCCACGGCTCGACTCCTCGACATGCGGAGTGAGTTGGGAGACCCTATGAGACGAACGATTACCCCCTTGAGAGAAACCGTTGCGGCCATGATGGAGCTAATGGCAACCCATCGCCCAGACTTGTTACCGGTTTACCTTGACATGGCAACCAACAGTCCGGCGAGATTTGCCGTCTTGGAGCTCGCCTCGGACTTCAATGTGCGAGAGACCAACGAACTGCATCAAGCGACGCTCAAGATCATCGGCGATCTGGATCGGCTCGAACGGCGACGCGGCGGATGGCGTCACCCAAGACAGATCGTTCAGAATCCGAATATCAGTGGCTTATTGGTTTTCTGCCGCGCCAGGATTCAGAACGTCAATGGCCTTGGCAGGCGGCGCCGGCTCGAGGTCATGGCGCGCAAGCTACAACGGGTTCACGATCGCGAGAAAACGCACGCCTGGATCACGGACTTCATCGGCAGGTCAGGGCACGCTGCTCACGGACCACGGGCGACCGGAAGTAGCTCCTAGTCGAGGGATGGTGACGCGCGTTCGACGATGGACCTGAAGTCCACTCCGGCTGGCAAAGTTCCATACTCGAACCCGCCGCTGCCCGCCAAACGAGCGGCACAGAAAGCGTCGGCGACGAAGGGCGGAGCGTTCTGTATGAGCAGTGCCCCCTGCAGCGCGAGAGCCAAGCGCTCTACCCGCCATCGGGCGGACTCTTGCCCCGTCTCGCTTCCAAGCTCCGACTCGAGTTCCGCCAGGAAGGCATCGTAGCGCGGGTCAGCGCCTCGAGCCTTGGCGAGCTCGCGCTGCAGCGCACACGTTGAAGCTTCGTCACGCTGCAAAGCACGTAACACATCGAGACACATCACATTTCCAGATCCTTCCCAAATCGATGACAACGGAATCTCACGGTATAGCCGAGGCATGATCGACTCCTCGACGTAACCGTTACCTCCCAGACATTCGAGAGCCTCGCACACCATTCGTGGGCCTCGTTTGGTAATCCAATACTTGCCGATGGCAGTGGCGATGCGACGGAAGGCCCTCTCCAGCGGATCCGCGGATTCTTCGTCATAAGCTCGCGCCACCCGCATCATCAAAACGGTCGCGGCCTCCGACTCCAGAGCCAAGTCCGCAAGTACGTTACGCATCAATGGCTGATCCATCAGCAAGTGACCGAAAGCCGTGCGATGTCTCGCATGATGAATCGCTTGGGCGAGTGCTTGTCGCATCAAAGCCGCCGACCCGATCATGCAATCGAGACGAGTGTGGTTGACCATTTCGATGATGGTCGGAACCCCACGCCCTTCCGGCCCAACCATCCGCGCCCAGGTTTCACGATACTCGATCTCGCTCGAGGCATTGGAACGATTTCCCAGCTTCTGCTTCAAGCGTTGAATAAAAAAGTGATTTCGACTGCCGTCCGGCAGCCAACGTGGAACCAGGAAACACGACAGACCACCCGTGGTGTAGGCCAGCGTCAAAAACGCATCACACATCGGCGCGGAGCAAAACCACTTGTGCCCGGTAAGACGAAACTCGCCACCCGGACCACCCTGCCCTATCGCCTTCGCTTCGGTCGTATTCGCGCGCACGTCCGAGCCGCCTTGTTTCTCCGTCATCGCCATCCCGATCAGGCAACCCCGCTTCTCGACGCTCGGTCGTACTCTGGGGTCATAAACCGTCGAAGTGATCCGGGGAACCCACTCTTCCGCAAGCTCGGGCTGTGCTCGTAAAGCCGGCGTGGCGGCAAACGTCATGGTCAATGGGCAGTGGACGCCAGCTTCGACCTGGGTGAACATGAAGTGTTTGGCGGCGCGCGCTACATGGGCTCCGGGGCGGGGATGATTCCAGGGCAGAGCGTGAATCTCCTCCTCAACCCCAATCTTCATCAGCTCATGCCAAGCTGGATGGAATTCGACCTCGTCGATACGGTGCCCAAAGCGATCATGAGTCACTAGACGCGGCGGGAATCGATTGGCGAGATCACCCAGCTCGATCACCTCCGGACACCCCGCACGCCACCCCAAGGCGCTGAGGGAGTCGACTGCCCAATCGGCACCCTCTCGACTTACCGCCTCGCTCAACGCCAAGTCAGCTCGCAACAGGTTGTAGTCTTGAAGCGGTGGCGGTTGATTGAAGACCCGGTGGGTCTGGTTGCGTCTCGAGCTCAATGAGCTACGCCCGCAGCGTATTTCCGTTCGCCGGCCCGCACTGCCAGCTCGAGACGATTCTGCCGCGGCGGCAACGGGCAAGTCGCATAGGGAGTAAAAGCACAAGGTGGGTTGTGAGCTTGGTTGAAGTCCAACACGACCCGGCCGGTCGCATCCGCCTCAGCGGCGTAGAGGAATCTGCCGCCGCCATAAGTCTCGGAACCGTTGGTGGCATCACCAAAAACAATGAAGTACTCGCCGTCGCCACCGGGTAGGACGTCGAGCCTGTGATCTCGACCCGCAATCCGCATTTCGACCGCACCAGGTGATGGTTGCTCGTTGACCGTACCCAAGACCGTAGGCACCGGGATCATTTTCGGCGGATCATAAGGAACGAAGCGTGCCTCGGTTCGCCATCTCGGATCGATATCGTAATTCTCGATCCCTTTGAAGGCTCGCAATGCGTCACTGTCACTATCCTTAACCCGCACCCCCACACGGCCGCCACGATCGATGAGATAGAGCTCGAGAGTACCCCATTCGACGAGGCTGGGAGCTCCGCCAGCATCCGTCCTAAGATTGGCCCGCTGCGTCTTCTCGCCATCTACCGTCAGCTCGACACCGGTTGTGGCTTTGATCTCCACAGCTTCTCCGGTCATCCGAAAGAGGCCGAGACGACTGGGAGCTGATTCAGGCAATCTCACGTCACTCTGCGGACCACTACCGCAGGTATTGTCGCCGTCGGACAACCAAGTCAATCCCACCAAGCTAAACCAGCCGTCGGGCTTCAAGAGACTCTCGTGACGCTGCTGGCGCCACGTAACCACTTCCCGTGCGTGCTCCTCTACAGCCGGCGCTTCACCTCCGCGTACCGATCCCCCAAGCCCTGCTGAGCTCCCGATGCATAGTGCGACGACCCAAATTGGACAACGCATCCCTTGACCTCCGACGCCGCGTTTTCGACGGGGCGCCTCGTTTGGCTCGGCTTGGAGCCTGGTTTCGACTTGGAGTCCTGCACCTGTAAGCATAACAAAGAAGAATCTGGCTCCTGAGCTGACCCTGGCGCTATAATTGCTCGCTAGGCGCCAGGAATCGTCCGCATGTCGAGCCTGTTGCGGTCGCCACGGCTGCCTCTTACCCACCAACTAGAACCACCGACTGATGACCCGCCGAGCGGTACGCCGCCGGGTCTGCCTAGGTCTGATAAGAGGAGACCCGTCATGAATCGAAATCTCGCCATGCTCTATAGCGGCGGCCACAAGGGCACCGAAGCCGAGTTCGGGCGCAACGCTGAGCGCTGCGGTGTCCCTGAGGTGACCCTCTCCTTCGAAGGCCACAACCCCGAGCGGACCCAGAACCTTCGCGTGCTGAGCGACGACGAGCTGACCCAAGGCAATGTGTCGATGACCATCGTCTCAAAACACATGGGCCGTACCTTCTCCAGCCGTGAAAAGATTCGCCGCGTCATCCAGTCGATCTTCCACATGGTGAACAGCTCCCATCACGTTTTTGCAGTCGGCTGGATCCAAGCGGACGACACCGTCAAGGGTGGCACGGGCTGGGCGGTGGAGCTCGCCAAATTCTTCAACCGTGACGTCAGCGTTTACGATCAGGAGCGGGACCAATGGTTCGCCTGGACTGACCACCAGTGGCAGCCCGACACACCGATCATTCCTGACAAGGGTTTCTGCGGAACTGGCACACGCAACCCGTCCGAGTCCGGCAAGCAGGCGATCCAAGACCTCTTTGACCGCTCCTTCGGTGACCGCGACGCCTGAGCTCGTCAGCATCCCGATAGTTCCCCAAAAGGGGGCTCGAACACTCCAGCACGAGCCCCGGTGAATTCCCGCCCCACGGGATCACCGCTGCCCACCAAAATCTTCGGGCCCTCCTTCCAGGGTGGCCCCCCAATTGTCCCTTCACCTATCTAGAACTAGAGGCCCCACCTTTCATGTCCACTGAAATCCGTGACGACATCCGCAACGTCGCCATCATCGCCCATGTTGACCACGGCAAAACGACGCTGGTCGACGCCCTGCTGTGGCAAAGCGGCATCTTCCAAGAGCATCAGCAGGTCGCCGATCGAGTCATGGACTCGATCGATCTGGAGCGGGAAAAGGGCATCACCATCATGTCCAAGAACACCGCGGTGCAATATGGAGGTCGACAGATCAATATCGTCGACACTCCCGGCCACGCGGACTTCGGCGGCGAAGTCGAACGCATCCTCAAGACGGTGGACGGAGTCCTGCTGCTGGTCGACGCTTCCGAAGGCCCAATGCCGCAGACACGCTTCGTATTGCGCAAGTCACTCGAAGCTGGCTTGCCACCGATCGTGGTCTTCAACAAGATCGATCGTAGCGACGCCCGACCGGCGGAAGTGTTGGACGAGGTCTACGACCTCTTCATCGAGCTCGACGCTCCTGAGAATCTGCTCGATTTCCCGGTCTTCTACGCCAATGCCAAAGCTGGTACCTGCCGCCGCAACCTCGACGATCCAGACGGCCCGTTAGTTCCTCTTCTCGACGCGATCGTAGAGTCTATTCCAGCGCCCCGCCACGACCCGGAGCGCCCATTGCAGTTTCAGATCACTTCCCTCGACTACGACGACTACGTCGGGCGGTTGGCGATCGGGCGCATCCACAACGGCAGTCTGAAAACTGGCCGGACTCTGGCGCAATGCCTCCAGAGCGGCGGTCAGCGCGACGTCAAACTGACTGCGCTCTTTGGCTACCAAGGTCTCAAACGGGTGGCAATCGACGAAGCGGGTCCCGGCGAGATCGTCGCGGTAGCGGGTCTCGAAGAGATCTCGATCGGGGACACTCTCAGCTCGATCGACAACCCAGCGCCGATGCCGGCGATCCAGGTCGATGAACCGACGATCACGATGGCATTTGGTGTCAACGACTCGCCTTTCGCGGGTCGTGACGGAAAGTACTTGACCTCTCGCAAACTCAAGGAGCGGCTGGAACGCGAGACTCTGGGCAACGTCTCGATCCGGGTCGAACCGACCGCCTCCGCTGACACTTTCATGGTTTCAGGACGAGGTGAGCTCCAGCTTGCGATCCTCATTGAGATGATGCGGCGCGAGGGCTACGAGCTGACAGCCGGTAAACCCGATGTCGTCATCCGTATGGTCGACGGTAAGAAACACGAGCCGATGGAGCTGTTGGTCATCGATTGCCCGGAAGAGCACATCGGGGTTGTCACCCAGAAGCTGGCGCCGCGCAAAGGACAGATGCTCAAGCTAGTGAACTACGGTTCGGGCCGGGTACGTATCGAATTCAAGGTACCGTCACGCGGGCTGATCGGTTTCCGCACCGAGTTTCTCACCGACACTCGAGGCACCGGCATCATGCACCACTTGTTCGACGGTTTCGAACCTTGGCACGGCGAGATCCCTCACCGCTCCACTGGCTCGCTCATAGCCGACCGCCCCGGCAAAGTCCGCGGCCACGCCGTTGAGCATCTCCAGCCCCGTGGCACTCTGATCGTTGGGCCTGGCGAGGAGGTTTACGAAGGCATGATCGTCGGCGAACATGCCCGTTCCAACGACCTCGACGTCAACATCGTCAAGGAAAAGCGCCTCACCAACATGCGCAAGTCGACCAGCGACGAGCTCGAACGTTTGGTGCCGCCCCGTCGACTCAGTCTCGAGCAAGCTCTCGAATTGATCAAAGAAGACGAAGCCGTGGAAGTTGTTCCCGGCGCTTTCCGGCTGCGTAAGAAGCATCTCAAGGCAATCGATCGCAAACGCAAATCGAGAGAATAGTAGGATCTGAAGCCCTCTAACTCGGGGGCTGTTAGAGCTCTCGATACTCCAGCTCGCGCTCACGGTGCCACTGTGCTGGATCGCTGAAGTAAGCATGGACCGAACGGCATGCTTCCGCCGATAGCAGGCCGGCAGCCTCGCCGACCGCCAGAGTCGTCTGGCGATCGGCAACCGCGTGCAATCGAGTGCCTCGAGTCGCCATCAGCTCGCTGCCCCCCTGCTGGCGATCGAACAGCACCAACACATCCTCGACCACGCCACCGCTGGCGGCAATGGCGTCGAGAAAGCCAAGCTTGCTGCCGCCGTCGGTGATCAAATCCTCAACCAACAGCACACGATCTCCCGCCTGCACCAAGCCTTCGACGCAGGAGGCGATGCCATACCCTTTGGGCTTCTTGCGCACATAAACCATCGGCCGCGAAAGCACCTGCGCCAAGTAGGCGGCGAACGGGATACCCGCGGTCTCCCCGCCAGCGACCACATCGGCCGAAACCCCACGACGCTGACAAATCAACATGGCGGTGGTGTTGAAGAGCTGCATGAAGCCGGGCTCCGAGATCACCCTTCGGCAGTTGACGTAAACCGGACTATGGTTGCCGGATGCGAGTTGAAACGGCTCCTCCAGGCGCACCCGGATCGCCTCGAGCTCCCAGAAGTAAAGTGCGATCGCTTCCCGTAGGCGCGCCAAAATCGGATCCGTCAACACGCCATCTGTCCCGCCAAGGGACTCGTTCGCCACCGTGTCGGAAGAGGTCGACTCCGTCACCTGAGAATCTCCTTTAACATTCTTGGAATAGCTGGATAAAATTGTTGGAATAGGCGGACACCGCCCTGCAGAGGGTATCAACAAGCCGCCGGAGTCGGCCATTTCGACGTCTATCGTGGAGTCACTTGCGGCCCAACCTACTTGCGGCCCACTTACTTGCAGACCAACTATGCTGATATGCTATAGTGACACGAGATCAACAGGACTGACGTCAACGAGACGCACGGAGCTCAGCATATTCGGCAACTGAGATCTGCCACCGGGGGGAGAATCATGGGTCAGGACTACGAAGAATCCTACGCGTACTTCGAAGAGCTTCGAGAACAAACCCGCAACGAGGTCAAACACGGCAATCTCGAGGCCGCCTTGGAGCTATGTGATCAGGCGATCGCTTGGGCTGAAAGCCATGATTGTAAAGATTCTCGTGATGTCGCGCACTGCAATCGCAGCGGCATTCTGGTCCACCAAGGTCGAGGTGATGACGTCATATCGAGGCTTCGGCAGATTCTCCTCAGCAGCACCAACTCAGAGACTTGCCACCACGCCGCTTACAACATCTCACGCTTCCACGAGATGCGGCAGGAAGCCGAGCGTGGCTTGTTTTATGCTCGACTTTCACTCGACTACGCCAAGAGAAGTGCGAAGCCCGAGCCGGTAGCGCGTAGCAACAACCAACTCGGTTTGTTGTTGGTTCGCGACAGCTACTTCGAGGAGGCCCAGGACTGCTTCAGTCAAGCTCTGAGCTCACTGCCTTCAGAACCTAGCCACGACTCAACGGTCATCTTGTACAACCTCGGCTACTGCCACACGATGCTGGGGAACCCTGGCCGTGGGTTCTCGCACCTCTTCTCGAGCTTGAAGATGGCCAAGCGTCAAGGTGCTGCAGTTTGGGAGCTCTACCCGCGACTCGGCCTGAGCTTCGCCTATCTCGAGATCGATCGCCCCGAGCGCGCGGTGACTCATGCTCGCCGCGGCCTCCTCCTGGCTGAAGCCGCCGAAATTCACTGGCAAGTCAAGAACGCGCTCTATTTACTCGGCGAGTCCGAAAAGCTCCTTGGCAACGAGCTCGCCGCCCATGGCCAGTTCACCCGCCTGCAGCAGGAGTTTTATCCGGAAGATCCGGTGATTCCCGACTTCCTGATGGCGACCGACGTTCGCAAACTCATCAACCTGATGGCCTGATCATGCGACCTTCAAACCTCACCGTCCTTGCACTTCTTGTCCTGTCCATCGTCGGGCCAGTCCAGGCGGCGGCCCAGGAATCTGCGGCCCTGGGCCACGATGGTCGACTACAGCGTGTGGTAGCGACAACCTACGCCGAGCTCTTCGGGGATGACGTCGACGCGACCCAGTCCGTCCTGGCCTTCGAAACCCTACGTCCCGGCGAGGCCGCCAGCCGAATCCTGGTCCCCACCACCGACGACTATCGGGTCGAAGTCGAGCCGCGCCTCTTCCAGGATCCCAAATATCAAACCTCGGTGTTGGTGTGGCGAAGCCTGGCGGCAGAGGGCCAGACGGAAGAAATCGACAGCCTCCTGCACTTTGCGAGCTTCGACGGGGCCGAATGGTCTGACGTCCACGTCATCGAGACCGACGGCGCCCCGCTAGCGGTGGCGACGACGCCGCAAATCGCCGAGACCCGCGACACCTTCGAGCTCGAGCTTGAAGACGATGTCACCCTCTATGCCGACCGACGCATTCTCCACTTGGTTTGGCAAAACGCCGACGAGATCCCCACCACGTTCTATGTCCCCCTGACCTTCGTCGAGGGACGGTACTTGGGATGGCACGGTGTTGTGGCGTTGAACGAGGCCTTTTTTCTAGAGCCCGAGAGTGGAGCTGACGGCGACGACACAAGCGAAGGTGAAGACCCCGGTAGTGACGACCCCGGGGAGGGTGAAGATCCTGACGCGGAGACGCCGGAACCGGTCCATCTCACACCCGCTCTAGGGCAGACTCTGAACTTGCGGGTCGCCAGCGATCCGAGATCGGTGTTAGTGACCTTCGCCAACCTCGCGAGCCAACGATTGGGCACCGTCGAAGTCAGCCCTCTGCCTCTCGAGCTCGGACTGCTCGGCGAACAGATCCGCGACCAGCTGTTTGCGCTCGCCGACCTCTACAATCCCGACGATCCGACCGCCCTCTCCGATGAAATGCGAGCCGGCATCATCATCATCGGTCTGCAGTTCAATCTGCACGAGGCTTATGGCGAGTACGTGGCCAATCGAGTGGCCGATTGGATCCTGGAGGCGGGTGGCGCCTACGGCTGGGGAGGCTTCGAAAGCCTCGGCAATGACGCCCGGAACCTCGCCATCGACGTATCGAACGAAGTCTTCACCTCGACCAAAGTTGATCCCGCTGATCCCAACTCCGAAATCGTCGAGATCAATATCGCGGGTTTGCTCGGCGAGCTCGATGAGGCCGACCCGGCGCAGACCATCGATATTTTGGTACGGTCCGATATGCCCGCACCGGCGATCGGCCAGGGCCTCACCACCCTTTACACCTCACGCAGTGGCGATCGCCAGTTGGTGACCTGGGAGGACGAGGAAGGTGGAGCGATCCACTGGGTCGAGAGCCAGCGCCAGGGGACCTGGAGTGAGCCTTTCAGCCTACCGATCGACGAGAGCTTGACGTTCGACGAGGCTCACCGCTTGCTCGCCGCCAAGGTGCGCTGAGTTTCCCTCAGACTCGCGGTACGCAGCACAGTGTTCGCGGTTCGTTGCGCACGGCACGTTGCTCGTTGCACTCTGGTAGATTCCATCGTGCGGCCCGCTACCTGTGGGTCGCAACGATATGCTACCGTTCGCTCCTGACGAGGTATGACTGTGACGAACAAGACAGTGTGCATCACCGGTGGAGCCGGGTTCATCGGCTCCCATCTGGCAGACGCCTTCCTCAACGAAGGCCATCGCGTGCTCGTGATCGACGACATGTCCGGAGGGCGTGAAGAAAACCTGCCCACGAGTGCGGAATTCCACCAACTCGACATCCGCAGCCAAGAGGCCGCGGCCCTGATCGAGGGCGCTGGTATCGACGTGCTGGTCCATCATGCGGCACAAATGGACGTGCGCCGCTCGGTCGCCGACCCCATGTTCGACGCCGACGTCAACGTCGTCGGCAGCCTCAACCTATTCGAGGCGGCTCGACGCGGGGGGGTCCGGCAAATCCTCTTCGCCTCCACCGGCGGAGCGATCTACGGCGAACAGGACCACTATCCGGCAGCCGAACAACATCCACAGCAACCCGTCTCACCCTATGGGGTCAGCAAACTGGCGGTCGAGCGCTACCTCTTCTACTACCACACCAATTACGGACTCGATGCCTGCTGCCTGCGTTACGCCAACGTATACGGCGAGCGCCAGAACCCTCATGGTGAAGCCGGCGTAGTCGCGATCTTCCTCAAGCGACTTCTCGCCGGAACCGCGCCGACCATCAACGGGGATGGCCTCCAGACCCGTGACTATGTCCATGTATCCGACGTGGTGCGAGCCAATCTTGCAGTGGTGGGTCAGCCCGGCTTCCGGATCTACAACGTCGGCACCGGCGTCGAGACATCGGTGGTTGCACTCTACGACGAACTTCGAAAAGCCCTGGACCTCGACCTTGAACCTGGGTTCGGACCTGCACAGCCAGGTGAGCAGAGCCGTTCGTCGATCGACCCGGCGCGACTCTTGGGCGAGCTCGGGATCGAGCCTCCGATCGACCTTTCCAAGGGATTCCGGCGCACCGCGGCTTGGTTCGCAGAACGGCACCCGAGCTCCTGACTCGGGTGCACCCACTCGGACGTATCACCTCGGACGCACCTCCGTGAGCCGACCTCAGCGACCGGGTCCGCTTGATCCTTCCGACCGCGAGGCCGGCATCTGGCGCGGCAAAACCGTTGCACGGCGATTCACCTCCCCCGACGGCATGACTGTGCTTGTCGGCCGCACCGCCTCCGACAACGACGTCCTGACGTTCAAAGTCGGCAGCCCCAGAGACTTCTGGCTTCATGTCGCCGGGCAACCCGGTTCACATGTTGTGGTCCTCAATCCCGACAACCTCGACCGCCTGCCCCGAGAAACGGCCCGCTTCGCTGCCGCCTTGGCAGCCCGTCATTCGAAAGCGAAGCGCGGCGGGCGGGTCGCAGTCCACCTGACGCAATGCAGCGAGGTCGGTAAACCCCGAGGATTGCCAGCCGGTAAGGTCACGCTCAAGAAATACAAGAGCCTGCAAGCCTCACCTGCCGACGCGGAGCCCGACGGGCCGAGTTAGTTAGTTTCCATCCAGGAACGCATCGAGGGCTCGGTCGACCTCGTGGGCTGCGCAGCAGCTCCGAACTCGCCGGTCCTCTTGCGAGACGCATAAGTCCATGTATCACAATTCGATACGAGAAACCAAGATTCGTTTAGCTCGAACACGCTCGCTGCTTGCTCGCTCCACGAGTTCTCCCTCGCTGGGCCGAAAACGGCAAAACTGGACGGGATCTAGTTAGTTAGTTGGATCCCGTCTACAAACCATTCGGGAGTGCGTCTGGGTCTGTGGGCTCCACGTGCAAAATCGACGCTGGGATCCCGCCTTCGTTCATGTAGTCGATCCAAGCACCCTGCTCAGGCCGCAGTTGGTCCCCGGTCGCTTTGACCTCGATGAGCTCGAAGCCTGGTTCTTCGTGTCGGACCACAAAAAGATCCGGGAAGCCGCGACGGTAACGTCTGAGATCACGGCTCAAGCGATCGAAGACCCAGGCCAGGTGGCACCCCTCCAACCGCGATAACGCCAGCTCGAGGTGAGGACGCAGGTCGTCTTGCCAACTGACCAGTCGATTGGCAACCCCCTTCTTGGCCTCGTAGGTAGTCATCAGACGAGGCCCTGGTTGCGGATCTATCCGCAGTGATTCCAGCCGCCCAGTGATCGCTTCGGAACGTGTCGTTCGGAACGACGACGAGGAGAGGTCGAGAGGCCCCAGCTGAAAAGGATGTTGGAAAGCTCCGGCCACCGAGGCGAAGATGATGTCCCAAAAGGCCAGGCCGAAGAGGCTCTTCCACAACCAATTCTCGGCAAAGAAGCCGAGCCGTCCCTCTCCGGCCAGACTCTCCAAAGCCACCTGCTCAACCGCCCTATCGTCTCTCCGACTGAGACGGCGACGCGACTCGGGTCGCCGCCGACGGCGCACGGGTCGCAACGGCTCGCCACGCATGCGGCGCAGGCGATGTCCGAACCTGCGGGCAAAAACGACTTCACTCTCGTCACGCGGACTGCTGCCGATCTCCTCGCACAATTCGATGGCTTCAGCAACCCGGCCCAACTTCGCCAACACCCGGGTCCGACGCTCCCGCGCCGGTGACGTGGTCGCCGGCCCATAAAATTTCAGCGCGAGGTGAAGCTCGCCGCTGCGCTCGAGCGCACGACCGACCTCGCTGAATAGTCGATCCGCCAATCGACGGGCGGTGGTATGCCAACTCTCGAGACGCTCGAGCACCGAGCCCGCCAAATCTAGAGCCACCTCCATCTCCCCCGCTGCCAAGGATTGATAAACCAGCCGCTGGCTCCCTTTCAGCACCAAGTAGTCTTCGACCGCCTGGCGGGTTGGAAATCGTCTCAAATCGCGGCGTAGCTCGTATTCCTCGTACCGCATCACTCCGATGTCGCGTAATACGAATTCCGTCCAATCCTGCGACAGATTGCCGAAGAACAGCAGCTGGAAGACTGCAACTTGTTCCAAACGCAGCAGACGCACCACGTCGATACGTGCTTCGATCGCACGCTTTAATCGTGGCGCATCAACCTCCGCCAGCAAGCGATGGACAAGATCCATCTTGCGCGCCTGGGACGACACAGCATCAGCGGTCAGCTCCGCCACCAACGCCGCCAGCTCGGCACGCAACAGCAACGCCAGGAGAATCTCGGGCTCGACATCCCTAGCGCCATCGGCAAACTCCGCCGCCACCAACTCGACACAGGCCGCGTCGATCGACGGGATCTCCGGATAGCCAAGCCGGTCGCGACGGAAAATTGGCCCCTTGCGTGACAGCAAACGCACATAGAGTCGTCGAGC
>JAJCXQ010000234.1 GCA_029263355.1 Acidobacteriota bacterium | reverse complement strand
CGACAGCGCCTGGGTGAAGTGGGCTCAGTTACGAATCAAAATGTTTTCGGCGCCAGCGAAGCGTGTCGTATCCGAAATGACGATGCGATCGCCGGCCGAAAGCCCCGACACGATCTCAACCTCCGAGACGCTCACCGCGCCGGTTTCGATCCGACGCGGCGCCGCCACGCTGTTCTCGATCACATAGGCTTGACGGCCGCCGCCACTTTCTAGAAACGGGCCACGTTGCACCTTGAGCACATCGTGGCGAGCTTCGAGCACCAAGCGAGTGGTGACCCGTTGGTTCTGCTTGAGGCCCTGGGGCGGGGTAGCGGTGAACGCGAGTCGTCCTTGGACAACATTACCGTCCACTTCCGGTGCGATCCGTAAGACCTCACCGGCATAACGTTCGCCTCCCAGCAGCACTACCGCGGCGGTGCCGAGGCTGACCTCGCTGGCATAACCTTCCGGCACGCCGATCTCGACCTCGAACACCGACAGATCGACAACGGCGAGCAAGGCCTGACCCGTCACCACCGCGTCGCGGTCTTGAACATCGATGCGGGACGCGAGTCCGGCCACCGGTGAGCGGATCTCGAGCTCCTTGACCTGGCGCTCGAGCTCGGTGGTCGCGAGCCGCTGGCGCTCGACTTGTTGTTCCTGATCACGGACCTCGAAGGCGACTCGTTCGCGATCGAGCTCAACGGTGCGTTTGGCGTGCTCGAGCTCGAGTTTCGCCACCGCCAGTCCGTCTTGGGCGCGTTCAAAATCGGCGGCGCCGGTGACTCCTTCGTCGAAGGTGCGCTGGGCCCGGATCATCGCCCGCTCGGCCGACGCTACCCGCACGGCGAACAAGTCGACTTGTTGGGCGTTCTGGAGATCGAGTTGCCGGGCCGACAGTTTCAGGCGCCCGAGCTCGGAGCCCATCGACAGTAGGGTCGAGCGCTCTTGGTCGAGGCGACTGGCGAGCTCCGGGCTTGCGATCGTCGCCAGCAGCTGCCCGCGCTCGACGGCTTCGCCGGGTTGGATTTCGAGTCGAACCAGGCCTTGGACGGGACTGAAGAGAGTGGGGTGGTAAGCCGCCACCACCCGGCCTTCGACGGTGACGTCACGTTCCAGGTCACCGCGCACGACCGTCGCGAGCCGTAACCTGGAGCTGTCGATCGAGCGATCGGCCTGTGCCCAGCGATGCACCGAAGGATAGGCGAACAACGCGCCGGCCAGGAGGACGGCGGTGAGTAGCAACAGGCTCTTGCGCTGCCACCAGCGCTGAGACGGTTGGATCAGGCGGTCAACGTTTTGGGTTCCTTGAATCATAGGTGCTCCTGACCGACCTAATAGCAACCCCTATGCCAACTAGCTAGTTTCCGTCCAGGAACGCATCGAGGGCTCGGTCGACCTCGTGGGCTGCGCAGCAGCTCCGAACTCGCCGGTCCTCTTGCGAGACGCATAAGTCCATGTATTACAATTCGATACGAGAAGCCAAGATTCGTTTAGCTCGAACACGCTCGCTGCTTGCTCGCTCCACGGGGTCTCCCTCCCTGGGCCGAAACGGCAAAACGGGATGGATTTAGCTAAATCGCATCCAGAAGCAGCATTTTCGAGTCAGTGAGGTCGCGCTGGTGGAGCGAGCACAGGCGAGTATGTTTGAGCAGAGCACAAACATTTGGACCGCAAGACTTTGTAAACAATAGAGTTGGAAGACTCGACCCTGCTGAGGCGAGCTACGCAGCGCTGCGCGCAGCCCATCAGCGCGACCGGCAGAGGGCATTCTTCGTCGAGCGGACACTTGTCCGGGGGACAGCGGACAGGTGTCCAGCCTCGATTCGCCAGCATCGTTGGTTACGGTCACGCCGGGGATGTCCGATGCAGCGTCCTCGATCGGCGCGATGACAACTTGCTCGAGGCGATAAACTCTCGCGGCCGTCTTCGGAGTCGTATCTGTAGACACACACTCAATCTGTGAGATTTTCGAGTCCTCATCAAGCTCCTTATGAACATGACTGTTGGCTTTCGATGCTTTTTTGCAAGTCTCTGGCTTGTTGTCTGCGCCGTCTCCGCAGGCGCCCAAGGCGATCCACTTACCGTGGCGCACAACGAGGGGCTGAAGCCGTTTCTGCTCGGTGGTATCCAAACCCACGAAACGGATCACCAACGATGGGTTGCGGCGCTGAACCAGGCCGGGATGAATACCGTCCAAGTGACGGTTTACGCCCACCAGGGACCATGGAACACGGCCAAGCTGTGGTACGCGGAGCAGGAACCGGCGGTGCTCGCGGAAATCCGTGCGGCA
This sequence comes from Acidobacteriota bacterium, assembly GCA_029263355.1. Lineage (GTDB taxonomy): Bacteria > Acidobacteriota > Thermoanaerobaculia > Multivoradales > J023 > JAAELT01. Next base: position 8,267 of record JAJCXQ010000234.1, on the reverse strand, counting down.
CGCCAGAACGGTCTGCAGGTTGTGCTGATCCTGCGTGTTGCCCTCGACCACAACGAACCGGAGAATCGCTTCCTCTGGCATGGTTTGATTTATCCCGAGACCGAGCAGGCGACCGAGCATTGGTTCCGCATCTACACCGACTTCGTCGTCAAATGGGGGCGGATCGCCGAACAAGAGGGCGTCGACGTACTGGGGATTGCCAGCGAAATGAACTCCCTGGCGGCGACCCTGCCGATTGATGAGTTGCCTGGGTTGGCCGAGTATTACCTCGACGATGCGAGCCAAGCGAGGTTGCGCGCCCTGGTCGGCCGGTCAGAGGACCTCTTCAGCGAAGACGTTCGGGTGGGGATGGGGGCTGGCGACTTCGCGTCCCTGGACGACTTCCTGGTGGAACGAAATCGCGCCGAGAGGGTCTGGGCCAGAACCTACACCGCTAGCGGAGCCGACGATCAGGTAGAGGCGATGAACCGACGTCGCCGCCTGTTGGATAGCCAGTGGCGACATCTCGTGAAGACGGTCCGGCAGGTCTACTCCGGGCGACTGACCCTGGCGGCAAATTTTGACAATTACCACGACGTCGCGTTTTGGGCCGAGCTCGACTTGATGGGGATCAATGCCTATTTCCCGCTGCGCGAGGCCCTCGAAACGCCACTCAGCGAAGACGGGCTCGCCACATCTTGGCGGGAGGTTTTCGATCAGATTTCGGCCTTCAAAGAGGCTCACGACCTCTCCCAAGAGGTGCTTTTGACCGAGTTGGGTTATACCCGGTGGCGAGGGGTCACGGTGGCCCCTTGGAGCTCAAAAGGCTTCATCCCGCTATGGGATCCAGACGGTGAGCTAGCGAAGGATCGGGCCTTCTTCTGGTCGGCGCAACCGATCGAGCCGTCGGAGCGGGCGCTGGCGGTGCAGGCTCTGCATCACGTGTGGTCGGAGGATCCATCCCGCCTGGCGGGCATTCTCTACTGGAAGCTCTCTTCCCGCATCGACCTCCAAAGGTTCGAGCCCTTCATGTTGTACCTGGGGACACGCGGTGGCGACCCGCTATTCGAAGCTTTGACTCGGTTCAGCGAAGGGATCAGGCCGTTGAGCCCCTACAACATCGGAGACGATTCCTATCAACTTGCAGTCGATGGGATCATCCGAAACGATCTCGAAGCACTGATGGCTCTCGGTCGGAAGGTGGTGAGGACGCGGAGTCGCGATCAAGCCCCGTTGCTTCATCTCGCCGTCCGATTGGGCAGGGGAGAGATCGCCCGGTATCTGGTTGATGCCGGCGCCCGGAAGTCTCAGCGCGATCAAGGAGGGTTTCTTCCTATCCATTGGGCGTGTTTCCAGGACGATCCGGAATTGGTGATTCACCTCCTGCCAAACCACGGCAGCTCCTGGCGTGATGCTCGCAACGAGACCCCGCTGATGAAGTGCGCGCGGCTCGACAACGAAGCGGTGGCGCGGCGGCTCCTCGAGGACGGTCGGGCCAAGATTGAGGCCCGCAATGTTCTGGGACGAAACGCCCTGCATCTAGCGGCAGATCAGGCCTCGGTTGGAATGATCGAGATCCTGATCGATGGCGGTGGTGACGTCGACGCATACGACAAGGCGAGTTTGACGGCGCTCCATCTCGGGGCCCGTCGAGGTGAAATGGAGATCGTCAGAGCCTTGGCCAGGGATACCAAGGGGAGTCCAAACCGCGAAAGAAATCGTCCGGCTCACGAAGCCGCGATTTATGGCAGGGCCGACGTCTTTCAGCTCCTGTTCGAGCCCGAGAAAGCTCGCGAGCGCAACGTCTACGGCCAGAGCCTGCTCCATCTGGCGGCCCATGGCGGAGACCTGGACATTCTGAGGACCCTACTCGAACACTTTCCGCGGGTCGATCCGGTTGATCACGACGGCTGGACCCCACTCGCTTTTGCTACCCGAAACGGTCAAACCGCAGCTGTAGAGCTCTTATTACAACGGGGCGCCTCGATTGAGCACCGTAATGTCGAAGGGACCTCAGTTTTGCATCTCGCTGGAGCAAGCTACGATCCTCGGTTACTTCAGCAGCTCGCCCCGAAAACGATGGATATCGATCTCGCCGACGATGAAGGCAACACGGCGCTGCACCACTCCGCGGGCTGGGGGTACGTCGAGAACATTCGCCTCCTGTTGGCAGCGGGGGCCAATGTCAACTCTCGCAACCACCAGGGTGATACGCCCCTGGACCTCGCAGAGAAGTCCGAAAAGCGCCGGGCGGCCGAGTTGTTGCGCGCCTTCAAGCCGGCCGACGCTCGCCCGGCTCAACAAACGCAGCCCCGCTCCGGCAGCTAGGGCGGGACTGCGACATATCCAACCCGGACGCTTAGGGATGCCTCACAGCCGACGGCGCTGGTCAACGAGGCCTACCTGCGACTGGTCGACCAGAACCGTATCCGTTGGCAAAGCCGTAGCCAGTTCTTCGCCGTAGCTGCTCAGCTCATGCGGCGCGTGTTGGTCGACGCGGCTCGTCGCCGCGGCGCCCAGAAACGGGGCGTGCTCCGCCGTCGACCTCGCTCATCGCAAAGGTGTGGTGCACCGCGACCTCAAACCCGGCAATCTACTGGTCACCGGCGACGGTGTCCCCAAGCTGCTCGACTTTGGTATCGCTCGCCAAGTCACCGCAGCGGCGCTACGCATCGGCCCGCGACTTGGCCGACGATGTCGAACGTTACCTGGCGTCGGTGCCGCTGGCGGCGCGTCCCGACTCGTTGCTCTACCGCACCGGCAAGTGGACCCGTCGCCATCCAGCGGCAACCCTAGCGATCGCGCTGGCGGTCTTGTGGGCCCTTACCATGTCGTGGCAGCGCCATCTGCTCCGGTTGGAGCGTGATCACGTGGCGAGTGAGCGGGCTAGCGCCGAGGCGGCGCTCGATTTCCTGGTCGAGGTCTTCGACGGCACAGCGCCTGGCCCCGACAACCCCGAGCGAACGGCGGCTCAAGGCGTTCTCGATCGGGCGGCGGCGCGGTTAGCGGAGGAGGACACTCAGCCCGCGTTGCAAGCTAAGCTGCGCCAAACTCTAGGTCGGATCTACTATCAAATCGGCGTCTTCGATCGTGCCCAGCCGCTGCTCGAGCAAGCTTTGGCGGGCCGACCGGCAGCTGCCGAGAGCCCCCTCGAGCACGCCCGCCTAGTCACCCAGCTGGCTGAGCTGCGTTTTCGCCAAGGGCGGATCACCGACGCTGAGACTCTTCACCGCCAGGCTTTGGGTCTGCGCCGGGACGCCGACGGTGCCGACCATCCAGCGGTTGCCGACGCCCTCAACAATCAAGGCTCCCTGACCTATCGCGCTGGCGATCTCGACGCCGCCGAAGGGCTGTTTCAGCGCGCCGTGGAGATCGCTTCGGCGGCGCGTCCTCCCGACCATCCGAACTTTGCCTTCCCTCTCCTCGGTCTAGCCCGCATCGCCCTGGATCGACGGCAGCCCGACGCCGCGCGCGTTCCGATCGAGCGTGCCCTGGAGATCCGCCGCGCCGCCTTGCCCGCCGACCACTGGAGGATCGCCGAGGTTGAGGCGCTGCTCGGCGAATACACCCTGCAGCTCGGCGATCTCAACCAAGGCCGCGCCCTTCTACAGGCCAGCCTTACAGCGCTGGAAAGTGTCGAGTCCGGCAGCGCCAAACGCGCTCGAATGCGCGCTCAGCTCAACTTGGGCCGCCTGTGTAGACAAGAACGTCATGGTTGTCCGAGACTTGACTGTGATTAACAGTCAAACATCGTGATCGCAAGCGGTGTCGCCACGATGTTTCTAGAAATGTCACGGCTGCAGGCGTCTTGAACGTGATGTTTACGAAAACAGAACGGATGAAGCCGACTCAGATGGGATGTAAACAAAAACATCACCAGCGCAGGCGACTTGAACGTGATGTTTACGAAAACATAACGGCTGAAGCTGACTCAGATGTGATGTAAACAAAAACATCACGAGTGCAGGCAACTTGAGCGTGATGATTCGCTTGTTTTCATGCCTGGGTCTCGAGTAGGCGAGTTCGGAGCTGCTGCGCAGCCCACGCGGTTGACCGAACCCTCGGTGTGTTTCTGGATGGGATCAAGTGAAGGACGAGTAGGCCAAGTTGATTCTTGTTGAGCATGGCTGGTTGTAGTGTAAGACCGTCCGTCCGAGATCCTGTGGTATTGGCCGCACGATGGTACATTCGATTGTCCCCAGCATAGCAGGACGCCCAGGTTGCGGGGCCCGCTGCTTCGCCTGCTGGGTCGGCGGTCCGGCCTTGGAGACGCTACCCGCGTGGTATAGTGGCGACGGTTCTCGTGTCCTCAGAAGTCGCCCGTGGGTCCGATGTTCGTACGTTCTTGCTGATGGCTGATACTCGATTCCTGCTCAACGATCGACAGATCTCGACCACCCAGCCGCGCGGTCTGCTGGTGCTGGACTATCTGCGCCACCATGAACGCCAGACGGGAACCAAGGAAGGCTGCAAAGAAGGGGACTGTGGCGCCTGCACCGTCCTGATCGGCGAGCTCGACGGTGCGGAGCTCGATGTGATCCGCTACCGGCCCGTCACGTCATGCTTGATGCCCGTTGGTGAGCTGGAAGGGCGCCACCTGGTGACCATCGAAGGCCTCAACCTGCCGGAGCTGACGCCGGTTCAGCAGGCGATCGTGGACCAGGGAGCGAGTCAGTGTGGTTTCTGTACCCCGGGGATCGTGGTCTCGCTGACCGGCTTGTTGATGCAGGAGGGCACGAAGGTGGACCGCACCAAGGTCAAACACGCTTTGTCCGGCCATCTCTGCCGCTGTACGGGTTATCGCTCCCTGAAAGCCGCGGGAGATATCGCCGCGGATACCGTCGGGGAGCGCACCGGAGTCGAATCATTGGTAGCGGACGGTAGGCTGCCGGCGTTCTTCTTGGACGCGCCAGCACAGCTGCGTCAGATACACGCTGAAACGGCAGCTGAGGCCGACGGGGATGCGTTCGATGCGACCTCAGAAGAGATCGGGCCGGGGGTCGTCATCGCCGGAGGCACCGATATTTACGTCCAGCAAGGTGAGGACGTGCCGGACGCCAAGGTTGCGGTGTTGAACAAGACTTCGGAGTTGCGGCAGGCGATGCGCGGCATCGAACGTAGGAACGGTCATCTCCGAATCGGCGCTTTGACCACCTTCGAGGAGTTTGCCGAGCATCCGGAGGTCCGCAAGCGGATCCCCGACATTGCCGACTACATGTACCTCATCGCTTCCTGGCAAATCCGCAACCGCGCCACCCTTGGCGGCAATGTCGTCAACGCGTCGCCGATCGGGGATATGACAGTGCTGCTGCTGGCGCTGGGATCAGAGTTGGTGCTGCGTCGCGGAGACGCGCAGCGGACGGTGCCCATGAATGCGTTCTACCAAGGCTACAAAAGATTCGACAAAACTCCGGACGAGATTCTGATCAGCATCTTGATTCCCGAGCTGGACGCCACCACCCGCGTGGGTTGGGAGAAGGTCTCGAAACGCAAATGTCTCGACATCGCGACGGTGAATTGTGCCGCCCGCATCCGCGCCGAGGGTGGTCGATTTGTCGAAGTTGGGCTGGCGGTTGGCGGCGTCGCGCCGATTCCTCTGGAGCTGAAGGCGACGAACGACTTTCTGCGTGGTCAGCCGATCGATCGATCCGTGGTGGAATGCGCCCTGGCCGTCGCCCAGACCGAGATTACCCCGATCAGTGACGTGCGGGGCAGCGCCGACTACAAGCGTTTACTGACCTGCCAGTTGATGATCGCTCTGCTGACCGGGATGTTTCCGGAGCATCTGACAGCAGCCGAGTTTCTCGGCCCAGCCTCGCGGTCCTCCCCGCCGGCTCCAGATGTTGGGGCAGGTCGGGCATGAAACACCTCGACGCCGCCGCCCACACCCGCGGTGAGTCAGCTTACGTCGACGACGTGCGGCCGCCAGCCGGCATGTTGTATGCCCAAGTGTTTCCGTCCCCGGCGCCCCATGGTGAGATCGTCTCTCTCGATGTTGAGGCGGCGCGCGCCGCGCCTGGTGTGGTGGCGGTGCTGACGGCCGCTGACATTCCCGGAGAGAACCAGATCGGTCCGATCATCAGGGATGAGCCGCTGTTGGCTGAAGGCGAGGTCCACTTCGCCGGCCAGCCAGTGGCGTTGGTCGTCGCTCAGCGTCCCGAGCAAGCCAAGAAAGCGCGACGGCACATCCGGATCGAGATCAACGAGAAGCCGGCCATCACCGACCCGCGGCAGGCGTTTGCCGCGGGCGAGATCATCGACCAGCCGCAGACTTTCGAGATCGGCGACGTGGACGCCGCCTGGGCAAAATGTGACGTGATCGTCGAGGGCTCGTGCGACATCGGCGGCCAGGAGCATGTTTATCTCGAGACTCAACGGGCACGGGCCGAGCCCCTCGAAGGTAAGAACCTGCGCATTGCGTCGTCGACTCAGAGTCCCACCGCGGTACAGAAGACCGTCGCTGCGATTCTCGAGCTGCCGTCTCATGCCGTCGAGGTTGACGTCAAGCGTCTGGGGGGTGGTTTTGGCGGTAAGGAAGACCAGGCGACGGCATGGTCCTGTCTGGCGGCGCTAGCGGCGCATCACACCGGACAACCCGTTGAGCTGGTGCTGGATCGTGCCGACGACGTCTTGATGACCGGCAAACGCCACCCCTACCTCTCGGACTTCAAGCTTGGTCTGAACCGGGACGGCGAGATCGTGGCGTACGAGGCTTGGCACTATCAGAACTCGGGGGCGGCGGCGGATCTTTCGACGCCGGTCCGGGATCGGACGCTGTTCCATAGCACCAACAGCTATCGTGTGCCCAATGCCCGATTGATGGCAGTGTGTTGCCGCACTCATCTGCCGCCCAACACCGCCTTTCGAGGTTTCGGTGGTCCGCAAGGCATGTTTGTGATCGAGAGCGCGCTGGCCAAAGCGGCGGAGACGATGGGGGTGCCGAGGGAGGAGCTCCAGCGCAAGAATTTGTTGGTTGACGGTGACGTCTTCCCATACGGCCAACGGGCGGAGGCGGCGCGTGCCGTCGCCACCTGGGACACCGCGGTGTCTGACTTCGACTTGACGGCGATCGAGGGTCGCGTCGCGGCCTACAACCGCCACCATGCCTCGAGTCGTAAGGGCTTTTCGGTGATGCCGATTTGCTTCGGTATTTCGTTCACCGCCACCCATCTCAATCAAGCGAGCGCGTTGGTCCACATCTACACCGACGGCAGCGTCAGTGTGTCGACCGGCGGAGTCGAGATGGGGCAGGGGTTGTCGACCAACATCGCACGGATCGCCTCCCGGGCCTTCGGCATCCGACCCGCACGGATCAAGGTCGAGTCCACCAACACGACCCGCACCGCTAACGTTTCGGCGTCGGCGGCCAGCGCTCAGACCTTGCTCAACGGCAACGCGACCTTGTTGGCGGTCGGCCAGATCGTCGAACGGTTGAAGCGGCATGTGGCGACCAAGCTCGGGGGGGCGGATCCGGCAAACTTGACGATCGTCGACGAGCAGGTCTTGCTCGGCGGCAGCGACACCGGTTGGACTTGGGAACGGTTGGTCCTGACCGCCTACTTCGACCGGGTGGGGCTGTCGGCCCACGGCTTCTTTCGCACCCCGGACGTGTGGTTCGATCCTCAGCGCCGCAAGGGCCGGCCCTTCGCTTACCATGTTTATGGCACCGCGATCACCGAAGTCACCGTCGACTGCCTGCGCGGCACCTACGACGTCGACGCGGTGCGTATCGTCCACGACATGGGGCGACCGATCAACCCAACCGTCGACCTGGGGCAGGTTGAGGGTGGTCTCGCTCAGGGCCTTGGTTGGATGACCATGGAAGACCTGCGCTATTCCGCTGAAGGTAAAATCCTGTCCGGTGCTCTCGCCACCTACAAAGTCCCTGACGTCTACTTCATGCCGGACGATCTCGAGGTGAAATTCCTCGCCGACGCCGACAACCCCCTGGGTCCGTACCATTCCAAAGCCGTCGGCGAGCCGCCGTTGATGTACGGTATCGGCGTATTCTTTGCCTTGCGTCAAGCGATCCGGGCTTTCCGTCAGCAGGATGTCGCCTTCGACGCGCCGTTGACTCCTGAGCGGGTGTTGATGGCACTACACGGCGACCGGGTGGCCGACTTGCATCGTCAGGCTGAAGGGGCAGGTTCGGCGCCGGCCGTTGCGGTCCCGGCTGGCGTCGACTAAGTCGCTGCTATGGCAGGCGCAGCAATGTTCTGGCGCACCTTGATGCACCGGCTGGAGGCTGGCGAGAAGGTTTTCGTCGCCCTGGTTGCCGACAATACGCG
>JAJCXQ010000233.1 GCA_029263355.1 Acidobacteriota bacterium | reverse complement strand
TTGGATTTCACCGAGCCGATGGCGCAGAATTCGGTGTCCTGGGTCTGGCTGCGGAAGGCCTCGGTCAGCGCCTGAATCTCGATCGGATCGTCCAGCTTTGTGCCGGTGCCGTGGGCCTCCACGTAGCTCACCGTCCGGGCGTCGATGCCGGCCTCGTCGAGAGCCCTGGTGATCAGCGCTGTCTGTGCCCGGGCCCGCGGCACGGTGAAACCGCTGGCATTGCCGCCGTGGTTGACGGTGGTGCTCGCGATCACCCCGTGGATCTGGTCGCCGTCGCGCTCCGCATCGGCGAGGGGCTTGAGCAACACCGCCCCGACACCTTCTCCGGCCACATAGCCGTTGGCCCGGTTGCCGAAGGTGAAGCAGCGGCCGTCGGGGGAGAGGAAGCCCCCGCCAGCGGTGACCACGCGCTTGCTCGGATGCAGGTCCAAGTTCACCCCACCGGCGATGGCCGCCCGGCACTCGCCCCGATGAATTGCCCTACAGGCCATGTGCAGAGCCGTCAGGCTCGAGGAACAAGCGGTGTCGATCGCCAAGCTCGGGCCGGTGAGATTGAACGAGTAGGAGACTCGGTTGGCCACCGCCCAGAGATAGGAATTGGGCCCCACCACCCGGCCCTTCAAGGCTTCCTCGGCTCCCACGGTTTGGTAGCAGGTCCAGACCGCGCCGACGAAAACACCGACATCGCGCTCTTCACCCTTGGCGACCAGAGTCTCCGGCAGATAACCAGCGTCTTCCAAGGTTTCCCACGCCACTTCCAGGAAGATTCGTTCCTGGGGGTCCATGAGGACCGCCTCCCGGGGCGAAATGTTGAAGAATAGAGAGTCGAATGTATCGACGCCATCGATGAAGCCGCCCCAGCGCAGCTCCGGCTTGCCGAGAGCCGCCCGCTGGCGATAGTCCCAGCGGTCGCGCGGAATCTCCCGGATACAATCCCTCCCGGCCGCCAGGTTCTGCCACAAGCGGTCGACGCAGTCGGCTTCCGGATAGCGGCCCGCCAGCCCGACGATGGCGATCGGTTGGCCGACCGTCGACTCGCCTACACTCTCGGCTGATTTACGAATCCTGAGTCTCCTGAGAGGTGACGAGAGTTGCTTGGGTCCCACGTCGCGCAGCGGTTGATAACGCTAGCGGGGTGGGTCAGTTTCTGACTGCTGAAAGGTCAAAAACGGAGGGTTGCGTCCAGGTAGGACTCGATGCGATGGCCTGGGGTGGATTCGACCTCATGATAGCTCCGCGATCCATGCCGCTTCAAGCGGGCGCGATCTCGACGGGTATCACGAGGCCGGTGTGAGTGGAATGCGGTAAACTGACCCCTTAGATGCTCAACCGACCGACATCGACCCCGCGCTTCAGCTATGGCGACTACTGCCGTTGGGAAAGTGACGAGCGCTGGGAACTGATCGATGGCGAAGCGTTCGACATGAGTCCAGCGCCTTCGCGTCGGCATCAGCAAGTGTTGTTTCGATTGGCAGCAGATCTTCGTCCACCGGGTATGAGCTTCGCGAACCATCCCGGTGCCACAATCCTTGGTTAGCCTGAACGCACCCCTGCTCCGTTTACAGCCGGTGTCCGTGACGCGCAAGATGGCGGCGGCATTGCCCGAGCTGCGTGCAGCGGCCAGCAAGAACGGACTGAAGATCCATCATCTGGGCGCTGGTTATCCGCACCCGGAGGTGACGGATCCGCGAGCGTACCTGGCGCATCAGACACGTTATCTGGAGCACTTGGCACAAACGCAAGGGCAGGTTGATCCCGCCGCGCTCACGGAGATTTTGAGAGAGTCGTTCTCCTACACCGACACCCTCGGGCCGGTGAGCACCCGCAAGCTGTTCACCGAGGTTTATGGTCGCGATTGGAACGTGACCATGGATCCAGAGGACCTGATCCCGACGGTGGGCGCCAGCGGCGGCATCAACTTGATGTGCTCGTTGTTCGAGCGCCCCGGCACGCCGGTGGCCTACATTACCGACGCGCCAACCTACGCTGGTTTTCTGGCGCGCTCGATGTTGTGCCAACACGCCGCGATTTACAGCGTCGAGATGGACGACCAGGGGCCGATCATGGAGCGTTTCCAAGCCCAGATCCGCCAAGCGCGGGCCGATGGTTACGCGGTGCCGTTTTATTACACGGTGCCGGATGGCCACAATCCGGCTGGCTTCTCGTTCAGTCCCGCACGTCGCGAGGCGATTCTCGAGGTGGCGCGCGACGAAGGGGTGCTGATCGTCGAGGACGCGCCCTACGTCTACATCAGTTATGCGGAGCCGCAGCACAGACCGCAACCGTTTTTTGCCATGGATCCGGCGCAGACGGTGCATTTGTTCACGGCGTCGAAGATCGGCTTCCCGGGTCCACGGGTGGGGTTCGCTTACTCCAAAGCGAAAGTCGCGATCAACGACGGGGAGCGGACGCTGACCGAGCTGCTGTTGACCGAAGCGAGCGCTGATACGTTGTTTCAGAATCCCTATGCGTTGCGCGGCTTCGAGGCAATGCTGGTCGACGAGTCGTTCGAGCCACTGCCGTCGCTATGGCCGGTGGCAGAGGGCAAGCTTGTCGTCTACCGCGAGAATCGGCAGATTTTGCTCGACGGTTTCGAGCGCAACCTGGGACCTCATCGTGATCGTTTCCATTGGACGGAGTCCGATGCCGGTTTCTTTTCGGTGCTCACCTTCCGTGAGTCAGCCATCGCCGTCGACGATGCTTTTATCGCTCGGCTGGTGACGGAGCACGGGGTGGTGGCGATCCCGATGTACGACTTTTATCCGCCGGATGCCAAACGTCGCGATCCGCGGATTGGGCTAGACCAAATCCGTGTCTCCTTCTGTTTCAGCGAGAGTCAGGGTGAGGCCCGCCGTCACGACTTGCGGCAAGCGGTGGATGCGCTGTGTGCAGCGGTGTTGAGCCTGTCGGCTTGAGGCGGGGGAACCATTTCGCCACGAGCTCTTGCCTTGGGTTTGCGGAGGGATAGTTGTTTCGGTGAGCAGGAGAGGGAGCAGTACTTCTGGTTAATTTATTGGTATAATTGGATGTGTCGGGGTGGTGTCGCAAGGGGCCACCTCCCCGGGATGGACTCACCTTCGATCGCCGAATCTTGCCTGAGCAGGAAACGGAGCTGCAACTTGGAGATCTGATGACAACAGCAACGACATTCAACTTGGTGGGTGTGATTGGAGCCGGGGTGATGGGTACCGGGGTGGCGCAGAATTTGGCGCAGAACGGTCAGCGGGTAGTCCTGGTGGACCTTACTGAAGACGTGCTCGAGAAAGCTCGCCTCGAGTTGCGGCAGAACCTGCGGATGCAGAGTCTGTTCCAGAAAAAGAAGAACGCTGAGACGCACGACGACGTGTTGGCGCGGATCACGTTTACTACTGACGTCGAGATGCTCTCGGAGGCCGACTTTGTCGTCGAGAACGTGGTGGAGAAGCCGGAGGTCAAGCAGCCCATTTACCATCGCATCGACGAGCTGTGTCCTGAAGCCTGCGTCTTCGGGGTCAACACCTCAGCGATTTCGATCACTCGGGTCGGCTCCTGGACCAAACGTCCGGATCGCGTTGTCGGTATGCATTTCATGAATCCTGTGCCGATGAAGCCCGTGGTGGAGGTGATCCGTGGGCACCACACGACCCAGGAGACCTTGGACAAAGCGCATGCTCTACTTGCGGTCATGGGTAAAGAAGGCATTGTGGTCAAGGATATGCCGGGTTTCGTGTCGAACCGTGTCTTGATGCTGACGGTCAACGAGGCGATTTTCCTGGTGCAGGACGATGTCTCTTCAGTAGAGGATATTGATCGTCTCTTCAAGACCTGCTTCGGCCACAAGATGGGTCCGCTGGAAACCGGTGATTTGATTGGTCTCGATACCATCTTGGATTCTTTGGTTGTGCTCTACGAGAGCTACAACGACCCCAAATTCAGACCCTGCCCGCTGCTGAAGAAAATGGTGTATGCCGGTCTTCTCGGACGCAAGAGCGGTGAGGGTTTCTACAAGTATGCTATGTAGCTGGATCGCTTCCAGAAACAGCGTTTTCGAGTTAACAAGGTCGAGCATGTGGAGCGAGCACGGCCGAGGATGTCCGAGCTTGCAGGATCAATGAACTGGATAAACCGTTGATCAACTTTAGCTTACGCATCTTGATGCTGATCCCGCGAGTCACGCAGGACGAGCGCAGCCCAAACGCTCGACCGACCAACGATTAAGTACACTGTGTGGCGGAATAAACTGTGTAGCGAAGACGCTATGTTGCTAACTAAACGATTGTAACGATATGACTTTATCTGACCTGTCTGAGCTCTCTGCCCAAGCGGAACCGGAAGTGGATCCTGGTATGCATGTCGAATTGTCGGCCGCCCAGGTGGCGGCGCGGCGGCAGTTTCGTGACTTCGTGGCACAACGGATCACCCCATTTGCCGATCAGTGGGATCGGCAAGAGCAGATCCCAAGGGACACCATCGATGCCCTTCGAAGTCAAGGTTACCTCGGAGCCTTGTTGCCCCGGGATGTCGGTGGCGGCGCTATGGACGCCATCACCTATGGCTTGTTGACTGAGGAGCTGGCTCGCGGTTGCTCTTCAGTGCGTTCGTTGCTGACGGTGCATGACATGGCGGCGATTACCGTCGCCCGTTGGGGCGGTCCGCGGCTCAAAGCCGAAATTCTGCCGGCACTCGCCAGCGGCAAGACTCTTGGCGCCTTGGCGGTTTCTGAGCCCGGCGTTGGCAGTGACGCCGCCAGTGTCGAGACCGAAGCTCGGTTCGAGGGTGAAGAAATTGTCCTCAACGGCCACAAGAAGTGGACCACTTTCGGTCAGATCGCTGATGTTTTTTTGGTCTTGGCGCGGAGTCAACAGGGGTTGGGCGCCTTCCTGGTGAACGCCGACGCGCCTGGTTTTTCGCGGCGTGCGATTCAGGGTATGACCGGCACCAGGGCATCGATGCTCGCTGAGCTCGAACTCGACGACTGTCGAGTGCCGGCCGATCATCAACTTGGCCGGGTTGGTTTCGGCCTGTCTCATGTCATTGGCGGCACGGCCCTCGATCATGGGCGATACAGCGTTGCCTGGGGATCGGTCGGGATCGCTCAGGCCTGCCTCGACGCCTGCCTGGATCACACCGCGGAGCGTCAGCAGGGCGGCAAGGCGATCCGCGACCACCAGCTCGTGCGACGCCAATTGACCGAGATGATCACCGAGACCCGGGCGGCGCGCCTGCTGTGTTATCGCGCCGGCCATCTGCGCCGGAAACGAGATCCCGGCGCCGCGCCGGAAACCTGGGTCGCCAAGTATTTCGCCTCCCGAGCGGCGGTGAGAGCGGCCAACTGCGCGGTTCAGTTACACGGCGCCATTGGACTGCACGAAGGGTCACCGGTGGGGCGGTACCTACGCGACGCGAAGGTGATGGAAGTGATCGAAGGTTCGTCGCAGATTCAGCAGACGTTCATTCCGGACTTCCCTTTATCAGAGTTGTAGCGGCAGCATCGCTGATGCTCGCTGGCCCTATCGAAGCCCGGAACAAGAAGGCAATATCCCTCAAGGTCTCGAAGTTGGAGATCGCCCAAGCCAACGCCAGCGCTGAGGGCCCGCCGGGGCCGGAGGACTTTGTCCGGGCACGACTCGATTATGCGCTCAGCCGCAGAGATCGAGGTGGCAAGCTCGAGATGATTCGCGGCGGCTGAAAATCCAAATTGGGGGCGCGACATCGCCGCTGTAGGAGCGAAACGTCGGCCTGGAGGCGTCATGTTACGTCCCTCCAGGGCGGTGGGAGACGGGGGCCGCAAACCCGGGGCTCACGCCGCGTCGCTGGGGCTCCGCGACGCCAGCTCCGGGCTGAGCGATTCGGCAGGTTCTAATCAGACAGGCACTAGAACTAGAGTCGCTCGGATGGTGCGCTTTACTCGGCAGCGGGCCACAGCGGGCAGTGGCGTCCCGGGACTAGGAACTAGCGACTGACGGCGCCTTTGTTGACTGCTCAGGACGAGAGATGCGCACGATCTGCTCGGCGGTGCGGTCGCCCTTGGTGCGCTGCCAGCGAGCGTCGTCGACTAGGGTTGTGACACGGAAGCACTCGGCGTACTCCATCCCTTGGCCGGTGGCATTGTGGGCCGCCTGGCGGCGCAGTAAGGGTTCGGGGTCGCCACCGGTCTGGCTGGTGTGGGCGCGCAGGGCGGTAGCCTTGACGCTGAGAGTTGTTGCGATGTCAACAAAGAGGTTGGCGTCAGGCTGTACCCAGCCGGTGCAGTAGAGCTTCCGGGGTCGGTGAAGACCTAGACCGTCCTCCGCCTCCAAGTCGGGATAAAGGTTGCGCTGACCGGCTGCGGGCCACGCGGCCTCCAGCGCTGCGATCGACGCGGCGCGATGATCCGGATGGTTGAGGAACGTCGGACTAGCCCAGATTAATGTCGGATCGCCAGTGATCACAACCTCCGGTCGAAATCGGCGAATGATTCGGACCAGTTGCTTGCGGAGGGCCAGGGTCGGCTGAAGCAGACCGTCGGGCTCGCGCAGAAAGACCACTTCCCTGGCGCCGACGACTTCTGCGGCGGCGCGTTGCTCGGCCTCACGGATCGCCACGGCTTGCGCGCGATCAATCTCCGGGTCATCGATGCCCGCCTCGCCGCTTGTGCAAAGTACATAAAAGAGAGCCGTGCCTTGCTGTGCCCATAAGGCTAACGTCCCAGCACAGCTGTATTCGATATCGTCCGGGTGGGCGACAATAATGAGGGCACTTTCAGGAGTGTAAAGTGCTGGGGGAGTGTGATCAGTGGCAGGAGTGTGATCAGTGGTGGGAGTGTGAAGCTCAGGCATAGAGGAATGGCTCCTTCGAGTAGGAAATCGGATCAACGAGGGGATCAAGGAATGCGAACAGGCGGCGAAACTTCGTCGAGATGGGTCGTGTTGGCGCCAGGTTTGCGGGTTTTGGCCAAGCGGAACCATTCGCGATAGAGATCTGCTATTGAGCGGACCATCTGATGTAGGTCGAACAAGGCTTCGACGCTATTGTGTCCATTTAGAATCAGTTTCTCTCGTAGCTCGCGGGACTCGAGAATAGCTTCCAGGCCTTGGTGAATCTGATCACTATTGCGGTAGTCGACAAGCCAGGTGTTGCGCTTGTGAACCAGAAATTCTGGTCCGACACCGGAAAGGGTGAATACGGTAGGGATACCCGCCGCAAGGGCTTCGATATAAATCAGTCCAAACGTCTCGAGATCAATTTCTACCGGTACGTGGACGCAGATGTCGAAGAGTTGGTAGAGAGCGAAGACATCGTCTTCGAATTCGATTTCGATGTAGCGGTCGGACGGTAGCTCGGCGAGGGCCTTGCGAATCAGCTGTTTGTCAGGACCGCGTGCGTACGCCAAGACAAGGAGAGCCGAAGGGTGCTCTTGGAGCAGTTGGCGAAACGCCGGAATGATGTACTGGATACCTTTAGATTCGAGATACCTAGCGATCACTCCGATCACGGGAAAGTTGTTCGAAGGGTTGTATTTTTGCTTTAGCTGGGCAATTCGATGCGAAGAAATTTGACCGAAGCTCTCGAGGTCGATGCCGAAGCGGATTCGGGCCAGCTTGTGACTCACTGAGGCTTGCTCGTCGAACAACCGTTCATGAACGAGCCGACTGGCGATCACGATGCGGGTCGCTAAATGGTTTGCCAAGTGGTCGAGCCAGATGATAGGTCGGCTGCGATGCTTCAAGTGATGGTGGCGGGTGTTGACCCGGACCGGTACTCGGGCAAAGAAGGCGCCCAACAGACCGACCAGGCTGGCAAGAAACATGTGCGTGTGGACGATGTCAATCTTTCGTCCAAGGCAATATCGACAGATCGTGTGGGTGGCTCGTATCAAGCTGATTGGATTGAGCGAACAGTCGATGCGTTGAAACGGAATGCCGCTCTCGGTCAAGAATTTCTGCAAACTCGGTGTGCGACCGCCGAGGCAGACGAGAACGACCGAAATGTCGAACTGTTCGCGATCGAGCTCCCGGCACATCCACTCGAGATGAAGCCATCGGACCTCGATCGAGACGATGAAGGCTAATTTGATTCTTCCGGAGGATGAGTGCGTCATGGCCGAGTCCAACGGATGCTTCAGGCCCCGCACAGGGACTGGAGCTTGAGGTGCAACGCTTCACGTTCGACCATGAAGGCAGGGGTGGTCTGATGAAGAGCAATTCCTGGATCACCCTCCAGGATGCAGTCCAGCCAAGGTCCAAGATCATGGATATGAGGGCGGCCGTCGCCGCAAGCACTCAGGATGACGTCTTCTCCGTTGAAGATTTCGCTACCTTCCCCCAATCCGAGATCAGAGATGCGTTGAAAGTATGTTTCGAGGTGCTGTTGGGTGAAGGCGTAAACGCGATTGAGAACATCCACTTCGGTGTTGCTCCTCGTGATGCTGCACTTCCAGCCTGAGAACTGAGCTGGTACCTGCTCACGGCCAACGTACTGCTGGCCGAAGATGCCGTGCAGGTAGGTCGGCTGATCGACGAGATGAACAAAAAGTTGGTGGACTTGTTCCGGTGTCAAGAAGATGTCGTCGTCGACGGTCAAGTAATAGTCAGACAGATAGTTCCGTGCCAAATCGAATCGGATGCCCGGCCCCGTCTTTTTGTGCTGGTCGATCAGAATGAGACGTGGGTCTTTGTTGCGAATCCAGTCGCGTATGCGGTATTTCGGATTGTTGTTGGAGACGACAACACGCTCAACGAATGGCAGGCGCAGAAAGTTCTCAGTCAAGGTAGCCATATTGGCGACGCGTCGATAACTGATCAGTATCACGGTGAGACGCAGCTCTCCCATCGATGGAGGCGTGGGACTCGAACGTACTTGCTTCTGGTAGCGGACGACCTCGGAGAGATAGCGTTTAGTGTAGGTGAAAATGAAAGGAAAGACTCGCCACCCGACCCCGGGTTTGCGGAAGAAGATAGGTACGTTGCGGTAGGCTCTTGCTAGTTGACTGAAGGCGAAGAACATAGCGTCTCCCTGAGATCGTGAAGTCGAATTTCAGATATCGTTGATGAGGTGAAATGGAGATGAGGTGAAATGGACGTCTGTCAAACGCGATCGAGCTCGAGGAGTGGTCGATACCGAAAGCTGACGGCGAGCGCGGCGAGCGCGGCAAGGCCCATACACATGAAGAACAATCCAATGCCGCGTCCTTGACCGACGCCGAGCACCGCACCAATGGAACCGGCGAGGGCGCCACCGGGCTCCATCCAAGGCTCGAACAAACGATCGGCCAAGGGGCCGGCCAGGAGGAAAGCGAGGGGCCTGGCCGAGGTGACGACCAGGCGTCGGACTGCGAACACTCGCCCTTGGACTGCGGGATCCACGAGGCTTTGCCATATCGTCCGACTGCAGGCCAGGATGACGGCCTGGAAGAACATGTAGATGAACGCTACCGTCGCCACCAGCGTGACACTGGCTCGTAGGCCCCCCAGGAGCAAGGCTGTGCCTTGGATCGCAAGACAGGCGAGGATCGTCCGAACGTGGTGGCCTTGCGGTCCTCCCCAAAGAGTGAAACACGCCCCGCCAGCCAGCAGGCCGCCGATCGAGGTCGACATCACCGCTCCGAGCTCGATGGGTGATGCGAATCCAAGCACCAGCGGTGTGAGCAGAACCACCACCATACCCTGAATGAAGTTGATGACAGCAAACAACAGGAGCAGCGCCAGAAGCCCTTTTCGTTTGCGGATGTAGGACCAGCCAAAGATCATCTGGCGCCAAAGCCCCGAAGGCTGCGCGACGTGGGTCTTCGCCGGGCCGGTATCCGGGACACGGCTGATCAGCAGGGTCACAGCGGCGCAAAGAAACGTTGTGACGTCGATCAAGATGACCCCGGTGAGCCCGATGGTCCCAAGTAGAAAACCGGCAGCGGTCGGAGCCGCCGCGAGGGATGTGGCGAAACTGAGCTCGACCAAGCCATTGGCCCGTGGCAGGCTTTTGGCGGGAACCAGGAGCGGGGTTGCGGCGGAGAAGGCGAGACCTTGGAGCGCTCCGAAAATGGCGCTGGTCGCCACCAGTAGGTAGAGATGGGTGATTCCCAGCCGATCGACAGAGATCAGCCCGAACAGGATCAGGGTCGAAAGACCCGCCCCGGTGTCGGCGAGGAGCATCGCCCAACGTCGATTCCAGCGATCGACCAGGACACCGGCAAAGGGAAGAGCCACCAGCTGAGGCGCGATGCTGAAGAACGTTATCAGCGAGAACTGCAGGACGGAGCCGGTTTCCTGGTAGACCCACACTCCCAACACGAAGGCTGTCAGACTCGAGCCGAACGTCGAGACGGTCTGCCCCAAGACAATGGTCGCGAAACTCAGTTTGAGGCGGGCGCCTAGCGGGTCTCCCTCCGTCGTTTGTTGGGACACGCTCGGCTGTGCGGGATCTTGCTTCATGTTCAAGATCCCAGGACACGGGCGCAGCTTTCCTCGCTGATTCCCTTGTTGAGCAAGAAGGCCGTCAGATGGCCTACGACGCGGTCTTGGGACAGGCCGTGACGGGCCAGATGACTTTCAAGGACCGCTCGCAGCTTTCCGTACTGCGATGGCAGGGCGGGGCCGGCGGCGATGAGCATCGCGTAATCCACCTGCAAATGGAGTGGGTAGAACCGGGCGATATCAGCTTGTGTGTCGTGACGCTTCTGGTAGGTGGCGGCGCCGTTGGCGTGGATGATTTCGGACGAGAAGTTGTTGGCGGACTCGCTGCCGTCCCGGATCAGGGGGCGGACCTGTTGGAGTCGATAACCCATGGCGTGGGCCACGAGTTGATACAGCACCAAGACCTGGAAGTAATCGCAGCCCTTCGGATACTTCGGCAGGCCGGTGCGATCCAAGGGTAGAACTTTGCTCAGTAACTCGAGCTGTCTGTTGGTTGGGACGCGGCTGAACAGCGGTCGATGGACGGCAGTGCGTCCGGCAGCGGTGCCTTGGTAGTGAAAGGCTCCCGGGTGAACATCGATTCCTTGTTGGCGAAGCGTCATGAGCACTTGGTGGTTGAAAACCACATAGGCGGAATGGAGGGTGGCGAGGCCGTTGTATCCGGGTTGTGACCAAATGCAGTTGATCGCAACGTCTTCTGGGAACCGCTGCATGTCATCAAAGAGCTCGGGATTCAGCACGAAACAGTCGATGTGTAGCCATCCGAAGTCCTGTTCTGCGTGCTCGAAGATGAACTCGAGGGCAGTGTTGTCGTCGATTCGTTCTGCGATGTGATGGAAAGGGCGTCGGTTGTGAGCCCGCAGCCAGACGAGCTCCTCGGCACTGAGATCCGAGCCAAGCAAAACCAGGTTCACGTGTTCCGGAACAAAGCTGCAGGCGCGGGCAACCCAATGTAAGAGGCTGCCGGTGAAGAACATGAAAAGGACGTGGTTCTGGTTCGGGAGACGGTCGTAGAAGGCCTGGAAGGCATCGCGCTCCGGGCGCTCTTGGCGGTCGCTCCGGGCTCGACGTACCATTGACCGGCCGCGGGAATAGGCGAGGTCGAGGCGATGCTGGAAGGGGAACTGCATGATGGTGAGCCTCTGTGTTTCCGCCCTTAGCTCAGGGGCCGCAGGGTCGTGGTGGCGAGCGGGGCGCCTGGCAGAAAGGCTGCAGGCCTACCCTCGACCCAGGACGCATGTTGATCGTCGAAGTGTTTCGAGAGTGGGTGACCGCTTTGGCCCCCGGGCATCTGGAAGGTGCCTTCCGCCTCGTGTCCTGGCGCCACGATCATCCGTTCGGAGGCGCCCGCCGACGGATGTTGAACCCGCGGCATGTAGTTGTCTCCCGGTACCTGTTGCGAAGGCATGCTGAGAAACCGGCCGATGAGCGGTAAACCCCCCAGGGGATGCCGTATCGCCAAAGTGTTGCGCTCTCCCCAGCTTTGCTCATCGAGGGGAGCGCCGTCAGCGAGCAGAAAGTCAAGGGCAGCGTCCACCGCAGCCAGATGCTGCGCCTGCCAACTCACGTGCTCGGGCGCCAACAGATGGGGCGGATGTTGACGCGCCATTTGCCACAGCGGGCCTTCGTAAAGATGCACCGCGAGCCGATAGACAAAGTCGGGATCAATCTCCTTACAGGCTCGCGTCAGATGACCGAACACCTGCTGAGCGAGAGCAATACGATAACGACGCACGATGCGATAGCCCACTGCGTCGGGAGCGGCCCGTCCTTGCCAGTCTTCAACCAGGTCTCGGGCTTCAGCCCGTCGCGGATCAGCTTGTGTTGCGGCTGGCGTCAAGACCTCGAGCAGCAGCTCACGCCAACGCGCCAGGAACAGGGCCTGGTCGTCGAGTTGGAGGGTGAGCATGTCGAGCTCTCGGGGTTGGTCGAGGGCTTCGAGTCGATCCCGAATCTGTCGGGCGCGGGCCGCCAACACGTAGCTGCCGTCCCCGAGCTTGGCCAGCATCTCGCCGCCGACCATGCGTTGGTTGGCGCTCCACAACAAGCCGGATTCGGGATCGACTACCCGCGGGACGTCCTCGGGAGCCAGCCACCCGCTCCAGCTGCGGCTGCCGTCGGCCCAGGAGCCCGGCAACCGTCCATCGAAACCAACTCGACGGGGCAGGATGCCGGCGATGGTCCAGGCGATGCGGCCGTCAGCATCAACGGTCAGTAGGTTCTGAGCCGGCATGCCGCTGCGGTTGGCGATGTCGACCGCCTGGTCGACGTTGGATGCGGATTCGAGCTCCAACAGATGAAAATTGACTGCTGCCGGCTCGTGACCCACCCACCGGACCGCTTTGCGTCGTCCCCGGTGGTCTTTCTCGAGGAGGGGTCCCCAACGGGTCCAAATCACTTCGAGGGTCTCCTCGCTACCGTCTTTGAAACGCAGAATTTCCTGGTGGCGCTGATAGGGCTCGCGGCCTTCTGGGGTGAGGTAGGTGTTGTCATCGGCCTCTTCTGGCGACCAGACAACAACATCGCTGGTGTCGATCTGACTGTTGGTGAAGCCCCAAGCGACGCGACCGTTGCTGCCCGAGACGATGACTGGCGCCCCAGGCAAGGTGATACCGGTGACGCGTTGCACTGTGCCGTGTTGCGCTGTGCCGTGTTGCGCTGTGCCGTCCTCTTCTGGCCACACCAAAGACGCGCGGTACCAGATGTTGGGTAAGCTCAGTCCGAGGTGCATGTCGTTGGCCAGGATGGCGCGGGCATCAGCGGTGCGTGAGCCCGCCACCGCCCAGGCGTTGCTGCCGGTGTCGGCAGTGCTGGATTCGTCGGTCGGCATGCCGTCGTCGTCGGTTGGTGTCGAGGCTACTAGTAGTACGTCGTTGGGTGCCGGCAGAGGCCCGCCGCCGAGGACGGTGCCGTCGATCGCGGTATCCCACTCGGTGCCTCGCGGGACCAAGAAGTCGAAAAGCGCGGGCGGTAGCGACTCATTGAGCAAACTAAGGGTCGACTCGTAGTCTCCGTTCTCGTCCTGGACCTGCAGGAACATGGCAAGCAAAACCGCGTAGCTGTCCTCCGGCTGCCAAGATTCGGGTTCGGCGCGCAGGACGAGGTACTCGAACGGTGGGCGAGCCAGGGAATCGAGGCCGGCGTTGACCCCGAGTGCATAAGCCTCGACTAAAGCTTGGCGCGCTGGCGGTTCGGCTGCCAGCGCCTGGCGAGCCACTTGGCGCAGGCGATGAACACGCACCCGGGCGTCGGCATTACGGGCACGGCGGCCGAGTAGGCCTCCGAGCTCACCGGTCGCCCGGCGACGTAACAGATCCATCTGGAAGAACCGATCCTGGCCGTGGACGAAGCCTGTCGCCAGCGCCAGGTCTCGGCGGTTGGCGCCATGTATCGTCGGGATGCCCAAGGCGTCGCGTTCGATTCGTACTTCCGCCACGAGGCCGGCAATGTCCCGGGTGTCTTCGAGTTTGGGAAGGCTGCCGCGCAGGCTCCACCAGGCCCATCCGGCGGCGATTGCCGTCAGCGTCACCACGGCGAGCGCGGACCACCCGAGAGCCCTGCGCAAGCTTCTCAGCCAGCCGCGGCCGGGTCGTTTTGGCGATGTTTCTGCGAGCGCTGCTCTAGTCATTACGTAGTCCCTCAGCAGGTTGAATTCGCGTCGCCCGATAGGCTGGAATGGAACTGGCAATCAGGGTCGAGAGCGCCAGCACGAAGATGATCAGGAGGACCGTCGCCGGGTCGGTGGGCTCCACTTTGAAAAGTAGATGTCGGATCGACTCGGCGGCGGAAAGCGCCACCGCAAGGCCGGCAGCAAGGCCGAGCCCCGTCAGAGTCATGGAGCGCTTCAGCATCATGCTCAGAATGTCGATGCGACGTGCACCAAGCGCCATCCGCATGCTGATCTCCGGCCTCCGCTGCTGGACCTGGATACTCATCAAGCCGTAGAGGCCAACGGCGGCGAGCAACAGGCCAAAAAGAGAGAAGCTACCGACCAACAGGGTGTTGAATCGGTTCTGCTCCACTGAGCCGTGGACAATCTCCCGGAGGGTTGTAACGCCGTGGACCGGTAGGCTGGGATCGATCTCCCAAATTTTGCGACTCACCGCCGCCGTCAAAACAGTGGGGTCACCGGCCGCGACCGCGATCACCAAGCTCAGGCTGGGACGCGGGTTCTGCGGATACGGCAGGTACCAGGCCCGTTCGTTGTCGCTTTCCAACCGCGAGTCCTTGACGTTGCCAACCACACCGACCACGTCGAGCCATGAATTGTCGGACGTGTAGGTACCGCGCTTGAGACGTTTGCCGATCGCTTCTTCACCGGGCCAGTAGCGCTCGGCCATCGCCTGGCTGACAATTGCGACACCTTGGGTCTCGGCTTGATCGCGATCGGAGAACGACCGGCCCTTGATCATCGGCATACCCATCGCTTCAAAATAGCCGGGGGAGATCATGCGGTAGAACTCGACGTTGACGTCGCCGGGCTTCTCTGGAATCTGTCCTTCGACGCTGAAGCGTGCGGCGCGGTTGCGGTGGCCGTCTCCCATCGGCAGGGTTGTGGTTGAACCGATGGCTGTGACTCCAGGTAGTGAGGCGAGACCTTCGAGGGCGCTGGCTAGGAAAGCAGTCTGTTGCTCCGTCTCGGCGTAGCGTGCGGCTGGTGGGTCGAGGCGCACCACCAGGACGCGCTCGGTTTCGAACCCAGGATCAATATCGATCAGGTTGCGGAAACTGCGGCTCAAGAGACCGGTGGCGATGAGCAACACCACTGCGATGGCTAGCTCGAGCACCACCAGGGCGCTCTGTAGCCGTTGGCCTCGAACGTGTCCGGTGGCGCCGCGGCCGCCGCGCAGGAGGCTTTGTGGAGACACGCCGGAGAATCGCAACGCGGGCACCAAGCCGAAGCCGAGGCTGGTCAATAACACCATCACCCCGGTAAACGCCAAGACCCGGAGGTCGATCGAATGATCTTGCAGCGGTCGGATATCGGGCGGAACCAAGGTCGCCAAAAGCGGCATGGCGAGGCCCGCCAAGAACAGGCCCAGAGCGCTGCCGAGCAGAGCTAAGAGCAGGCTTTCGATCAAGAATTGCAGGATCAGTCGGCCGCGGCTGGCCCCGAGAGACGCCCGTACCGCGACCGCCAGGCTGGTGGTCGAGCCGCGTGCCAGAATCAGGCTTGCGACGGCACTACAGGCGATCAGTAGGACAAAACCAACCGCGACCAGCAACATCACCAAGGCTTGGTCGCCATCTCCGATCAGTCGTTCCCGAAGGGGCAGGAGGAACAATCCGAGAGATTCGTACGTTTCGGGGTCGGTCTGAGCAAGACGAGCGGTGATGACGTCCATCTCGGTTTGTCCCGAGGCCAGGTCGGTGCCCGAAGCCAGCCGGGCGATGCCGGAGAGGTTGTGTAACTGGCGGTCCGGCATCAAAAGGGGATCGAGCCCCAATGGCACCCAGACTTCGGTCCGGCTGGGGTACGAGAAGTCTTGCGGCATGATGCCTAAAACGGTGTAGCTGATGTCGTCGAAGGTCACCGTCTGGCCGACGATCCGCTCGTTGCCGGCGAATTGTCGCTGCCACAAGCTGTAACCAATGACAGCGACATTGGGGCCTCCGGGTCGATCCTCGTCGTCATTGATTGTGCGTCCGCGGATCGGTCGGATGCCGAGAACTTGAAACAAGTTGGCGGTTGCGCCCACCGCTTCCAGCCGCTCTGGGTCCCCTGCGCCGGTCAGGCTGAGCGTGCGGTCGCGCAGCAGGGCCAGCTGCTCGAACGACTTGCCACCGTCTCGTAACTCGACGTAGGTCTGGGGCGATAACGAGAACTGATCCCGGCTGCCGTCGGCCTTCTTGCGCACGGTGTAGATCCGGACCAATTCGTCAGGATCTTCGAATGGCAAGGGGCTCAATAACACGCCGTTGACAACGCTGAAGATGGCTGTGTTGGCGCCGATGCTGAGGGCCAGGCAGAGCACCGCAATAACCGTAAACAACGGATTCTTGATCAGGGTCCGAATGGCGTAGCGAATGTCTTGGAGAATCGATTCCATCGTTACCTCTTGTGATCCAGGCCCGGGGTGATGGCTCGGGGCTTGTTGAGAGCTCTAGCAGTCAGGTGGTCTTCGAGACGGGACGCCAAAGCCACAACATGGGGTGGCCTCAGCAAGGAATAGTGGTCTCCAGGAACCGGTTCGACTGTCGGGCGGGCCGTCAGCCACGGTCGCCAGCCATCAACCAGGGGCGGCAGAGAGGGTCGTTCCATCGCCTCGAAGATCACCGTCCGGGCGGCTACCGGTCCGGCCGGGTGGTATCGCATGATCGCTTCACGGTGGGAGCGATAGCTGGCGAAATACGGGTCGAAGATGCGGGCATCGGTGTCTGCTGGCAGCTGACCTTGTCGTGCCAGGTCCTGGTGGAAGGCGCGGTGAAGAGCCTCGTCACTGACTTCCCTGCGATCCTCTACTTGCGGGGCGAAGGCGTCGATCAGCAGCAGGATGTCGACCGCTTCGCCAGCCGCTTCGAGCTGCCGAGCCATCTCAAAAGCGATGGCGCCTCCCAGCGACCAACCGCTGAGAGTGTAAGGACCTTGGGGGGCGATGCAGCGCAGCGCTTCCAGGTATTGGCTGGCCATGGCTTCCAGAGTGGCGCCAACGGAGTCCCGAGCCTCGAGCCCGAAGAACGGCTGGTGGTTACCTAGAACCTGGGCCAGGTCGCGATAGGCTAAGACAGTGCCACCGATCGCATGAACACAGAACAACGGCGCTCGTTGCCCCTTAGGCTGGAGCGCCACCAGAGGTGAAGCTTCAGCACTTGTCACAGCATTGGTCGTGGAGGCTCGATCTTGCATCAGGACGGCCAAACGCTCGACCGTCGGGGTCCGGAAGATGGTGGATAGCGGCAGCCTGCGACCGAAGCGGCCCGCCAGCTGTTCGACCAGCACAACGGTCAGCAGGGAATGACCACCAAGGGTGAAAAAGTCATCGATGGCGCCGACGCCTCGGACTTCGAGCAGGGATTCGAAGATCTCCGCGACACCGAGCTCAAAAGGGTCTCTTGGTGCGACCGAGGTCAGCCCCGCTTCGGCGTTTGCCGTCCCGATGGGATCGGGCAACGCCTCTCGATCGATTTTTCCGCGAGCGTTGCGCGGCAACTCGTCGAGGACAACGCAGGCCGTTGGCACCATGTGTCCTGGGAGTTGGTTGGCGAGGAACCCACGGAGGTCTTCGGGGGACAAGGCAGCGTCGGTCTGCGCCACGGCATAAGCCATCAGACGAAGATCGCCTGTCTCGGATGCGCGACTGACCACCGATACCTCTCGAACTGCCGGATGGCCGAGAGCTACTGCTGCAACTTCGCCAAGTTCGACGCGGAACCCGCGAATGCTGACTTGATCGTCGATGCGGCCGAGATAATGCACGCATCCGTCGTGACGGGTATAGCCGAAGTCGCCCGTCTGGTAGAGGCGATCCGAGGGGTCCCCGGTCACCGGATTGACGGTGAAGCCACCTGCTTGATTCGGCTTATGGTAGCCGAGGGCCAGGTAGGGTGTCCGAACCCAGATCTCGCCCCGTTCACCGATGCCGGCAGGTTGCCCGCCAGGTGTTATGACATGCAGCTCGACGCCATCGATTCCATGTCCGATGGGTACCGTGGCTGGTGAGTAAATAAGGGGCTCGTTGTCAGGCTGACCGCCGCCTTGCACAGTATCGACAGGCACAGTGCCGATAAGCTCAGTGTCGACACGATGCCAGGCTACAGCCTGTGGCGTTTCGGTGGCGCCATAAAAGTTGTTCACTTGTGCGCCCTGAGCCCACTGCGCGAAGCGTTGTGCCAGCTCCATCGGCAAAGCTTCGCCGCCGAAGAACACTTGCCGAAGCCGGGTCGGCCCAGGCTCACCTGTCGCGACCAGGAGCTGCCCGAAGGCAGGGGAGAGGTGGGCGACCGTGATCTCTGCTACACGCAGCCAGGCCGCCAACGTTTCAGGTTCGCGACGCCAGCCGGTTGGCGGAATCACCAGTGTCCCGCCACAGACCAAGGGGGTGAAGATGTCGCGCAGTAGAGGGTCGTGGGCTAGCCCGGAGAGCAGGCTGAAGCGATCGTCTGAGCTGAAGTTGAAGGTCTTGCAGGACCACTCGAGAAAGTGAGCTAGCGGACGATGGCTGCCGACGATTCCCTTGGGTTGCCCAGTCGATCCTGAGGTGAAAGCGATATATGCGGGCGCGTCCGGGTTGATCATCGGGTTTGCGATGGTTTGTTGGGTGTTCCTTCCGGAGCTACCCCCCCAGTCCGCCGGAGGTCGTCGGGGCAGCTGCAGGAAGAAGGCATCACCGAGCTCCGCTCTGAGCTCCAGCCCGGTTAAATCGTGCTCATCGCTGGCGCCCTCCAACTCCAGAACGCCGCGGGGTGGATCCGGTACCAGGCTTCTAGTGCTCGAGCCTGTGGCGCGGATGCAGGCGACTTGACGGGCTGTCGGGTCTTCACGATCGAGGATGGTGAAGACAGCACCTACCTCGAGCACGCCGAGTAATGCCCAGACCAAAGAGGCATCGCGATGTCCCCGGATCACGATCCAGTCTCCAGGCTCGACGCCATGATTCCGTAACTGGTTCGCGAGTAGGTGACTCGAGGTGGCGAGATCGTGGAAACTCCAAGGACCGTGTGAGTCGATCACCGCCGGCTTTTTTGGCGTCTCTGCTGCGCGGCGAAGGAAACGCTGGTAGAGGGAACCGTTCCACTGCGGTGGTGCGGGAGGCGTCGCGAGGCTGTCCAGCTGGACAGCCGTTTCCGGGCGGCGCAGCGAGGGTGAGAAGATGTTGTCCGCTGGGTGGCTTGCAAGAGGCTCGAGCAGCAGTTCGAATTGGGCCGCTAGCGTCTCGATTTGAACGGTCGATAGAAGATCCGCGTTGTAGACCCATTGCAGACGGAATCCTCGAGGACGGTCCTCGACGTAGAGGGTGAGGTCGAATTTGGCTGCGGCGCTGACTGACCGTATGGGTGCTATCCGCAAGTTGGGTAATTCGAGCTCCTGGGTAGGCAGGTTCAAGACGTTGAGGAAGACCTGGAACAAGGGCGTCCGGGTTAGATCCCGTGCAGGCTGCAGGATCTGGAGCAGCTTTTCGAAGGGGACTCGCTGATGGGCGTAAGCGTCGAGCGCGGTAGCGCGGGTCCGCTCCAAGAGCTGTTGAAAGCTGAGGGTCTCGGCGAGATCCAAGCGCATCACTAGAGTGTTGAGGAAGACTCCTATCAGCTCCTCCACCTGTGATGGATCTCGGCCGGCGATCGGCGCGCCGATCAAGATCTGATCTCGGCCCGACAAGCGATGGAGCAAAGCAGCCAAGGCTGCTAGCAGGACCATGAACAGGGTTGTGCCGGTGTTTTGGGCCAGGCTACGAATCGCCGTCGACAGCTGAGGCGACAGATCTCGCTGAAGCCGCCCGCCACGATAGGTCTGGACCGGTGGTCGGGGCCGACATCGCAGTAGATCAACTCCCTCGAGCCCTTCCAACTGCTGACGCCAATAATCGATATCACGCTCCAAGGCAGGGCTACCGAGCCAGTTGCGTTGCCACCGGGCGTAGTCGGCATATTGGATGTTGATGTCGTCCAGGGGTGAGAGGCGCCCGTCGACCCGGGCACTGTAGAGCTGGGTCAGCTCACGACTGAAAACTGCCATCGACCAACCGTCGGCGATGCTGTGATGAAAGGTCATCATGAGCCGATATTCGTCACCCATGCTGACCAGCCTGGCCAGCCAGAGCGGTCCGCGTGTTAGATTAAAACGATGGTGAGCGCAGCGCTGTTGGATCCGGTTGCCTTCGAGGCTACGTGCGTCCGTGGTCAAGAAACCCAAGTCGATCTCCGGCAGATCGACGTTCGTCCATGGGTGGATGATCTGAACAGGCTGGTCGTCGCGAAGTTCGAAAGTGGTTCGTAGGACCTCGTGGCGTCGAGCGATCTCCCGTAGGCTGGCGATCAGGGCGGAGACATCGAGCTCGCCGACCAGGCGGACCGCAAAGGGCATGTTGAGCATCGGCGACCCTGGCTCGAAACGATCGAGAAACCACATGCGTTCCTGGGCAAAGGACAGCGGTGCGGGGTCGCCGTTCTGCCGAGGGGCGATGGGTGGTTCGATCGTCCGATCCGGGGTTGTTGACCTCAGCCGTTCGATGGCCCGCGCTAGATCTGCGGCGGCGGGGTTGTCGAATAGGAGCCTGAGGGACAACTCGAGACCGAAGATGCCTCGCAGCCGAGAAATCAGTTGGGTCCCGAGCAGAGAATGGCCGCCGAGCTCGAAGAAGCTGACGTCGGGGTCGATGTGATCCAGACCGAGTACGTTGGCCATCGCCGAAGCAGTCAGCTCGTAGACAACGCTTTGGGGATCGGGCCCCCGAATGTCGGCTGAGGCATCCGCCAAAACGTCTTCCGGCTTAGGGAGCGCGCGCCGGTCGACTTTGCCATTTGAGGTCAGTGGTAACGCGTCCAAAACGAGGAGCTTCGGCACCATATGTGCCGGCAGCCGTTGTTCGAGGTGGTGTCGCAGATCCGCGGTGCTCAGGCGGCTCGGTGGTTTGGACCCGGTGACGTAGGCCACCAAGCGCCGCTCGCCTGCCGCGTCTTGGTGGACGATGACCGCACATTCGACAACATTGGGTGCGTTTGCCAGAACAGCCTCAATTTCCCCAAGCTCGATGCGGAATCCTCTGATCTGGACTTGAGGGTCGTTGCGTCCCACGAACAAGACCTCGCCGTCGGCGCGGTAACGCACCAGATCGCCGGTACGATAAAGCCGACTGCCGGCGCTGTCGGAGAACGGATGCGGCACAAACTGTTCGGCGGTCAAGGCAGGCTGCTGTCGGTAACCGCGAGCGAGGTTGTTGCCGCCGAGGAATAGCTCTCCGATAGCCCCATGGGGGCGAAGTTGGAGCGCGGGGTCAACCAAGTAGAGCTCGACACCGTCGATGGGGCGCCCGATAGACGGCGCCGCCTCGTGTCGCGAGCCGGAGGTCGGATGTGAGGTTGCCGGTGGCGCCGTGCCTGTGGGTGGCAGGGTGCTTGCCGGTGGGACCGTGCTTGCCGGTGGGACCGTGCCAGCGGTGGCAACAACCGAGTTTTCGGTTGGTCCGTAGTTGTTGACCACCTCGAACGGAATTTCGGCTGCCGGTGGTTGATGGAGCTTGTCACCTCCGGTCAACAACGTACGCAGCACCGTCTGATGTTGCACCATCTGCTGTTGCAGACCTGTCTCCGGCAGACCTGTTTTCGGCCCCCAAGTATGTCGGAGAGCGAGCTCGGCTAGTGGAGTGGGAAGAAAGGCGATTGTGATCGCCTCGCGAATCAACCACTGCTGAAGGTCCGAGGCCGAGAGGCGGGTATCTTCATCAGGCAAACGAAGGCTGGCGCCGGTTGTCAGGTAAGGCCAGATTTCCCAGACCGAGGCGTCAAAGGCCGGTCCGGCGATTTGTGCCGTACGGTCGTCGGGTCCAATCTCGAAGCGACGTTGATGCCAGCCGATCAGATGCTCCAGACCCAGGTGGCGGACCTCCACTCCTTTGGGGCGGCCGGTGGAGCCGGAGGTGTAGATGACGTAGGCCAGGTTCTCGGCGGCTGGCGGAGAGGCCAGAGGTATCCCCTCAGGCTTGGGGTGGATCGTGCGTGGCCTGTCTGGGTCGTCTAGGACCAGGATGGGGCAAGATTCCAGGCTCTCTTCCAAGTTCTGGTCCCGAAGGGGATCTTCGGAGAAGAGGTCGAGGAAGTAGTTTTCGGTCACCAGCGCGATCGCGCCTGAATCGCGACGCATGAATTGGAGGCGCTCCGCTGGATAACTCGGGTCCATCGGCAGGTAGGCGCCGCCGGCTTTGAGAATTGCGTAGAGCGTGGATACCCAGAGGGGTGATCGGCGCAGGCAAACCGCGACCACCGTTTCTGGGCCAACACCCAGGCCGCGAAGCGTGGCGGCAAGGTCTTCTGCGTAGGTTTCCAGTTGCCCATAGCTCCAGTGGCCCTCGGCGTTGGCCAGCGCCACCGCTGCGGGTCGGCTCGCCGCCACCGCTGCGATGCGGTCCGGCACTCGCAGGGTGCTCGGGGCCAGCGCCGCGGTTGCGTTCCACTCGACGAGCAACTGGTGGCACGCGTTAGCTGACAACGACGGCAACTCACCGACCCGTGTTGCCGGACTCGACCGTAGGGTCTCGAGCAGCACACCCATCAGCTCCAGCCAGCGGTCGATGGTGGTGCGGTCGAAGAGGTCGGTCGAATAACGCAACGCGAGCTGTAAGCCTTGCGGCGTCGGTTGAGCGCTCAGGATGAGATCAAATTGGGAGGTTCCCCGTTCGAGGACGATGGGTTCGAGGACCAGCCCCGCCATCTCGAGTGCGGGTCGCGGCGTATTCTGTAGCGCGAAAAAGACCTGAAAGAGCGGGGTGTGTGATGTCGACCGTTCAGGGGCCAGAACTTCGACCAGATGTTCGAAGGGAAGATCCTGGTGGTCGTAAGCTGCGAGAGTCGCCTGTCGGGTCCGAGCGAGGAGCTCGCTGCATGTGGTGGCCGACTGCACACGGCTGCGGAGTGCCAGGGTGTTGACGAAAAAGCCAATCAGATCTTCAACTTGAGGATGCTGGCGATTGGCGATGGGTGAGCCAACCACCAGATCGCTCTGGCCGGATAGCCGGCTGAGGAGGAGTTGGTAGGTCGCCAGCAGCACCATGAACAGGGTGGCGTCGGCTCGCTGCCCGAGCAATTGCAGATCGTCGCTGAGTTGACGGTCGAGAATGCGAACACGTCCCGCACCACGATCCCGCCGTAATCGCGGACGCGGACGATCGGTGGGCAAGGTCAGAATTCTAGGAGGGTCTTTCAATTGACGCCGCCAGTAGTCGAGTTGAGTCTCGAGGGCTTCGTGGGTGAGCTGCTGACGTTGCCAGGTGGCGAAGTCCGCATACTGCACCTCCAAGGGCGGCAGTGGATTCGGCTGCTGGTTGACGAAGGCGCCATAGAACAGCGACAGCTCGCGCATCAAGATGCCGATCGACCAGCCGTCGGAGATGATGTGATGCATCGTCATCAGCAACACGTGTTCGGTTGGCGATTGGCGCAGCAGCAAAACTCGCAACAGCGGTCCCCGTTGGAGATCGAAGGGCTGACGAATGGCCTGGTCGATGATCCGTCGCGACTCGCGGTTGTTGGCAGTCAACGCCTCGAGATCGATGAGCGGTAGTGCCATCGACTGGTTCGCAGCGATCACCTGCCGTGGATCGTCCTCGCTGGATGCGGTGAACGTGGTTCGCAGAGACTCGTGGCGCTCTACCAGCGCGTCGAGAGTGGCCCTCAGCGCGTTGCGCCGAAGCGGTCCTCGCACCCGGAGGGCCGCGAAGATGTTGTACACCGGGCTGTCAGGAGCCAGCTGGTGAATCAGCCAGAGGCGCTTCTGGGCAAAGGACAGCGGTGCTTCACCGCGCGTCTCGAGTGGCGGGATACTCTGCAGTCGGCGGGTTTCGGCGGCGGTTTTGGCCTGGTCGAGAAACTCGAGAATCTCGGCCTTTCGGGCGCGGAGCTCGTGCTGCAAGTCGGAGGTCAATGCCCCCTTGGGGGCATTCAGCTTGAGGCGCCCATCGACCGAGCGCAGCTGGACGCCAAGCTTCCGCATGCGATCGAGTAACTGGATCGTCGTCAGGTGGGCGGTCTCGAGGCCTCGTGTGGCCTGGCTTCCGGCGGCTTTCGGGTGTTGCCGGTGGCTGATCAGAAACCGTCGAACCTCCCCCAGGATGTAGGGGAACATACCCTCGGCATAACCTCGACGGCGCGGATCGTCCCAGTACTGCTGGACGATGAGGCGCATCGAGAACATGCCGCGAGCGACCAAGAAGAGATCGAGTTCCTGAACATGGTCAGCGGGCAGCGGACGCACCTGCTGGTATCCGTTGACGAAAGCTGCTTTGAGACGCGGGAAATCTGGCCGTGCGGCCATCGGCAGTAGAGCTGCGGCGATGTCGTAGAGGTAGTAGCTCCAGCCACAGTCGGCAAAGTCAATCGGATAGAGCCTGTGACGATCGTCGAGTACGTTGTCCGGCTCGAGATCGGTGTGGGTGAGACCGTAGACGTCGGAACCGCGTCCGAGGACACGCAACCGTTGACGGACGAGGCCCGCGGTTTCGTCGAGCAGGCGTCGGTGCTGATGGTTGATGAGTGGAGCGCCAAGACCCGTCGGGATGACTTCAGTTTCTCCGAACCACTGGCTGGCGTCTCGTCTGGGTCGGACGAATTCAGCTGGTGGCTCGAAGGCCTCGCTGACCCGATGCAGGCGTGCCAGCACCTGGCCGATACGCTCGCAGTCCGGTGGCTGCAGCCGGGCGCTATCGAGTTGACGGCCGGGGAGCCATCGGAATAGGGCGGCACAGCGCGGGTCCAAACCAGGCTGGTCATTCGAATCTTGCAGCTCTGAGATCCAAGAGCCGTCTTCTGTGGCTATCGGCTTTGGGACAACCACTCCGTTTTGGTCGAGCGTTCGCAGCCAAAGCAGCTCGGACAAGAGCTCGTCCCGCGAGATCACTTCGGTAGGTGCTAGTCGCAGGAAATAGCGCTCGCGACCCTCGGCGGCGGCCTCCACTCGGTAGGTGGTGTTCTGCTTGTCTTCGATCAAGTGGACCTCGGGGGTTGCCAGGCCGTAGGCCCGCAGGAGTGACTTGGCAGCCGAAACCAGAAGATCGTGTCGCTTGCCCAAGGAGGGCTCAGCTAGTTGTGTGAGTGCCATGGCCGCGCCTCAGATCTCGATCTCTTCCCAATCCTGGCTCGACGTCTGGACGTCTTCACTGCTGGCCAAGGCGGGAGCTTCAGTCGCCCAGCATGTGACCTCGATGCTGTGGGCGAGATCCGTCACGGTCGGTGCTTCGAAGAAACCAGGCAGAGACAGTTCGATCTGGAACTGGGCGCCGAGGCGCGACAAGAGTTGAGTGGCGAGGAGCGAATGGCCACCGAGGCGGAAGAAGTGGTCGTTGACGCCGACGCGCTCAACTCCGAGCAGCTCACGAAACAGCTCGGCAAGTTGATGCTCGAGCTCGTTGCGAGGCGCGACGTAGAGTTCTTCGGCGGCGGTGCTGGTGGTGACCGCTGCCAAGGCTTGGCGGTCAATTTTGCCGTTCGGGGTCAGCGGTATCGAGTCGACGAAAGCGAAGTGCTCGGGAATCATGAAACCTGGCAAACTCTGCCCGAGGTGTTGGCGCAAATCCCCTATGTCAGGCTCCTCGCTGGCTGTAGGGTTGCCGTTCGGTAGGGATCCGTTCGATGAGATGCTGTCTGTCGGTTCGATGTAAGCGATCAAGTAGCGTTGTCCCTTGTCCACCTCGGGTGCCAGGACGACGGCTTTACGGACTCGAGGATGACTGCCGAGGGTCGTCTCGATCTCGCCAAGCTCGATACGGAAGCCGCGAATCTTGATCTGCGCGTCGTTGCGACCAAAGAACTCGATCCGGCCGTTGCTCGCGAAACGCACCAAGTCGCCGCTTCGGTAGAGCCGGGAGCCCCGGGCGCCGCTCAAGGGATCGGGTACAAAACGCTCGGCGGTCAAGGCTGGACGCCCGAGGTAGCCCCGGGCGACTCCAGCACCTCCGATCGTCAACTCACCTTCGGCGCCCAAGGGGACAGGGCTGAGCCGCCGGTTGGTGACGAAGGTCGTGGTATTGGCGATCGGGCGGCCGATCGGTACCGACGACTCGAGATCGTCACCTGCTACCAGACGCTGGCTGGTAGCGAAGGTGGTGCTTTCCGTCGGGCCGTAACCGTCGATGAAGACCCCGTTCGGATGCGCCTGCAGGCGAGCCCGCACATGCGGCACCGAAACGATGTCACCACCCGCCAGCAGCTGTTCGACGCCGACCAGATCCTCCGGCCGCTCGTCGATCATCAAGTGGAAGAGCCCGGAGGTGAGCCACAGGGTCGTGACCCGGTGGCGTCGGATGGTGGCGCCTAGCTCGTCTAGAGCGATTTTCTGGGCCGGGTGGACTGCCAGACGTGCGCCATTCAATAAGGCGCCCCAGATCTCGAAGGTCGAGACGTCGAAGGTCAGCGGCACCAGCATCAAAAAGACATGACGCGACGAGAAGTCGATGAAGGGATTCTCGCGGACCAGACGCACCACTCCTCGATGGTCGACCCCAACGCCTTTGGGCCGGCCGGTGGATCCCGAGGTGTAACAGACATAGGCCAGGTTGTCGGAAGTCGCGAGCGGTGTCGGAGGGGCGATGCGATCCCTCCGCAACGGCTCGGTCAACTCGACGAAAATCGTCTCGAAAGGGGAACCCGCTTCGATATCGGTTGTGGCGAAGAGCTCCGACAGGTGGGGCTGGGTAAGAACCAAGCCCGCTCCGGTATCGTGCAACATCAGTTGCAGTCGCTGTGTTGGCCAAGCGGGATCGAGGGGCAGGTAATAACCACCCGCCTTGAGAATTGCGAGTAGTCCAACCAGCATTTCCGCCGACCGATCGATGGCGATGGCGACTGGCGTTTCGCGGGTGACTCCAAGTTCGCGGAGGTCATGGGCCAACTGGTTGGCGCGATGCTCGAGCTCGCCGTAAGTGAGCTCGAGATCACCGCAGGCGACGGCGACGTTTCCGTGGTGCCGAGTTGCGACCTCGGTGAACAACGCGTCAACCGTCTGCGCCGCGGGGTATGAGGAGCGGGTGTCGTTCCACTCCAAGAAGGCCTGTTGGCACTGTGCTGGATTCAGCAAAGGCAGCGAGCGCAGAGGACAGGAGGGCTCCGCGCCTGCGTGAGTGATCAAACTGCCAAGGTGGCGCAACATGCGCTCGGCGGTGGTGTCGTCGAACAGATCAGAACTGTAATCGAGCACCATGTTGAACGCCCCGTCGACTTCGAACATGGCAAGCGAGAAGTCGGTCACGACGCCACCGTTGTAGACTCGACGGTCGATGCTCAGGGTCAGCTCGCCGATCTCGAGCGGTTTTGGGACGTAGTTTTCGAGATAGTTGAAGGTGGCCTGAAACAGCGGCTGATGGTGCCAATCACGCTCGGAACGCAACTCTTGGGTCAACCGTTCGATCGGCAGGTCCTGATGGGCGAAGGCGCCGGAGAAAACGTCTCGCTGACGTTCAACGTGGTCGCGAAACGTCGGGTTGTCCCCCATGGTTGCGCGCAAGACCAAGGTGTTGACGAAGAAGCCGACCAGCCCCTCGACCGCTTGGCGGTGGCGGTTGGCGATCGGCGACCCGATCACCAGATCTTCCTGATGGGTGTAACGGCTGAGTAATGTCGTCACCGCTGCGAGGAAGACGACGTAGGGGGATGTCCCCGCTTCGCGACCGAGGCGGCGGGCGCGCGAGCCGGCAGCGGTGGGCAACATGATCAACTTGCGGCGACCACGGAAGCCCTGGGCCTCGGTGCGTTGACGGTCGATCGGCAAGCGTAGGGTCAGCTCAGCGCCTGCGAGCTGTTGCCGCCAGTAGTCGAGCAGTTCGTCGAGGTGCTCTCCGTTCATCCAATCTCGTTGCCAGCAGGCGAAGTCAGCGTATTGAACGGTGGGTTCAGGCAGCGGCGAAGGGCACCCGTCCAACATTGCTCGGTAGAGAAATCCCAGCTCACGGATGAAGTGCTCGCGGGACCACATGTCGAAGCCGATGTGGTGGA
>JAJCXQ010000232.1 GCA_029263355.1 Acidobacteriota bacterium | reverse complement strand
AACGTCGCGACCGAGCTCGAGCATTTCAACGGCATCGTCGCCTGCGGCCTGCCGCAGGTGAGCATGACGTCGATCGAGCGCCTGACCGGCCGGGCCGTGCCGTTGGTCGAGATTGCGACGCGTTTGGCGCGGCATGTCGGTGAGGTCTTCGACCGCAGGTTGGTTGAAGTGGATGCCGCAGCCTTGTGGGACGGCCTAGACCAGGCAGTCGCGGCACGCTAACGTAACCCCATGAGCGAAAGCTCCCAAATCTTCGTTGGCCTCAACGCTGTGATCCTGGCGGTCACCGACGAAGAACCACGAATTCTGACCTTGCGCCGCGGCGACCATTCGGTGGTTCTGCCTGAAGACGGAAGTCTCGAGGCGCCGCCGGCGGAGCTAATCGACGGCCTGCCTTTTGGTCCGCTTGATCCGGCCCGCGATCGCACTCTCGAACTGGCGCTGCGGGCCTGGGTCCGGGAGCAGACCGGTATCGAGGTCGGCTACGTC
Organism: Acidobacteriota bacterium; assembly: GCA_029263355.1. Taxonomy (GTDB): domain Bacteria; phylum Acidobacteriota; class Thermoanaerobaculia; order Multivoradales; family J023; genus JAAELT01. The sequence goes on along the minus strand of JAJCXQ010000232.1, from coordinate 13,566 downwards.
GAGCAACTCTATACCTATGGTGATCGCAATCGGGATCCGTTGGAGCGTGAAGGCGGTCCGCGCATCCTGTCGATCGGCTACCTCTCGTTGTGTCGGGAAGATGTGGTGGTCGGCGCCACTCAGGCGCGTTGGCGTCCATGGTATGACTACCTGCCATGGGAAGACTGGCGCAACGGGCGTCCGGCGATTCTCGACAAACTGCTGGAACCGGCTCTGAAAACATGGATCGAAGTGGCGCAGGATCGGCGGGCCGCCCAACTACGTCGCGATCGGGTCGACATCGCTTTCGGCTGGGGTGGTGCTCCATGGGACGGTTACCGAGTGCTCGATCGTTACGAGCTGCTTTATGAGGCGGGTCTGGTCGGCGAGGCGTTGCGCGATCGGCGTGCCGCCGAACCGGAGGGGAAGGCCGCGCTAGCCCCCCGGCTGGGTCGTCCGATGTGCTTCGATCATCGCAGGATCCTGGCGACGGCGGTCAGTCGTCTTAGGGGCAAGATCAAATACCGGCCGGTGGTCTTCGAACTGCTACCACCGACATTCACCCTGCTCCAACTGCAACGGGTGGTCGAGGCTCTGGCCGGTCAACGGCTGCACAAACAGAATTTCCGGCGGTTGGTGGAAAAGGGCGGATTGGTTGAAGGGACGGGCAAACTTTCGGCGGGAACGGGTGGGCGGCCAGCCGAGCTTTTTCGCTTTCGTCATGGTGTGTTGCGCGAGCGTCCGACCCCCGGGGTCGGACTGCCGGCTTTGCCGGAACAGTGAGCTTGACGATTCCTTCACAAAGTTCTTGACAAATACTTATGCTCACATTTAGCATAAGTCTAGTTATGGGAGATGACGACAACCGGCCGCCGCCGGATTTTTTTGGATTCCTCATATACTCACTCTGAGCATATGGTGAGCGGAAGCGCCGGTGATGAAGGCCGCGGTCCCGAGCCCAGTCGTCACAGCTGAACGTCTCTGAAGGAGAGGAACTATGCACGATCTATCGACTGCTCCAACCGGCTCGACGCCGTTGCCTTTGCTCGAGTACACGCCGCAGGTTGCTGCTCAGACAGCGGCGGTTTATCAACGCCTCGATCAAGTCATCCCCGAGATCGAATGGCCGGTGCACGCGCCATATATCGCCGAGATCGAACGTCTCAAGAAAGAGCGCGGCGCCATCATCTTGGCCCACAACTACCAGACGCCGGAGATCTTCCACGGCGTGGCGGACTTGAGTGGCGACTCTTTGGCTTTAGCGCGCTTGGCGTCGGAAACCGATGCCGAGACCATCGTGTTGTGTGGCGTCCACTTCATGGCGGAGACCGCCAAGATTTTGAACCCAGAGAAGACGGTCTTGATCCCGGATCTGCGAGCGGGTTGTTCCCTCGCCGAATCGATTACGGGCGCTGATGTGCGGCTGCTGCGCGAGCGTTATCCAGGCGTGCCGGTGGTGACCTACGTCAACACCTCGGCGGAGGTCAAAGCTGAAACCGATATCTGTTGCACCTCGGCCAACGCCGTTGAGGTAGTGGAGTCCCTCGGCGTCGAACGCGTGATCTTCCTACCGGACGAGTACCTTGGTCAATACGTCGCTAGCCAGACCGATGTCGAACTCATTCTGTGGCAGGGCCACTGTGAGGTCCATGAGCGCTTCACCGCCGCCGAAGTGCGAGCTTACCGCGCCGGTAACGAGGGTGTGATCGTGTTGGCCCATCCCGAGTGTCCCCAAGACGTTTTGGCGGAGGCTGACTACGTCGGCTCGACGTCCGGCATGATCGGTTTTGTCGGCGACCGGCAACCCAACAAGGTGGTGATGATCACCGAGTGTTCGATGTCGGACAATGTGGCGGTTGAGCATCCCGACGTCGAGTTCGTTCGGCCGTGTAATCTCTGTCCGCACATGAAGCGCATCACGCTGCCCAAGATACTGCACTCGCTGCAGACGATGAACTATCCAGTTGAAGTCGATCCTTCAGTGTCTGCCCGAGCCCGCAGATCCGTCGAGCGCATGCTCGAGGTCGGCCGCGGGGCGGGGCGATGACACCGATCGCGGTGCGTCAGGAGGCCGACGAGGTCGTGACCAGCGACGTGATCGTCGTTGGCAGCGGTATCGCCGGGCTTACTGCGGCCCTCGGGTTGCTGCCACGACAGGTGACGGTGCTGACCAAAACTACTCTCGGTGGAGGCAGCTCGAGTCAGTGGGCGCAGGGAGGCGTGGCGGTGGCGATGGCTGCCGGAGATTCTCCTCGTCTACACACCACAGACACCATCTCGGCCGGCGCCGGCTTGGGGCAACAGGCTGTGATCGAGATCTTGACCCACGAAGGCCCAGAGCGGATTCGGCGGCTGATCGAGCTTGGGGCGAAGTTCGATCGCGGCGCCGATGGTTCGCTGCTGCTCGGCCGTGAAGGGGCGCACGGCCGACGCCGGATCCTCCATGCCGGCGGTGATGCCACCGGCGCGGAAATGGTTCGGGCGCTGGTCGCCGAAGTTCGCCGTCATCCCGGAATTGATCTGCGGGAGAACGTTGTCGTTCATGATCTGGTGACCCGAGACGACCGGGTCGTGGGTGTCCTGGCTCGCAGTGAAGGACGCACGGTTTTTCACCGGGCCGCCGCGGTGGTGCTAGCGACGGGTGGCCTCGGGCAGCTTTATGCGCGCACCACCAACCCAGTCGAGGCAACCGGCGATGGTTTGGCAATGGCGGCCCGCGCTGGCGCTCAACTGGTGGACCTCGAAATGATTCAATTCCATCCGACCGCGCTCGAGACCGTCCGGGATCTGGTGTCGACGCAGCCGTTGCCGCTGGTGACCGAAGCGCTGCGCGGCGAAGGTGCTCGTTTGATCGACGATCAGGGCCAACGTTTCATGGTCGGGGTCCATCCGATGGCGGAGCTTGGGCCCAGGGATATCGTGGCGCGGGCAATCCTGGGACGTCAACAAGCTGGACGCCAGGTCTTCCTCGACGCCACTGAGGTGGTCGGGGCTCGCTTCCCGCAACGTTTCCCCACGGTGTGGGAGCATTGTCGGCGCGCGGGTATCGATCCGCGTCGCCAGCCGATTCCGGTGACCCCCGCGGCGCATTATGCGATGGCGGGGATCGCCGTTGACGGTTTTGGGCGAAGCTCACTCTCTGGGTTGTGGGCTTGTGGTGAGGTCTCGTCGACCGGCGTCCATGGAGCCAACCGATTGGCCTCGAACTCGCTGCTCGAGGCTTTGGTCTTCGGCGCGCGGGTAGCGGAGGACCTGGGAGGCTTCACTGGCCCTCGATCTGTTCCGCAAGTGACGTCGGCCAACGACGCCGAGGTGGTTTGGCGCGAGTCGACCGCGCCGTCTGGGCGCCAAGCCAACACCGCGCCGTCTGGGCGCCAAGCCAACCCCGCGCCGTCAGGGCGCCAAGTGGGCGCCGCGGTAAGCCAGCAGATCCGACGCATGATGTGGCAAGACGTTGGCTTGGAACGTCATCGCTTTGGGCTCGAGTCGACCCTCGAAGAGCTCGACCGCCTCGGTCGCGAGCTTCCGTCTCGACCTGCCGAGGCCCACAATCTGCTCACCCTGGGGCGCCTGGTGACGGCGGCGGCACTGGCTCGCGAGGAAAGTCGTGGGGCTCACTTTCGCTCCGACTTTCCACAGCCCCGTGAGCGTTTCGCGCATCGCTTCTTTTGGACCTACCGGCCCGGGGAAGCGGCTTCATGGCGGACCGCAGGTGACTTCCCGTTGGTCGCGACGCGACCGACGATCGGTACGCGGGAGATTGCCTGATGGGCGAGCGACCCATCCCGCTTTATCCGATCGTCTACCAGCCGATCATCGAGGGCGCCTTGCGCGAAGACCTGGGGCGTGCTGGGGACTTGACCACCGATGCGATCGTGTCGCCGGATTTGCGGGCCACGGGCACGATCGGAGCTCGCCGTGGCGGCCGGGTCGCCGGGCTCGAAGTAGCGCTGTCCGCCTTTCGCCATCTTGATCCGACCGTGGAGGTGGCGATCGAGGTGCCCGACGGCGCCGACGCCGAGGCCGGCGAGATCCTGGCGCGAGTGCAAGGCGGGGCCCGTGAGCTGCTTTCGGCGGAGCGTACGGCGCTCAACGTGCTCGGGCGAATGTGCGGTATTGCGACCACCACCCGGGACCTGGCACGTTCGATTGCGCACACCGAGGCGCGGGTCGTCTGCACCCGTAAGACCACGCCGTTGTTGCGATGCCTGGAGAAGTACGCGGTGCGCATCGGCGGCGGCTCGAACCATCGTTACGGCCTCGACGACGCGGTGTTGATCAAAGACAACCACCGAGCCTTGGCTGGTGGCGCCGCGGCGGCGGTCGAGCGCGCCCGCCGACACATCGGGCATCTGGTAAAGATCGAAGTCGAAGTTGACGACCTCGACGAGCTCGAGGCGCTGATCGCACTTGGTATCGACGCGGTGTTGCTCGACAACATGTCTCCCGAGATGCTGCGTCAGGCAGTGGTGCGGGTCGACGGTCGGGCCATCACCGAGGCCTCGGGCGGCATTACGCCAACAACCGCGCCAGCGATTGCTGAAAGCGGGGTCGATCTGTTGTCGGTGGGATGGCTGACCCACAGCGCGCCGGTGCTCGACGTAGGCTTCGATATGGAGCTGTGATCGGGAGTCGGTCAACGGGCTTCTTTGCGCAAGCGAATCTCCTGTAGACTCCTGGCCATGGAATCACTTGTCCAGATCGGAGCCCAGAGTGATCGCAAGCCGCGAGCCAAGCGCCCGGACTGGCTGCGGATTCGCATCGCGACCCCCGAGCGTTACCGCCAGGTCCAGAGTCTGGTTTCAAAGCTGAGTCTCAACACCGTCTGCCAAGAGGCGCGGTGTCCCAACATCTACGAATGCTGGGGCGAACACGGCACCGCAACCTTCATGATTCTCGGTGACATTTGTACTCGACGCTGCGGTTTTTGCGCGGTGACCACCGGCCGGCCCGAGGCGGTCGATCGCGAAGAACCCCAACATGTCGCGGAAGCGGTTGAAGTGATGGGGTTGCAGCACGCCGTGATCACCTCGGTAGATCGTGATGATCTACCGGACGGTGGCGCTCGACATTGGGCAGAGGTCATCGAGGCGATTCACCAGCGCTGCCCCGACTCTGCGGTTGAGGTCTTGACCCCTGACTTTCGGAACGTGCCCGATGCTCTCGATATCGTGTTGGCGGCGCGGCCGGAGATTTTCTCCCACAATATGGAAACGGTGCCACGACTCTATCGCCAAGCTCGGCCGGGGAGTCGATACGAGCGTAGCCTGGCGATCCTTGCTGACGCCTCAGCTCGCCGCGATCGCGGTGCGTACGTTGGGCGGGTGAAGACCGGCATCATGGTGGGGATTGGCGAGACCTATGACGAAGTCCTCGAGACGCTGGCTGATATTCGCGGCGCCGGAGTCGAAGTACTCACCGTCGGACAGTACTTGCAACCGACCGCGCAGCATCTACCGGTGGATCGTTTTGTGACGCCTGAAGAGTTTGCCGAGCTTCGCGCCTATGCTCTCGAGTTGGGCTTCTTACATTGTGAATCTGGCCCATTGGTACGCAGCTCCTACCATGCCCACGAGCACGTTCCGCCGAGTTTGCGGGATCGTGGTGGACCGTCGGTTTCGGCGCGGGCCAGCAACGCCTAGCTCAGTTCGAGGCGTCTTCACCGGCGTCGGTGTCGTCGGTGACCTCTTGAACGGCCAGGCTGACGCAATTGCGGCCGGCATGTTTGGCGGCGTAAAGCGCCGCGTCAGCGGCTTCGATCAATCGCTCGCTGGAAGTTCCGGGAACATGTGAAGCAATGCCCAGACTGACCGTAACCTTCTGAGCTTCGTTGTGCTCGGAAGCAAGCTCCAGAGCGGCGATTCTTTGCCGGGCTCGCTCGGCCAGGATCCGGGCCTCTTCGGCCGTCGTCTCGGGCAGGATCATAGTGAACTCCTCACCGCCATAACGTGCCAGGACATCCGAGGCGCGGCTCAATTGTCGTAGGGCTGCCGAGACCGCGATCAGGAGTTTGTCGCCGCGGGGGTGCCCGAAGGTGTCGTTGAAGTTCTTGAAGTGGTCGAGATCACCCATCACGACAGATAGCGGACAGCCATAACGTTCGGCCCGTTCCACTTCTTGCTTCAGCCTTTCCTGCAGGTATCGATGGTTGTAGAGCCCGGTGAGGCCGTCAGTATTGGCCATCCGTCGGGTCTGCTCGAGGTCGAAGGATCGCCGAATACGTAAATCGAGTAACGGTGAATCAACCGGTTTGGTGACGAAGTCGGTGGCTCCGCGGCGCATTGCATCAACCGTCAACTCGGCCGAACCGTAGCCGGTGACCACCAGGATGGGCAAGACGTTGAAATGCTCGCGAATCTGCTCGATGAGCTCGAGACCATCGAGCTCCGGCATGACGATGTCGAGCAGCACAACATCGAATTTTCCTTCCCGCAAAATGCCCAGAACATTTCGTCCGTCCGTTTCGGTCGTGACTTCATAACCGAGATCGGTGAGCATGATCGCCATCACTTGACAGACGGCTTCATCGTCATCAACGACCAACAGGCGGCCAGGATTCATGAACCCTCCAGGAAGCGACTCGCCATAAACAACATCGAGAACTCCGTCGGTATTAGCTATACCGAAACCTGGCGAAAACACGGAACGAATCTGAAAAGGGAATCTCTCTGACTGTTGTCAGAATCTTAACATAATTCTTCGATACTACATTCTGCCGTTCTTGAGGGCGATTCAGGAGTACGGCAAGTTCGCAGTCCTACGAGATCGGGTGCATTTCCGACGACTGACTGGGGGATACAACGTCATCCAACCCCCTGGCCATTGATGGCGAACAAATGGTTCATGTCAGTCAGCGACGAATCTGGTATAGATTAGGGGCCACGGCGGCGGCGGGACCCAGTTAGGAGTCGAAACCCCTCGATCTTCGCGACTGTCGGCGTGCCTCGACGAAACCACAACGGCCCGAAAGAGACCTTCGAGCCTTCGAGCCTTCGAGCCATACGAGTAGAGCATCCGACATGCTGCTGGAGTGAGCTATGAACGATTTTCCAGAAGTGCGCGACTCGCGCGACATGCGTGATTCGCGGGGTCAGGCGTCAAAGCGGCCTATCAATATCCAAGACAGCTTCCTGTTTGGAAGCTTGAAAGAGGGCAAGGTTCTTGTTTTTGCCCTCGTGACCGGCAAGCAGATCAAAGGTCAGATCAAACGTTTCGACCGCTACGCGTTGGTGGTCGACAACGGAACGCAGGAGTATCTGATCTACAAACATGCCATCGTCGGCATCACGGATCTGGCCCCGATTCCCTGAGCTTCAATCGGCCTCGGTAGACCGAGGGCCAACTCCGGCCCTCGAACACCGTTTATCCGGAAAACCGCCCAGTGAAGCGAGTTGCGGCCGGCCAAACGCCTGTAGGTGACTTGTGGCCGGCCCGCCGTTCAGAGGCTACCGCACCACCTCGGCGCCGCGGATCTCTCCCTGCACCTCGCCGCCATCCTCCAAATAGACGGAGACGTCGCGGTCCTCGTCTTCGACGATCACGTCACCCTCGACAACTGCGCCGTCGAGGATCCGGATGGTCAGCTTGCGGGATCGACCGTTGCCTTTGCGACCCTCGATGACGATGTCTTTGCGCACCCGCCCGCCGCGCAGCGTCACGGCGCCGTTGCGGGTCGTGATACCACCGCGAACTTCTGTGTCTTCGAGATCTAGGCTGCCGTTGACGGTAGAGACATCGCCGTCGATTTTGGTTCCGCGACCGCTCTCTACTGAACCATTGATCGACCCCAAATCGCCGTCAACGGTGACGCTGTCGTCAACCTCGATCGAGCCGTTGACCGTCGACAGGCTTCCGACCCGCGAGCCTTCGCCGACCGAGATGCCGCCATTGACGCTGCGACTGGTGCCGTTGACGGTGGCGTCGCGACCAATTCGAACGCTGCCGTTGACCGTATTCATGCCGCCATCGACGGTCTCGCCGTCGCCGACTCTCAGGGAACGATTGACGCCTGCCTTGCAGCCGCTTGCGGCGATCGCCAAGGTCAAAAGTGTGACGGTGATCAGAATTCTCTGTGCTGTGGTGTTTGCCATGAGCTCTCCTTTCACGCCCACTACGGAGGTCGGGTCAAAAGTGTTACCCGGCGATGTTGCGAGATCTCGACACAACCGCCCTGGATTCAACCCTCGAGCATCTTGGCCGCGATCTCTTTGAACAGCTTGGCGGCGACCATGGCGGTGACGCCGCTTGGGTCTCGCGTCGGGTTGAGCTCCACCAGATCGGCGCCAACGAGGGGGACGTTCAGGTCCTGGATCACGCGGATGACTTCGCGCACGGAAAGTCCACCCGGCTCGTGGTGGGAGACTCCGGGAGCGAAGGCCGGATCGAGGACGTCGAGATCCAGGGACAAATAAAGTGGCGCCTCGAATTCGGGGACTGTTGTCGGATCCCAATCCCGCATCTCGATGATCTCGACGCCAAAACGTTCGGCTTGCATGCTCTGATGAGGGTTGAGCGTGCGGATCCCGATTTGCACCAGGCGCGCCACCAGGCCCTCTTCCATGATGCGGGCGAAGGGACAGGCGTGTGACAGGTAATTGCCGTCGAGCTCGTCGTAGAGATCGGGGTGGGCGTCGAGTTGGAGGAGGCTCAGGCGCTCGTAACGCTGGCCGTAGGCTTTGAGGATCGGATAGGCGATGGCATGGTCGCCACCGAGGGTCAGGACACGGGATCCACCGTCGAGCAATTCGCCGACCGTCGTCTCGATCTGGTCGAAAGGTGCGAGATCCACGTCGAATTCTAGATCGCCAGCGTCGAGCAGTCGCGGCTCGGCGTCGAGGTCGAGCCCGGTTTCGCAGCAGGTGTTGCTGGATGGAGACCTGAAGGCTTGACGGATGACGTCGGGAGCTTGCGCGGCGCCGCGCAGATACGACGAACCGTCGTCGTTGGGAATACCCAAAATTGTGACGGTGGACGGCGGTCTCTCTTGCATGGTCTTAGCCCCTCAAGTCGATAGCTCTGGGCTGGCGGGCGTGGCTGGCAAGGGATGGTACCATCGACCTCGTGACCGCTCGTCCGATTGCCGAGAAATCGACCACCGTCTGCCAACCGATGCAGGGCTGTCAACCGATGCAGGGCTGCCAACCGATGCAGGGCTGTCCACGGCAGCCAGCCTGCGGACAGGGATACCGGCTGGCCACGGCCCTGGTTATGGCTCTTGCTTGGGTTCTGGCCTGGGGTGACCTGGCCTCCGCCCTCGATCCGAGGCGTCAAGTCGGCCAATACGGGTTTGATGCTTGGCAGATCGAGGAAGGTCTCCCGCAGAGCTCGGTGACCTGCGTCCTGCAAACCGCAGACGGCTACTTGTGGCTCGGCACCTTCGAAGGTCTAGTGCGATTCGATGGCCTCCGTTTTACGGTCTTCGACCAAGCCAATACCGACGCGATCACTCACAACACCATCAACACCTTGGCGGAAAGCCAGGACCGTAGCTTGTGGATCGCCACCGATGGCGGCGGTTTGATTCGACTCAAAGATGGCCGATTCTCGGCCTACACCACCCGCAGCGGACTAGCTCATGACCGAGTCCATGCGCTCGCCGCCGATACAGATGGCAGCATCTGGATCGGCACCGAAGCTGGACTGAGTCGCTGGCAGAATGGGGGAATCGAGACCTTTGTCGAAGGGGTGGCCGAACGCTCAGTCTTAGCACTGCACCAGGATCCGACGGGGGACGTCTGGATAGGAACGTTCGACGGTGTGTTGATGAGCTACCGAGAAGGCGCTTTTGCCGACCATACTTCCAGCTTGCCGACGGCTGGCCGCATGGTGACGATGTTGGCTGGGGACCTGGAGGGCGGCGTCTGGGTGGCAACCACAGGCGGTGGGATGTCCAAGCTTCGCAAGGGTTCGGTTGTCGAGACAGTCGCTGCACACGAGCTCGGTGGCCACGACGTGTTGTCGGTTCTGGAGGATCGCGATCACGGATTGTGGATCGGCACCTACGGTGGTGGTCTGTTCCGGAGGTTGGCGGGAACGTTGACCTCGCTGGCGCCTGCTGGCGGGTCACAGTCGATCGGGGCGTCGTCGGGCGGCCTATCGAGCGATATTATTTGGTCCTTGGCTGAGGATCGCGAGGGCAGCCTATGGCTCGGCACCGATGCTGGCGGCCTCAATCGACTCAGGGACACACGGTTCGTATCATTCGGTCTGCGTGACGGATTGCCTCACCAGCGAACCAATGTCGTCCTCGAAGATCGTGCTGGCAACATCTGGATCGGCACCGATGGTGGTGGCTTGGCGCGGCTGGCCGACGATCGCGTCACCGTGTTCACCACCGCCGACGGCCTTGCTGACGATGCGGTCTATTCGCTCCATCAGGGGCAAGACGACAGTTTGTGGATCGGCACCTATCAGGGCTTGAACCGATGGCGAGATGGTGCCCTCAGCCGGATCACGTTGACCCCCGGTGCGGAATTCTCGGTCCTTGCCATCCAGGAGGACACCGCGGGGAAACTCTGGCTGGGTTCCGACACGCCCGGCCTGCTGTGGCTCGATGTCGCCACCTCGACTCTTTTCCCCGCGCCCTGGGAGTTGCCTCATCCTTCAGTGCGAGTCCTGGCCGAAGATCAGGAAGGTGCACTGTGGATCGGTACTGAAGGTGGCTTGGCGGTCCTGCGCGATGGTGAGCTCACCATCGAACCTCATCCTGCGGTCTCCGATGCGGTGATTCAGGCGCTGTACCCCGACGCTGATGGGCTGCTGTGGATCGGGACCCGGGGCGATGGGTTGCTGCGCTTGCAGGCTGGGGAGCTGGCGCGTTTCACCTCGGCCGACGGCCTGTTGACGGACGTCGTTTACCAGATCCTCGAAGATGCTCGGGAACAGTTGTGGATGTGCAGCAACAAAGGGGTTTTTCGAGTATCCAAGCAGGAGCTTGCGGCGGTAGCCAGCGGTGCTGAAAAACAGGTTCGATCCACCAGCTACGGTATTGCCGACGGAATGCCGAGCCTCGAATGCATGGGCAACTCGCAACCCGCGGGTTGGAAAACTCGTGACGGTACGTTGTGGTTTCCTACCGTCCGAGGAGCGGTGATCATCGATCCCGAGAGTCTCGTGATCAATCGGTTGGCGCCACCGGTCGTCATCGAACGAGTGATGATTGACGGTCGCGTATCCACCTCGGAGGGCGACGCAACCTTGCCACCAGGGCGCGGTGAGCTCGAATTTCACTTCACTGCCTTGAGTCTTCTCAACCCAGACAAAGTGCTCTTCAAGTACCAACTCGAGGGCTACGACGAGAGCTGGGTCGAGTCGGGGAATCGCCGGGTGGCCTATTACACCAACATCCCCCCGGGCGAGTACCGCTTTCGAGTGACTGCCAGCAACGACGACGGAGTGTGGAACGAGACGGGCGCCGCCGTCTCCTTCGATCTGCTGCCACACTTCCACCAGACACGTTGGTTCTATGCTCTGATCGCGGTGCTCGTCGCGCTGACGGCTTGGAGCCTCAATCGCCTGCGAATTCGTCGCCTAGTCCTGCGTAACGACGAGCTCGAGGCGGTGGTCGCAGAGCGCACCACCGAGATCGTGCAGCGGCAAGACGAGCTGGTGGCGGCGAATGCCGACTTACAGCTGGCGAAAGAAGGAGCGGAGGCGGCTAATCGAGCGAAGTCCGAGTTCCTCGCCAATATGAGCCACGAGATTCGCACACCGATGAACGGTGTGATCGGGATGACCGGCTTGCTGTTGGGAACCGAGCTCGCCGCCGATCAGCGGGAATATGTCGAGACCATCCGGTCGAGCGGTGACAGCCTGCTGGCAATCATCAACGATATTCTGGACTTCTCGAAGATCGAAGCCGGCCAGCTCGATTTAGAGGAGCAGCCGTTCGCGCTGCGCGAATGTATCGAGGACAGCCTCGATGCGGTGGCGACCGAGGCCGGGAAGAAGAACCTCGACCTGGCCTACATGATCGAAGATTCAGTACCGAGCCATGTCTCGGGGGATGTGACTCGGTTGAGGCAAGTGCTGGTGAACCTGCTCGCCAATGCGGTCAAATTCACCGCCGCGGGCGAAGTTGTGGTGACTGTGAACCCGTACTCCGGGGCCGGGCCGGTGGTCGGTGAACAGCCCGTGGATGTCGACGGTGACGTCGCGCGGTTGCATTTCGATGTCCGCGACACTGGACTCGGAATCCCCGCCGACCGTTTGGACAAGCTGTTCGATTCCTTCAGCCAGGTCGATACCTCCACCACACGGCGGTTCGGCGGCACCGGTTTAGGGCTGGCAATCTGTAAACAGTTGGTGGAGAAGATGGGAGGTCGAATCTGGGTCGCGAGCGAGGTTTCGCGAGGCTCGGTCTTTCACTTCACCGTGGTCGCGCCGGCGGTGGCCGACCCCCCACGCCGCTCCCTCAGCGGCACTCAGTCCGAGCTGTTGGGGAAGAGTGTGCTGATCGTCGACGACAACGCCACCAACCGCCGTGTCTTATCCCATCAGACCCAGGCCTGGGGTATGGCGCCGCGCGCTGTCGCCACCGGGGTGGAAGCGCTCGACTGGATCCGCCGGGGTGATATCTTCGATGTTGCAATCCTTGACATGCTGATGCCGGAGATGGATGGCGCTATGCTGGCGGATGAGATTCGTCGGTATCCGGCCGGTCGAGAGGTGCCGATGGTGCTCCTGACGTCGCTTGGCAAGCGCGATGCGGCGCGCCGCATCGATCACTTTGCAGCGATCCTGGCAAAGCCGATCAAACAGCAGCAACTTTTCGATGTTCTGGTCCAGGTTCTGTTCGCGCAACCATCAGCTTCGCCGCCGGTCGTCTCGATCGAGGACCGGTTGGGGGAGCGTTTGCCCCTGCGGATCTTGTTGGCGGAGGACAACGTCGTGAGCCAAATGGTGGCGCGGAAGATCTTGGAGAGCATGGGCTATCGCTCTGATGTCGCGGCTGACGGAACGGAAGTGCTGGAAGCCCTCGAGCGTCAGCCGTACGACGTGGTCATCATGGACGTGCAGATGCCGGAGATGGACGGTCTCGAGGCGACTCGAACCATCGATCGGATCGAGCTGACGCATCCAAGACCTTGGATCATCGCAATGACCGCCAACGTGATGCGTGGTGATCGGGAGAAATGTCTAGCCGCCGGCATGGACGACTATGTCGCCAAGCCGGTGCGTGCCGAGGAACTGCGGTCGGCCCTCGAGCGGGTGCGCCGAGTCTCGTCCAACTGAGTTCGAGGCTCTTGCCGCCGACGACCGGTTGGTCGTATCTTTGCCGAGCCCGGCTGCGGCTCGCAGCAAGCTCCAAACCCACCCGTCACGTCCAGGAGATTCGTCATGGCGTTCAACCTCAGGAATCGTCACTTTGTGAAGCTGCTCGACTTCACACCCCAGGAAATCCGTTTCCTGCTCAAGCTGTCGAGTGATCTCAAGGCCGCTAAATACGCGGGCACTGAGCAGCAGCGCCTGACCGGTAAGAATATCGCTCTGATCTTCGAAAAGTCATCGACCCGCACTCGCTGCGCCTTCGAGACGGCTTCGTTTGATCAAGGGGCGCACATCACCTACCTCGGTCCTTCTGGGTCC
>JAJCXQ010000231.1 GCA_029263355.1 Acidobacteriota bacterium | reverse complement strand
GGGGTGGAGTCGATCTCCTTCTTCGACGACGAGGAGCTGTCCGGTCATGTCCCCGAGGAGCTGTTAACCGATCCACGCTACGTTCGCGCCCGGGGTGTTCTGGACGGAGCCGAAGAGTTTGATGCCGACTTCTTCGGACTTTCTCCGCGCGAAGCCGAGGTGATGGATCCCCAACATCGCCTATTCCTCGAATGTGCCCAGGATGCCCTCGACGATGCCGGCTACGACCCATCGCGTCATCGCGGCAAGATCGGTCTCTTCGCTGGCGTCGGCATGAACTCCTATCTGCTCCACGTCGGCGAGCAACAACTCGCTGCAGTGGCTGGCAGCTATCAGGCGTTCATTTCGAACGACAAGGACTTTGTCCCGACCCGGGTGTCCTACAAGCTCGACCTCCGGGGCCCGTCGGTCAACGTCCAGACCGCCTGCTCGAGCTCCCTGGTGGCGGTCCACATGGCCTGCCAGAGCCTGGCGACCGGCGAGTCAAACATCGCCCTTGCGGGTGGAGTCAGCGTGCGAGTGCCGCAAATTCAAGGTTACATCCACGAACCGGGCAGTATCCTGTCTCCCGATGGCCATTGCCGAGCTTTCGACGCTGAGGCTGGGGGCACAGTCCTCGGCAACGGTACCGGGATTGTTGTCCTGAAACCGCTAGCGGCAGCCCAAGCAGATGGTGATCGGGTGCTGGCCGTGATCAAGGGCTCGGCGATCAACAATGATGGCGCCCAGAAGATCGGCTACACCGCGCCGTCGGTGGAAGGGCAGACCGAAGTGATCCGGTCAGCCCATGCCGCGGCCGGCGTCAAGCCCGCAAGCATCAGCTACATCGAAGCCCATGGCACCGGCACCGAGCTCGGCGATCCGATCGAGGTGGCTGCCCTGATACAGGCATTTGGCGCCTCGAGCGACCCCACCACGAACTGCTCCCTGGGCTCGGTGAAAACCAATATCGGCCACCTCGACACTGCCGCCGGCATCGCCGGCCTGATCAAAACGGTGCAGGCGCTGCGTCACGCCGAGCTGCCCCCGAGCCTTCACTTCGAGAGCCCGAACCCCCGAATCTCGCTGGCGAACAGCCCATTTCGCGTTCAACAGGCTTGCGAGAGCTGGTCTCGCAACGGCGAGCCGCGACGCGCCGCGGTCAGCTCCTTCGGAATCGGTGGCACAAACGCCCACATCGTTCTAGAAGAGGCTCCTGCCTTAGAAGAAGCAACTAGCCTCTCGAAGCCCTGGCGGCTGTTGTTGGTCTCGGCCCGAACGCCGAAGGCTTTGGAAGCCGTAACCGACCGACTCGTCGAGCGCCTGCGGGCTCCTGACACCTCTTCAGCTGGCCAACCCGGCACGTTGCCTGACATCGCCTACACCTTGCAGGTCGGCCGACGGTTTTTCGACCACCGGCGTTGGCTGGTCGCCGATAGCCGTAAGAGCGCCGCCGACGCCTTGGCTTCCCGCGACCCAGCGGTGATGCGGACGGTTGCCAACGACAAGACTGGGCGACGCGTCGTGATGCTGTTCTCCGGTCAGGGTTCACAGTACGTCGACATGGGACGGCAGCTCTATGACACCGAACCAGTATTTCGCCGCCAGCTCGACGATTGCGCCGAACGTTTGACGCCCGAGCTCGGCATCGATTTGCGCCACGTCCTCTATCCTGACCCTTCCGAAGACAATCAGGCCACGCTGGATTCGCGACTGCGCGACACTCGGCTCGCCCAACCCGCACTGTTTGCTCTCGAAGTTGCCCTCGCTCGCCAGTGGATGGCCTGGGGTGTGACGCCGTCCGCCATGCTGGGGCATTCGATCGGTGAGTTGGTGGCGGCGACGCTGGCCGGAGTGTTTACCCTCGACGACGCACTGCACTTGGTCGCAATCCGCGGTCGATTGATGGCCGAACAGCCGGCGGGCGCCATGCTCGGGGTTGCAATGGCGGAGCGCGACCTTCTGCCACATCTCGGCGACAACGTCCAACTGGCTGCGGTCAATGGGCGGACGGATTGTGTGGTCTCTGGGACGACCGATGCCATCGCAGCTCTGGCACGGCAGCTCGCGGAGAGTGCGCCGGAGGCACGCTGCCAACCCCTCCATACCTCCCACGCATTTCACTCAGCGATGATGCGGCCAGCGATCCGCCCTTGGGTCGAGAAGCTCGAGCTCCTCGAATTGAAACCGCCGCGGATTCCGTTTGTCTCCAACCTCACCGGAACCTGGATCAGCGACACACAAGCCACCGACCCAGAATATTGGGGCCGGCACCTCGCCGAACCGGTCCGCTTTGCGGACGGCATCACCACCTTGGCCCAGGAGCCGGCGGTTTTCCTCGAGGTTGGACCGGGGCATACCCTGGCGAATCTTGTCCGATCGGCAGCACGGTCGCGGCAGCAAACCGTGTTGGCCATCTCGACACTACCCCATCCCAAGAATCGCCACAACACGCAACGCCATCTCACCAACACCCTCGGACAACTGTGGCAAGCAGGCGGTGAGATCGACTGGCTGCAAGTCTACGATCAACGTCAGGAACGACGGCGCCGTGTTGAGCTCCCGTCTTACCCTTATGAGCGCCAACGCTTCTGGCTGGATCCGGAGCCAAAAACGCAGCAACGCGGCGCGGCAAGCTCGGTGCAATCAAACGACGATGTTGACCGGCTGCAGAAGAAGGCCGACGTCGGCGAGTGGATCGCTTATCCACTTTGGAAGCCGGCTCTGCGCGAACCAGCAGACGAGATGGCGAATGGATCACCATCGGGCTCACTCTTGTTGGTGACTTCAGAGCTGGCGTTGGGCCAACAGCTGACGGCGCGTCTCAGCCACCAGGTTGGGCACGTTCAACTGCTGGATCCCGGCAACGAGCTGGTGGGCCTTCTGCCCTTCAAGGATCATCTCTCGGGTATCGCCACTCCTGAAACCGGCTCTGCCCGGGTTCGGATGCTGACCCGCTACGCATTCAGGGTAGAGGCCGGGGATCCTGTTGAACCCGCGCAAGCCTTGCTGTGGGGCTTCGCTCAGACCCTGGCCCAGGAGCATCGTGAGCTCGACGTCCGCTGCATCGATGTCGACACCGATCTCGATGTTGACCAGGTCACCGACGAAGACCTCGACGAGTGGGTCGCGGAGCTAGTCGCACCGGCCTCATCAACAGCCGGCGCTGTCGCCTTCCGCGCCGGCCGAAGAACGCAGCGCGTATTCGAGCCGCTGCGACTGCCATCGAGCAACATCGGACGGGCCGACAACAACTTGCCGCCGCGTCTGCTCAGCCGCGGCCCCTGGCTCATCACAGGCGGTGGTGGTGGCGTTGGTCAGGTGTTGGCCACCACTCTCGCCAAGGCAGTGCCTACGGCTCGCTTCGTATTGCTCAGTCGCCATGCCTCACACCAAGCGGCGAAGCACCTGGAAGCCCTGGGAGCGGAAGTCGAAGTCGCTACTGCTGACGTTGCTGATCCCGAGACGCTGAGTCAGGTGCTCGCCAACGCCAGGCAACGTTTTGGACCTCTGCGAGGTGTCATCCATGCTGCAGGCGTCGCTGGCGGCGGCATCCTAGCAACCCGGCAACCCACAGACGCCGCTGCCATTCTCAGACCAAAAGTGGCCGGGACACGCGGTCTTTTTGAGGCTCTCGCGGACGACCCACTCGATTTTGCCATTCTGTGTTCATCGATCAATTCGGTTGTCGGCGGCTACGGCCAAGGCGACTACGCCGCCGCCAACGCTTTCGTCGACGCGTTCGCGGAGCAGCTTGCGGTCGACACGAGGCGACGTGATGGTCGATCCCCGCTTGTTGTCGCCCTGGGTTGGGATCGCTGGCGGGATGTCGGTATGGCCAAAGAGACTCCACTCGGCGCGACGCATCCGCTGCTTGGCATACCGGTCCTGAGAACCTCCCAACGGGTGATCTACCGCTCGGTCATGGCCCCGGAAACTCATTGGATCCTGGCCGAGCACGAAGTCGCCGGCCATCCGACGGTGCCGGGTGCGAGCTATCTCGAGATGGCCCGCGCCGCTTGGAGCGGTCATGTCGGCTCGGCCAACGCGACCGTTGACCCTAACGACCCGGTGGAGATCCGAGACGCGGTGTTCCTCGAACCTCTGGTCGTTGATCACGGCACCCGGCGCGAGGTGTTGACGATCCTCGACCTGGCGGATGGGCGAGCTCGCTTCCAGATTCTGAGCCGGGCGCTCGGAACCGACAGCAGCGCGTGGCGCGAGCACAGTCGAGGCTCGGTGGGCACCGTCGCCGCCGTACCGAGGCGGATCTTCGACACCGCGGAGTTGGCGTCTGGGATGGCCACACACATCACCGCCGAACAAGCCGCGGAGCGTTCGAGCCTCGAGTTCCTGGTCACTGGCCAACGCTGGCAGGGTTTGGTCAGCGTCCGCCACGAAAACCTTCCCAGTTTGCACGCAACCCACGAAGACCGGCACGGTGAGCTGCTGATCGAGCTCGGGCTGCCAGAGGATGTTGCCAAGGACCTCGTGGAGCTGCCGCTCCATCCCGCCTTGCTCGACATCGCCGTGGGTTGCGTGCAGCTGGTCCGACAAGGCAACTTTCTACCGCTCTCTTATCAACGACTGACCCTGCACGCACCTCTTCCGTCACAGCTCTGGAGTTATCTCAAGCTGCGTGGCGAGGGAGACACTCTGATCTGCGACGCGGCCCTGGTGGACCACCACGGTTCAATGTGCGCTGAGATCGAAGGCTTCGCCATGCAGAAAGTCAGCGCCAAGGCGCTCGCCAGTCTCGAGCAACCGACCAAGTCCGAAGAAATCCGAAATACCTACGGGGGTCCGGAGGATCTCGTTCTCAGCGGCCTGATCGAGCCGAATGAAGCCGCAGAAATACTTCTCCGGCTCCTCGCCAGCCAGCGACCACCGCCACATTTGGTGGTGTCTCCTCACAACTTCGATGCGGTGCGCGAAGCCTACCGAGACTTCGATCCAACGGCTCTAACCACCGGGCTCGGAGAGCTGGCAAGCGCTCCTCCAGGTGGATCCCGCGACACTCTGGGCACCACTTTTGTCGCTCCGACGGGTGGCCTCGAACAAGTGATCGCCGAAACCTGGCAGCGGTACTTGGGGATCGAGTCGATTGGAATCAACGACAACTTCTTCGAGCTTGGTGGCACCTCACTACTCGGTGTCCAAGTGATCGGCGAGCTCCAACGCCGCCTCGAACGCGAAATCCCCACCGTGAGTCTATTCGAGGCACCGACCATCGCCGCACTCACCGAGTACCTCGAGCCCACTGCCGAAGACCCACAGACGACGGTACAAGCTCAACTTCGCGCCAGCAAGAAGAAAGCCGCTCTCGACACCCGACGCGCTGCCCGCGGCCGACGCGCGCGACCTTACCGACGGACGACCCTGGGATGAACGAAACGATGGATGACGCACCCCAAGACGAGATCGGCAACAAGTACGAGACCGCTGGCGAACTGGACGGTGTTTCCGAACTGCCCGATGCCAACGATAGAGACGGTGCCAGCGATCGAGACGGTGCTAGCGATCAGGACGGCGCTTGCGATAGGGACATTGCCATCATCGGTATGGCCGGCCGGTTTCCCGGTGCCAACAATCTCGAGCAATTTTGGACCCAGCTCGAACACGGTGTCGAAGCCATGCGGCCAATCTCCGACGAGGAGCTGCTAGCGGCAGGTGTACCACGCTCAACGTTCTCACATCCCGACTATGTGAAGGTCGCGAGCACCATCGAGGGTGCCGACGAATTTGATGCCGAGTTCTTTGGCTACAACGCTCGCGAGGCCGAGATCATGGACCCGCAGCAGCGCCTCTTCTTGGAGCACTCCTGGGCCGCTCTCGAAGACGCGGGTCACTCCCCTCGAACCTTCGACGGCCTGATCGGCGTCTACGCCGGCGTCGCTTGGAACACCTATCTGCTGTCAAACCTGATCCGCCATCCAGAGCTATTCGAAGGTGCCGGCGGCTTCCAAGTCTTCATCAACAACGATAAAGACTTCATGCCTACCCGGGTGGCCTACAAGCTCGATCTCAAGGGTCCGGCGATGGTTGTTCAAACCAGCTGTTCGACGTCGTTGGTCGCCACCCACCTGGCCTGCTTGGCATTACAAAGCTACGAGTGCGACATGGCGCTGGTCGGCGGCGTAACGGTGCGGGTACCGGGAGTTGGCGGCTACGTTCATCAAGAGGGTGGCTTGGCCTCCCCCGATGGCCATTGCCGCCCCTTTGATGCTGCTGCTGCCGGCACTGTTTTCGGCAGCGGAGTTGGTGTTGTTGTCCTCAAACGCCTGGCAGAAGCCATCGACGATGGCGATACCGTCCGCGCCGTCATCAAGGGCTCGGCGATCAACAACGATGGTTCGATGAAGGTGAGTTACACCGCCCCATCGGTCGAGGGACAAAGTGAAGTGATCGCTGCCGCCCAAGAGATGGCGGGCATCACCCCCGACACCCTCCGTTACATCGAATGCCACGGCACCGCCACCACTCTCGGGGATCCCATTGAGGTACGGGCTCTGAACAAGGTCTTCGCTCGCTCCACCAGCGCCCGAGGCTTCTGTGCTCTCGGCTCGGTGAAATCCAATATTGGTCATCTCGACGCGGCGGCTGGCATCGCCGGACTGATCAAGACAACCCTGGCGATCGAGCATCGAAAGATCCCGCCGACCCTGCACTACGAACAAGCCAACCCGGCAATCGACTTCCCGGCCAGCCCGTTCTACGTTGCCAAAGAGCTCGAGACCTGGGAACACAATGGCACCCCGCGAAGAGCGGCAGTGAGCTCGTTTGGCGTCGGCGGCACCAATGCCCACGTCCTGCTCGAAGAAGCCCCGGCCAACCCCATCGCGGAGGGGTCTCGCGAATGGCAGCTGCTGACGCTCTCGGCGCGCAGCAAGGCAGCGCTGGAACAGGCGAGTGAAAACCTCCGGGACCATCTGATCTGGCAGGCCGACACCGAGGGCAAACCCTCCGCGACCTCCGTCGCCGACATCGCCCACACCTTGCGGGTCGGGCGCGAGGTCTTTCGCCATCGCCGGACCATCCTTTGCCGCGATCGCAGACAGGCCATCGCGGCCCTCTCTGGCGAGTTGCCGGCCCACGCCCAAGGCGCCGTCGACACCGCCGAACCTCGATCGCGATCCGTAGCTTTCTTATTCTCGGGCCAAGGCAGTCAGTACCCCGGCATGGGCCGCGGTTTGTATGAACAGGAACCTATTTTCCGCGCTGTTATTGACCGCTGTGCCGGCCTGCTCGCAATCCCTCTAGGGGTGGATCTACGCACCATCCTGTGGCCGGCAGCCCCACGGACTGCTGACCCACAGACTGTAGACCCACAGTCGCCCGAACCCAAGCCGGTCAACCCGCCGACGAGCTCGCCAACAGATTCATGGCCGCCAGAGCACTGGCCAGCAGAGCACTGGCCAGCAGACCAATGGCCACCAGTCAGCGAACTGTCGGTCGGGGCTCAGCTCCCCAATGCCACCGTCGATACGGCGGCGAAACGCCTCGATCGTACCCGCTATACCCAGCCGGCGCTATTCGCCGTTGAGCTGGCGCTGGCGGAGCTGTGGCAGAGCTGGGGAATTACTCCGCAAGCGATGATTGGCCATTCGATCGGCGAGCTTGTAGCCGCTCATCTCGCGGGTGTCCTGTCGCTAGAGGATGCTCTCAGGCTGGTAGCGGCGCGAGGTGAGCTGATGGATGACCTGCCCGAGGGTGCCATGCTCGCGGTACCGATGTCGGAAGCG
>JAJCXQ010000230.1 GCA_029263355.1 Acidobacteriota bacterium | reverse complement strand
CAGGAGTACAACGCCAAGGTGACGAAGATCCATCGCACTGTTCAACAGAAATCGTGGCGCAACCCACAGAAGGTCGTGAAGCTCGGAATCGAGCTCGAAGATACCGATACGGAACGCATGCGGCCCGGGATGAGATTTCGTGGTTCGATCGAAACCGAGCGGCTAGAAGATCGGCTGGTCGTGCCGCACGAGGCGGTGTTTTCTGAGCCGGAGGGTGCCGCAGTCTACGTGCGTACTTTTCTCGGTCGGCGTTCGATCTATCCGGCGTTCGGTGAACGCAACGCCGATTTTTTTGCTGTCGAGTCGGGGCTTCAGGAAGGTGATCGGGTGTACCTCCGAGGCGGTGTGGCACGGTGAGCGGACGTTTCAGAGGGTGGCTGTTGGTAGCGGCTAGGACCCCGCGGGGGTGTGTGTTCGCAGGTTTGGCCCTAGGTTTGGTCTTGGGCTGCGGAGAACCTGATCTATCAGCTACTTATCGTGTTGAACGCCACGGATTTGAGCACCGGGTGACGGCGGAGGGCACGCTCAAAGCCGCGACCACAACTCCGCTGACGGTGCCACCAGATGTTCAGCACACCGTCCGTTTGGCTTGGGTCGCGGCGGATGGCAGCCTGGTTTCAGAAGGTGAGTTGGTTGCGCGTTTTGATCCCACTTCGATGGAGGAGCGTCTCGATCAAGGCCAGGACGATTTACGAAGTGCTGGCTTGGAGGTAGATAAGTCACGAGTTGAGAGCGGCTCCAAGATGGCGGAATTCGAGACTCGTTTGGAGGTTGCGGACCTCGAGTTGTCCCACGCTGAAAAATTTCAGAAGACGGACGACGACGTTTTCTCACGCCACGACATCATCGTAGATCAGATCGACGGCAAGCTCGCTGCTGAGCGTAAGGCCCATGCCGAAGATTCCCGCCAGACCCGTCAGTCACTGAGTCAGACCGAAATCGATTTGTTGGCGATCAAGCAGCGCAAGGCGCAGTTGATCATCGATCAGGCGCAGGATGGTCTGGCGGCGCTCGAAGTCCGGGCGCCACACTCCGGTATCCTGAGCCTGACCCGCAACTGGCGTGGAGAGGTGCCTCAGATCGGCGCCGAGATGTGGCGCAATCAAGGCATCGCTGAGATTCCCGACCTCGGCACTATGGAGGCGGAAGTTTTTGTGCTCGAAGCGGATGCCGGCGGGTTGGCTGCCGACAAACCTGCGTTGGTCATGATCGAGTCCCACCCCGAGGTCCGTTATCCAGCCAAGATTCGACGGGTCGACGCGGTGGCGAAACCGCGTTTCCGGGGCTCCCCGGTGCAGTACTTTGGTGTGATTTTGGCTTTCGAAGGCGAGCCTCCGAGTGGGTTGAAGCCTGGCCAGCGAGTGCAAGCCGCCTTGACGCTCGACGCGGTTGCGGACGCTTTGGTGGTTCCACGGCAGGCGGTTTCGCAGACCGGCGGTTCAGCTCGAGTTTTCGTCCGTAGCAATAACGGTTTTGAGCCACGTACGATTGAGACGGGAGCTTCCTCTCTCGGCTTGGTGGTCGTCACCGCGGGTCTCGAGGAGGGTGAGATCATCGCCTTGTCGCCTCCGAACACCAGTGACGGTTCAGAGGAGGAAAGGAAAGGCGTCTCGGCCCTGGCGGTCGGCCTGTCTCCCTGAATAATGCTCCCTGGCCGAGTCTTTCTGACCGAGTCTTTCTGACCGAGTCTTCCCTGAAGTTGGAACTTTCACAGTGAAGCTACAAGAAGCACTACTGACCTCTCTCGACAACATCTCGGCGCACAAGCTGCGATCGGGGTTGACGATGCTGGGTATTGTCTTTGGCGTGGGTGCGGTGATTGCGATGTTGTCGATCGGCGCCGGGGCGGAGCGTCAAGCTTTGGAAACGATTTCGCGCCTCGGGCTTCATAATGTAGTGGTGCGTTCCAAGCAGCTCAAAGACGATGATCTGAGAGAGATTCGCGCCAAGTCTCTCGGGGTGTCGATGCGAGATGCTGAAGCGATCCGCAGCGCGGTGCCCGGGGTCGAGTTAGTCGCTCCGAAGGCAGAGATCGAGCCTTATGCGGTGATCGCAGCCAATGGATCAACCGAAGCCCAGGTATATGGTGTGTCCAATAGTCACGCACTGTTGGTTAATCTCGAGTTGGTTGAAGGCCGCTTTGTCGATGTGCTCGACATCCGCGATCACGCTCAGGTGGCGGTGATCGGCGACGCGGTGCGCCAAGATCTCTTTGGCTACGAACCCGCGCTGGGGCAACATCTCAAGATCAATGATGTGTGGCTCGAAGTGATTGGCGTCTTGCGAGGAAGTGGCGGCGAGGTCGATAGTTTCCAGGGGGTTCAGCTCGGTTCCACCGCCTCGGCGATCTACCTGCCGATCTCGACCGCGTTGCGTAAGTTCGACCACGATCCTCTGGATTCACCCTTGAGTGAGATCATTGTTCGCCTCGATTCGCCAGAGAAAGGTCGCGAGACGGCACGGGCGGTAAAGAGCCTTCTCGGTCACTTGCATGCTGGAGCCGATGATTACGAGCTGGTTGTCCCCGAAACCCTGCTCGCCGAGAGTCGTCGCACCCAACAATTGTTCAACATTGTCATGGGCTGTATCGCCGGTATCTCGCTGCTGGTGGGAGGCATCGGCATCATGAACATTATGTTGGCTAGCGTTCTCGAGCGTACACGTGAAATCGGCATCCGGAGGGCTGTTGGAGCGAAGCGCGCGGACATTCGCTTCCAGTTCATCGTTGAGTCCTTCGCGCTATCGGCGATCGGAGGCCTGGCCGGTATTCTGATGGGGTTGGGCATTGCTCAGGTGGTGGCTGCGTCCGCGGGGTGGCCGACCGAGGTCGAGGTGTGGTCGATCCTGCTGGCCACCGGCGTCGCGATGGGAGTTGGCTTGTTTTCAGGTATCTATCCGGCGGTACGTGCCTCGAATCTCGACCCGATCGAATCGCTACGCTACGAATAGCGGACACTCTGCTCGGTTGGCTCGCGGCCTGCGTCAATTCACTGAACCGCTGATTATTCAAGGTCTAGCTGTAAAGAACGGTAGCGAACCTGCGTAAAAAGAAAAACCGACCGTCCGGTCGAAAAATGAGGTATCATTAATGCTTCCGTTCCCGTGTGAAGTCCTCATCCAACATTACATGCAACATTAAGTTGTAGGCAAATTCGCACTTATGCATCCTAACGCCGAATTACTCCATCGTCTTTACACAGCGTTCGCCAGTCGCGACCATCAGGGTATGGCGGCATGTTACCGACCGGACGCAATCTTCAGTGATCCCGCCTTTCCTCATCTCGAGGGTGAGAAGATCGCTGCGATGTGGCGCATGTTGTGTCTCCGTGGCAAGGATCTAGAACTTACCTTCAGTCATGTGACTGCGGATGACTCGGTCGGTGCTGCCAAATGGGAAGCGATCTACACCTTCGGCGCCACCGGACGCAAGGTGCACAACCGTATCTCTGCCAGCTTCGAATTCGAGAACGGTAAGATTCACAAACACACCGACCAGTTCGATTTTTATCGCTGGACTCGGATGGCGCTTGGCCCGGCAGGTACGTTGTTGGGTTGGAGCGGCTTCCTGCAAGGGAAGGTTCGCAGTAAGGCTGCCCGGCAGTTGGACCAGTTCCTCGCCCGCGAAGCATCATCAAAAGATTGAAAGCCACTCCACTCCGCTTCGCGCTGCGTCCGCGGCGCGAACCATCAGCTGTGACGTTCGTCACCACGGCCTGACATCGTGCAGGCGAGAAAGGAGACCCCCATGGATCGAAAGCTCAGGCCAGCGGGCGTGCGAGCTCTAGCCATCGAGTTGCCCCACCAGATGAGGACCATCACCCTCCCCAACGGTCAGAGCGCCATCCGCCATACTCTGCCAGACGGAGTGAGTGGTCTGGACCTCGACCAGGCCGCCGCAGCGGAGGTGATGCGGGCCGCCAACCTCGAGCCCAAGGATATCGATCTCGTGCTCAGCGCTAGTTTTCCGGCGTTGCCTGAACCCTGCATCGGCAATGCCACGCCGATGGCTTGGAATATGGGTATGGAGACTGCGGCGGCATGGAATGTCGAGTCCGCCTGTGCTGGTGGCTTGGTGGCGTTACGCACTGCTTGCCACGAAGTCATGCTCGGCGAGTACGACACCGTGCTGTTGGTGGTTGGTTGTCCATACTCCCAAACCGTCGAGCCTGGGCACCCGGCAACCGACGTGATCGGCGACGCAGCCTTCGCAATGATCATCGGTCCGACGGCGTCGGAGCAAGGATTGGTCGGTAGCGTGATCAGGAACTCAGGACCGACCTGCGAGTTGGTTTCTTGGAGTGTTGATCTGGCGGTGCCTTCGGGCATCCGTTTGGCGGTGAACGGTAGGACCGCGGGGCAGCTCGAGAACTGGGCGATGCAGCGATTACCCGAGCTGTCTCGGGAGCTTTTCGAGCGAACCGGATTGTCGGCTGCGGATGTGGACCATTGGGTCTGTAACGCGCCGACGCCACGTTTTGTTGATCGAGCGCTCGAAACCATGGGCGCCGAAGCGAGAGACGGGGTGAACACCAACCGTCTAGCGGGTAATGTTGGTCCCGCTCTGATCGGAGTTTCGTTGTTCTACAACGCGATCTTACGAGACTTCCAGCCTGGAGATCTGGTGCTGTGTTTTAGCGTTGGTAGCGAGGCCAGTGTCGCCTTGACCCTGATGCGTTGGCCGGAGAATGTGGCTCTGGGTGCCGTGCCTGCATCAGGTACCTTGGAGCAGATGAAGGCTTTCGAAAACGAGCGATTGTTGGTCGAGGCCGATTAGCACTGTCCGATGTGCGCGACTAGACTAGATCCCATCCAACAATGACCCTCTGCCGGTCGCGCTGATGGGCTGCGCGCAGCGCTACACAGCTCGCCTTGGCGGTGCCGGGACATTCAACTTCATTGTTTACAGCACTTTGCGGGCTATATAATAGTGTTCTGCTCAAACATACTCGTCTGTGCTCGCTCCACCAGTGCGACCTCACTGAGTCGAGAATGACCGCGAGCCTCGGTGGGTTTGGCGACCACTGAGGTTTCGACAAACATACCCGACTGTCTATACTTAGATGTCTGTTGGCCTTCTCGGTATCACGTGACGCCGCGCGCTATCGGTTGACCGCGCCCCATCCAAGACAACCTCGATCAGGAGTCCGCAAAGCCATGGTCCAGTCTTCTCGTTCCACTAACGGCTCAACGACGCTCAGCGACGCAAGTTTCAGCACAGCGAAGCTCAAGACAAGCACAGCGAAGCTCAAGACAGGCACAGCGAAACTCAAGACAATCGCCACCATCACAGCTACTTTTGTCGTCGTGGGCCTGTTCTCTCGAGCCCCTGCTATTGCGGATACCGTGATCCTGAATCCAGTGAAAGACAATAGCCTGTTCGATGATGTGGATGGCGCCTTGAGTAATGGTGAAGGCGAGTATCTTTTTGCGGGCAGAACGGCCGCTAATCTTCTGCGACGGGCTACTTTAGCCTTCGACGTCGCGTCCGCGTTGCCTGCCAATGCGATGGTCACCGAGGTTCAGTTGACCGTAGACGTCACGAAAATCCGCACCGACGATAGTTGGCTCTTCGAGTTGCGTCGTCTGTTGGCGGATTGGGGCGAGGGAACGTCGGATGCGGAGGATGAGGAAGGGATGGGGATAGCTGCCACCGCTGGTGACACTACATGGGTTCACACGTTCTTCCCGAGTAGCTTTTGGACCAATCCTGGGGGAGATTTTTCGGCAGTCACCAGCGGAACAAAGACGATCGGCGCCGAAGGCTCTTATACTTGGAGCTCAACGCCTCAGATGGTCGGGGATGTCCAGGACTGGTTTGACAATCCGGCTTCCAACTTCGGCTGGATCGTGTTGGGTGACGAGTCGGAATCTGGAACGGCCAAACGTTTCAATAGCCGCGAGAATACGGACTTGGCAACAGCGCCGCGCCTAGCGATCAGTTTCGATGTCATGATTTTCGGCGATGGTTTCGAGTCGGGTGACACCAGCGCCTGGTGATCTCGAAAATCTCAGGACTCAAGGACTTAGAATAAACCTTTATTTAGGTCCGTACAAACAAACCTACGGTCTGGTGGCACCTGCAGGAAACAATGTTTCAGTGCTCAGGTGGAGCGGGCAATGGAGCCGCTCGCAACGCTACAGCCGTGGCGCAGATGCCACTCAGACCTCGCAACCTGGCGCCCTCGGTAGTGAAGAAACGCAATTCGAACGAATCGCTTTTCTTTACAAAACAAGGGCTACGAATAATCCGGCGGAGACATGTTAAACCTCCTTTGATGATTCGCTAAATAGCCTACACCTACGCCGTGGATGCGTCAAGCGTTGTGGGTGCGTCAAGCCTCGAAAGTTTTTTAGCCTTCGTCGGCAAACGAGGAGCGGGGAAAGGCGGGTTTCGAGGGGCCCGGAGGAGTTGTCCGCGAAGTGTCGTCAGGACGGGTCGTCGGCGCAGTCGGACGTTGGGTTGCTGCGTAGGCAGAGCGGAACTGCGAGCAGGAACAAGACCAGGCGCTGGATCTCAGTGTCGCGCCAGTTGGCCTCGAAGAGCCCTGCGAGATTGAAGCCGATGATCGCCAACATGACCCCCAGGTAGAGATCGGCTCGGTCGCCGGCCGGCCCGCCTTCGCGTCGATAGCCGCGGTAGGCTAGTTGAAGGCTGGCGACCATCAACCACAAGTACGCGGCGAGAGAGAGTAGTCCGCGCTCGGCGGCGATCTGCAGAAAGCTGTTGTGGAGATGCGAGGCCTTGAACCGCGGTGCGGTGGGATGGCGATAGATCGGATAGCGCTGCTCCACGATGCCCGGCCCGATACCGAACAGCGGGCTTTCGGAGATCATGTAGAGGCCGGCCTGCAGCATGCTGAGGCGATCGTAGTTGGACTCGTCGCGCGGGTCGGCGATCGATGCGATACGAGCCTTCCAGGGGGCTGGAGCAAAAGAGAGGAAAAGGACGGTGGCGATAGCG
>JAJCXQ010000229.1 GCA_029263355.1 Acidobacteriota bacterium | reverse complement strand
CCGAGCTGTGGTGTTCATAAACCTCGGCAGGCCAACCCTCCGCCCTGAAGCCAAACAACGACGCATCGGCTCGGGGCTCGCCGGTGATCGCCCTCGCCCAGGGGTCGACAAGAAGCTTGGACGCGTTGAAGCGGTGCCCTTCTTTGGGTCGATATGGACCCTTGACGCGATAGCCATAAAGTTGTCCCGGAGCGACATCCAGCACGACAGACCAGACATCGTTCGCGCCGCGTCTCAGATCAACTCGACGCGATGGGGCCGCCGCCTCTGGACGGTCGAAGAGGCACAGCTCGACGCGCTCGGCATGTTTGGAAACCACCGCAAAGCGCACCCCACCGGCAACCGGATGAGCGCCGAGAGAGTCCACTGACTCATCGACTCCGTTAGCCCGCAAGGAGAGGTCGCTCACGAAGGAAGCGCAGCACAGATTTGAAATCGTGTCGGAGACCAGCCATGCTCGAACCTCTGTTCCGCCAACGTGACACGGTATTCCGCCAACGTAACATGGTCCGCCTGAAAGCGCCATATTCGCAGACAGCTTTCCACCATGTGTCGGATTGCGACCCCGTCGAACGTCCTAGGACCGAGCTCGAACCGGCAACGAACCTGCAACAAACCGAGGAGGAAACATGCTGTACTCGATTTTGATCTACGACTCGGAAGCTGTCACCGATGCCTTCATCACTTACGAAGCCAAAGACGGCTGATCCGTCGCTAGCCGAAACTCATCGCGCCTTCCTCAGCACTGGTGGCGGTGTTGCGGAAGGCTGCAAACAGCTCACGCCCCAGGCCTTCATGGGCGTCACTGAGATCCGGTGACGCCGGTTCGCGCGCCTCGAGATCAACCCGTGCTTCGAGCACGCCGTTCTCCGGATCGAGGGTGATCATGTCGCCGGTACGCAGCTTTGCCAAGGCGCCGCCAACCGCGGCTTCCGGCGAAACGTGGATCGCCGACGTGACCTTGCCGGAGGCCCCCGACAAACGGCCGTCGGTCACCAGACCCACCTTGAAGCCGCGGTCTTGCAGCACGCCGAGAGGCGGCATCAACTTGTGAAGCTCCGGCATGCCGTTGGCCCGCGGGCCTTGAAAACGCATCACAGCAACGAAGTTGCGATCGAGCTCGCCGGCTTCGAAAGCCTGTTGCAGCTCCTCCTGGCGATCAAAGACCACCGCGGGTGCTTCGATTCTGCGCTGTTCGGGCTTGACCGCCGAGACCTTGGCGACGGCGCGGCCGAGATTACCGGTCAGCAGACGCAAGCCGCCGGTGGCCTGGAACGGACGGGACGCGGGCCGCACAATATCCTCGTCACCACTGGCATCACGCCCAGCGGTCCAGGTCAGCTCGCCGTATGCCAACTGAGCTTCGGATCGATAGCCGCTCAAGCCCCCGCCAGCAACGGTCAACACATCGGCGTGGACCAACCCGGCATCAATCAGCTGACCGATCATGTAGCCCAGACCGCCGGCTTGATGAAAGTGGTTCACGTCTGCCGGGCCGTTGGGATACACCCGGGCGAGCAGCGGAACCACCGCGGATAATTCATCAAAATCCTGCCAATCGATCCCGATACCGGCAGCACGGGCGATCGCCACCAAGTGGATGGTGTGGTTGGTAGAGCCGCCGGTGGCCAACAAGCCGACGATCGCGTTGACAATCGCTCGCTCATCGACAATCTCACCGAGCGGCGTCGGCGAATCGCCAGCGGCGGTCAACCGCACCACCCGCTGCGCCGCAGCAACGGTCATCGCCTGTCGCAGGGGCGTTCCCGGGTTGGGAAACGACGCCCCCGGCAGATGGAGGCCCATCAATTCCATGAACATCTGGTTGCTGTTGGCGGTGCCGTAGAACGTGCAGGTGCCGGGAGCGTGATAGGCCGCCGACTCGGCGTCGAGCAGCTCCTTCTTGGAGATTTTGCCTTCGGCATGGAGTTGACGCACCCGCGCCTTCTCCCGATTCGATAGCCCGGAAGGCATCGGGCCGGCAGGCAGGAACACCACCGGCAGATGGCCGAAGGACAACGCTCCGATCAACAACCCGGGAACAATCTTGTCGCAGACGCCGAGGCAAATCGCACCGTCGAACATATCGTGAGACAAGGCAACCGCTGTCGACATCGCGATCACATCACGGCTCCACAAGGACAGCTCCATCCCCGGCTGTCCCTGGGTCACCCCGTCACACATCGCCGGCACGCCGCCGGCCACCTGCGCCACCGCGCCGACATCACGCACCGCCGCTTTGATTTGTTCCGGAAAGGTGGCGAACGGCTGGTGCGCCGACAGCATGTCGTTGTAGGCCGTGACGATGGCGATATTCGGCCGGTCGGTATCCTTGAGGGCGTTCTTGTCCCCGAGGTCGCAGGCCGCGAAACCGTGGGCCAGGTTCGAACACGACAGCCGTTGCCGCTGCGGACCGCTGGCCGCCGCCCGGCGGATCTTGGCCAGATAGGCTTGGCGCGAAGTTCTGCTGCGCTCGCGGATGCGCTCCGTCACCCGGGACACGGTGGAATCGAGTCGTTTGGTTTCGTGAGAGGTCATAATCGACTATCGTATCCAATCCGAGTCAAGAAGCGTCCTAAATCGATTGAATACGCTTCGTCAACCAACCTTCTTTTCCGGCTTCTTCGTGGTTTCTGCATCTTACGATCGATCTAGACGTCGACAGCCTGTGACAGCATCCCCCAAGGAGTCCACACGTGATTTTGCGCGATATCCTCCGCCAAGCTCGGGTTCTTCCGGTCCTCGAGATCAATAACCTCGATGAGGCTGTGCCGCTAGCTCGTGCCCTCGCGGCCGGGGGTCTGACCGTTTTGGAGGTGACTCTCCGCACGGACGTCGCCGTCGAGGCCATCCGGTGGATCGCCGCTGAGGTCCCGGAGGTGATGGTCGGCGCCGGCACCATCACCCGGCCGAGCGACTTCCAGCGTATTCGCCGCGCCGGTGCGCGCTTCGCGGTAAGCCCGGGGTTTACCCGCGAGCTCGCTGAAGCAGCGCAATCGGTTGAGATACCGTTCCTACCCGGCGTCATGACCCCGACCGAAGCGATGACTGCCAGCGAGCAAGGCTTCGACACTCTCAAACTCTTTCCTGCCGAACCTGCTGGCGGCGTTGGGCTGCTCAAAGCCATCAACGGCCCGCTACCGGAGCTCGCCTTCTGCCCCACCGGTGGTCTGCGAGCATCAAATTTCCGCGACTATCTAGCGCTGCCCAACGTCCTCTGTGTCGGCGGCTCGTGGGTGGCACCCGCCGCCGAGGTCGCAGCAGCCAACTGGACCCGAATCACGGAGCTCGCACGAGACGCCTCATGACCAAATCCGATATCCCATTCGACATGGTGGTGGTGGGAGCCACCGGCGACCTCGGCCGCCGCAAACTGCTGCCGGCGTTGTACTTCCTGCACAAATACGGCGAGATCTCGCCCAAAGGGCGCATCTTTGCGGTGTCGAGGCAGAAGGGGACGCGAGAGACGTTCCTCGAGCTCGCCGCCGCCAGCTCAAAGCGCCACATCGCGCCCGACGAACTGAATCCGCAGGATTGGGAGAGCTTCACCAAACGGCTCGACTATGTGACGGTCGACGCCACCGACGGGGCGACCTACCAGCCTCTCTCTGAGAAGCTCGCCGATCGACAGAATCGCGTCCGGGTGTTCTACCTGGCGACCTCCCCAAACCTCTACGGCGCCATCAGCCGAGCCATCCACGACGCCGGCCTGATCACTCCCAAGTCGAGGATCGTCCTCGAGAAGCCTATCGGCACCGACCTGCAATCGGCGACCGCCATCAACTCCAGTGTCGGCGAGGTCTTCGGCGAAGATCAAATCTTCCGTATCGACCACTACCTCGGCAAGGAAACCGTCCAAAACCTGATGGCGCTGCGCTTCGGCAACATCCTCTTCGAGCCAATGTGGCGCTCCGAACACATCGACCATGTGCAGATCACCGTCGCCGAAACCCTTGGTGTCGAGGGGCGCGGTGGCTATTACGACAAATCCGGCGCCTTGCGGGACATGGTTCAAAATCACCTCTTGCAGCTCCTCTGCCTGACCGCCATGGAGCCGCCAGCGCGTCTCGAGCAAGATGCGATCCGAGAGGAGAAAATCAAGGTCTTACGAGCACTGCGTCCGTTCAGCCTCGAAGAGATCGAACAGAAGACCGTGCGAGGGTCCTATCGTCTGGGCGCCATCGCGGGTGAAACCGTCCCGGGTTATCTCGACGAGCCCGACGTAGACGAGAAGTCCACTACCGAGACCTTCGTCGCGCTCAAAGCCGAAATCGAGAATTGGCGCTGGGCAGGCGTGCCGTTCTACCTTCGCACCGGCAAGCGGATGGGGCATCGCGTCTCCGAGATCATCATTCAGTTCAAGCAGGTCCCGCACCAACTCTTCAAAAGCCGCACCCGAGCGATTCAGCCCAATCGCCTGGTGATCCGCCTGCAGCCCGACGAGGCCATCAAGCTCGGTCTGATGACCAAGCGCCCCGGCCCACGCATGATCCTGGAGCGCGAAGAGCTCAATCTCAACTTGGCGGATCGTCCTGGAGCCCACACCTTCCAAGCCTACGAACGCCTCCTGCTCGACGTCATCCGCGGCGTCACCACCCTATTTATGCATCGCACCGAGGTCGAAGCTGCCTGGACCTGGGTCGAGCAGATTCTCGAGGGTTGGCAAGAGCTCGGGGGCCGTCCCCGCTCCTACAACTCCGGTACTTGGGGGCCGCCCAAGTCGATCGCCCTACTCGAACGTGACGGACGGTCCTGGTATGAACACATTGTCGATCTCGAACGCTGAGCATCCCAAACGCGAGCACCGCTACCCCGATCGCGGGTCGCTGACCGCCGCCCTCGCCAACCAAGTAGCGGACGATCTGCGCACCGCCATCATCCAGCGTGGGGAAGCTAGTCTGGTCGTCTCCGGCGGCTCGACCCCACGGCCCTTCTTCGAGCGCCTGAGTCAGGAGCCCCTAGCCTGGGATCGCGTGACCGTCACCCTGGCTGACGAACGCTGGGTGCCAGAGGATCACGAAGCCTCGAACGAACGCCTGTTGCGACAAAATCTCTTGGTGGGTGAAGCGTCGAAGGCGAAGATTGTTGGCCTCAAAACCCCCGAAGACACCCCGGAAGAAGGCCGCGCAGCGTGCGAGCAAAACTTGGCGACCCTCGCCCGCCCCTTCGACGTGGTCGTGCTGGGCATGGGAGGTGACGGCCACACCGCGTCGCTGTTCCCCGCCGCCCCGGAGCTTGCCGACGGGCTAGATCTCACGTCGACCGACTCGTGCCTGGCGGTCCGTCCACCGGAAGCGCCGCATCCTCGCATGAGCCTCACCCTGAAGGCCCTGCTCGCCAGTCGACGGCTGATCCTTCACATCACCGGCGAAGAGAAATGGCAGGTCTACCAACGGGCTTTACAGCCCGGGCCGATGGAAGAGCTACCGATCCGCGCGGTCCTACGGTCGGGTCGCGTCGAAGTGTGGTGGGCGGCCTAACGGCCTCTACCTCCGGGACTTCGAACTGCAAAAACCGGCCGGAGGTCGGCCCTGGGCCGGCCTCCAGCTGGAATTGATCTTACCTACCAGCCACCACGGCCGCCGCCACCACCACCACCACCACCGCCACGGTCACCGCGGGGGCGTGCTTCGTTCACATTGAGGCTACGGCCATCCATATCCTTCTGGTGGAGCGCTTGGATCGCCTCATCGGCGCCGTTCTCCATCTCCACGAAGCCGAAGCCCCGCGGCCGACCGGTGTCCCGATCGGTGATGAGAGCAACCGACTCGACGGTCCCGAACTCACCGAACATCGTCCGGATCTCGTCCTCGGACGCGCTGAAAGGCAAATTACCAACGTAGATTTTCTTCGACATGACTCACTTCTCCTGTCCCGCATCTTGCGGGAAAACGATACATAGACGCTAGGCCACCGGGGCCGAGCCCACGGGATGACCAAAGAAGCATTGGATACTCGACTGCGGGAAGGGACTGGCGTGAGCTGTCGCCTCTGGCGGGGAGTAGCGTTTTGATTCGTTGGACGAATCCGATACTGGCACCTTACCAAGCTCCGTCGTAAGGAGCAAGTATCTATCGAATTCAGGACAAAATCCGCCACGTCGCGCGACGGCAGGTCTCGCTACTGTAGATTTCGTGACGGTAGATCTCGCTGAAGGTTAGCACAGCAAGTCCTGCGGGGGGTGAAGCCCCCGTTACCCCGGCGCGCAAAACCAACGTTGGGTGCGCTCGACGAGCTCCCCCATCGCGTTGCCGTCGATCAACATGTGGTTGACCTGAAGGCCGATGGGCACCCACAGCTTGCCGTCACGCTCACAATGCTTCCCGAAGGCGACTTGCGGCTCGGTGTCCGTCGTCAGGTTGGTGGCGTGGGTGAAACTGGTAAAGGGGACTTTGGGAAGAGCGGTGAACCAGACGCCGTTGCGATGCTCTGGATCCTTGAGCTCGACGCCCTGCCGCGCCGCTTCGGTGACCTCATCAGCATGTTGATTGAAGGCCGCA
>JAJCXQ010000228.1 GCA_029263355.1 Acidobacteriota bacterium | reverse complement strand
CTACCGTCTTAGGACGGCGAGGCATCTCGTTTCAGCAATGGCTCGACCAGAGCAAGCGTTGGAGATTGTTGACGAAGTGCTGAAATCCGAGACAAAGAGTCAGTCCGTAAGGCAGGAAGTTCACTCGATTCGAGGTCTGGCGTTCTTGGCTCTAGAGCAATTGGATAGGGCGATCGAGGAACTACAGGCTATCAGCCTAATGTTATCGCTGGCTGCGCAACCAGCCTTGTCCTGCGATCTGACACTTGTCGAGGAACTTATTCGGCAGCGCGTTGCGCCGCGTTCTTGCCATAGTTATCTCGAGTTGGTCGAGGCCATAGCTAGGGAAAGCAGAGAACAGCGAGTTCTGGATAACATACGGCGCCTGCTTACGTTGCTGCCAGCTCCCGGTTCTTCTCCCGCTGGTGAACATGACCTCTAAGCCGAAGACATGCCTGGCACACGATCATGCGGCAATGGGATGATGCCACCTGGGCGGAGTCGGGTGTGGGTGGGGAAGTCGTTTATAACGTCTATCGGTGGTACCAGCGGATCGAGGCAGGTATACCCGCCTCGATCCGCTGGGAAAGTTGGGAGATCCTCACCCGTATGCCTTTGGTTTCGGAAATCCCATCAATCTATTCGATCCGTTTGGCTTGTACACGATCGACAGCTCGTGCAAATGCCCTGCCGTCGATCTACCCGGGGCGCAAAGCCAGGGCCTTCCAACAGAACGGTTGAAGACTGAAGTGGATACGATCTGTAGCCAGCTGGAGCAGCAGATCACGGATCCGAAACTACGGCGATGTATCAAGAAGAGCTGTGATCGCGGGAAAATTGCTTGTAAGCAGGTCTGTGGTACAAATACAACTGGAAGGCCCAAGGCCGGCGAGAACGACAGACGTTTCTTGGGACCTATCCAATTTATCAATAGAAAAGCATCGTTGTGCCTCGACACTTTCCCTTTCGATCCTCGCCCAGGAGCCTTCGGCGATGTAGTGATTCACGAATGGGCCCACGGGTGCAAATGGTCGCATCTATCACCAACCAACTTAGACGGCAAAGGGGTTCCTGGAGCAGACGGGTCAATCTCTCTTGAGTGAACTGGAACAATGACTCGAATTATCTCAGCTCTGTCCTTGTGTCTGCTCCTCGCTTGCGTGGTAACGGTCGTGGATGTCGTCTCGGAATTCCGGTTCAAAGGGGAAGTGAGATCTGAGGCGGGCAGGCCTCTCGAGGCAGTCAAGATAGAGTTTGTTGATACCGGCCTGGATCAGTGGAGGAGTGCATTGAACTATAGGCTCCCAGTTGGGCAGACAAACGACCGCGGTCAGTTTGATGAGAAAATATCCTATTCCTGGGGGTACGAAAGCAAGGGAAAGCCGAACCCACCCCAAGTACAAGCCACGGGGCTACCGGATACCTTTTCGCTCAAATTCTCAGCGGAAGGGTTCGAGCCCCAGTTCAAAGAGTACCGTATCGCAGACCTTCCAATCGAGGGCAACTCGGTCTACGTGGAGTTCGAAGTAACGATGGCGAAGATGCCGTGAGGCTGCCGTAGGCCATCAACGTCGTTATTGCCGCACCAGCAGAAGACATGCCTGGCACACGATCATGCGGAGCGCAATCCATGCGGCGACTTGGAGCCGCTGGCCTGGCGGCTTCCCTGGGATGGGCCTTGGCCTGTGCTGAGCCCATCGACTCGCCAGCGCCAGCGAAGACCCAAGCTGATCGTGAATCCAGCTCCCCTTCAGACAAAGGTGACTGGTTCTCCGACGTCACCCAACAGGCGAGGCTCGACTTCACCCACCTTCACGGTGGCCTCGGCGAGCGCACGATGGTGGAGACCATGGGAGCCGGCGGCGGCGTCTTCGACTTTGACCGCGACGGCTGGCTCGATCTCTATCTAGTGCAGAGCGGCCCGCTTCCAGACACCACCGGATCCACGCCGCAGGCCAACCAGCTCTATCGCAACCTCGGCCCGAGCGCGGAAGGTTTTGTCAGCTTCGCCAACATCACGAACGAAACCGGCGGCGGCGACACTGGCTACGGCATGGGAGCTTGCTTTGCAGATGTCGACAATGACGGCTTCACCGATGTTTACGTCACAAACTTCGGTGCTGATCGCCTATGGCGCAACGAAGGTGGCGACCGGCTGATCGACGTCACCGAGTCGGCTGGAATCGACAATCCGGCTTGGGGCACGAGCTGTGCCTTCGCCGACTTCGACCGCGACGGCTGTCTCGACCTTTATGTGGTCAATTACGTCGACTTTCGTCTCGAGACCCACCGTCGCTGTGTCGAGGATGGGTTCCACGTCTATTGCCACCCGGATGTTTACCAGGGAGAGTCCGACGTGCTCTACCGCAATCGTTGTGACGGCACGTTCGACGACGTGACGACCAGCAGCGGGGTACGCAACGACGACCCACGAGAGTCCAAGGGCCTCGGCGCGGTGTGGAGCGACGTTGACGACGACGGTGACGTTGATCTCTATGTCACCAATGATTCCACCCGCAACTTCCTCTATCAAAACAACGGCTCGAGCGACACGTTTCGCGAGATCGGAGTGAGCTCGGGCACCGCCTTCAATGACCAGGGAGTCACCGAAGCCGGCATGGGGACCGATGCCGGCGATGTCGACGGAGACGGCCGATTCGATCTTTTTGTGGCCCATCTCGATTTCGAAACCAACACGCTTTATCGCAATCAGGGTCGAGGGATGTTCTTCGACACCACTGCTGCAGCCGGCCTCGCCGCGCCGTCGATGAGCCGCGTCGGCTTTGGCTCCAACCTCTTCGACGCCGACCACGACGGTGACCTCGACCTCTTCGTCGCCAACGGACACATCCTCGACAACATTCACCAGCAGAAGCCCAGCCTCACCTACGGCCAGCCCGACCAGCTGTTCGTCAACGCTGGCGACGGCAAGTTTGCCGATCGCAGCGCTGACGCCGGCCCCCACTTCGAACGGACTCTCGTTGGACGGGGCTCAGCGGTCGCCGACTTCGACAACGATGGTGATCTCGATCTGCTCATCACCCACAGCAACCAACGAGCCATCCTGCTGGAGAATCGACGCGGGTCGCGGCACCCTGCCTTGACCCTGCACCTCGAAAGCCGGTTTGGAGGACGAGACGCGATTGGCGCCAAGGTGACTCTCGTCAGCAGCACGACGTCAACGAGATCCCAAGTCGCGGAGATTCGCAGCGGCTCCAGTTACCTTTCACAGGGTGACTTGCGGATCCATTTTGGGCTCGGACCGGCACCGGAGTTCGACCACATCGAGATCCGCTGGCCGGAAGGCGAAATGCAGACCATCCCCGAACATGAGCTGGCGATCGACCGAGTCAACATCGTGAGTCAGGGGCAGCGATGAGACGACTGATGTTCAGTTGGCTACCGGTCCTGATCCTGGCTTGCGCCGAGCCGGCGCCCGAGTCATCACCCGAGGCTGCAGTCACTACCCCGGTCATCAACTTCGAGGATGTTGCGTCCACAGTTGGCTTGGACGCCTTTCGTCAAGTCAGCGGCGAGGCCGACAAGCTGGTCCTGCCAGCAGCCACCGGCGCTGGCGTCGCTCTCTTCGACGCCGACGCGGACGGCGACCTTGATGTCTTTCTCATCAACGGCTCCCGCATCGGCGGCTTCGAAACCGGACACGAGCCCACCAACCGTCTTTTCCTCAACCAGGACCGCGGACATACCTTTCATGACGCCACCGCCGCCAGCGGCCTCGACTCGAGCGGCGCCTGGGGACAAGGTCTCGCCGTCGCCGACATCGACGGCGACCGCGATCTCGACCTCTACGTCACCAACTATGGCCGCAACACCCTCTATCTGAATCGGGGCGACGGCACGTTTGTCGAGGCCGCCGCTGAAGCAGGGATCGACAGTCCATGGTGGAGCACCGGTGCCGCGTTCTTCGACTACGATCGCGACGGCGACCTCGACCTCTACGTCGCCAACTTCGTACGTTACGACCAGGTGTTGGCGGCCTACGAAGGCCGAGACTGGCTCACCCACACCTGGAAGGGGCTACAGGTAGCCTCCGGCCCGATGGGTTTACCCGCCGCCGGTGACCAACTCTTCCGCAACGACAGCACTGAGGACCAGATCCTCTTCACCGAAGTAACGGTGGAGCTCGGCATCGCGGCGGCCGAGCCATCGTACGGTTTCCAGCCTGTCATCGGCGACATCGATGACGATGGTTTCTTGGATCTCTTCGTGGCCAACGACTCACGACCAAACTTTCTCTGGCGTAATCTCGCAGGCAGCGGATTCCAAGAATCCGCCCTGGCGATCGGCGCCGCCTACGACCGGGCGGGCGGCAACCAAGCGTGTATGGGGGTGGCGCTGGAAGATCACGACGGCGACGGTGATCTCGATGTCTTCGTCACCAACTTCGCAGACGAGCTCAACACCCTCTACGTCGCGGATGGCTCCGGATTCTTCCATGACGACACCATCGCTGCGGGTCTTGTGGGCAAACACACAAAAAGAAACTTGGCCTGGGGAACCTTCTTCTTCGATGGCGACAACGACGGTGATCTCGATCTTTTTGTCGCCAACGGCCATATCTACCCACAGGTCGACGAGCTTGCTGGCCCGGACTCGTACGCCCAGGCCAATGAGCTCTTCGTGCAGACCGAGCCCGGGCGATATCGCGACCACTCGGCATCTGCCGGCACCGGGCTGACCGTCCACAAAGTCAGTCGTGGCGCCGCCATGGGTGACCTCGACGACGACGGCGACCTCGATATTGTCATCAACAATCTCGACGATTTTCCCACCGTGCTGCGCAACAACACCCAAACGCCAGGTCACTGGCTCGGGGTGCAGCTGCTCGGCAGCGGCCGCAACCGATCCGCAATCGGCGCCCGAGTCACCGTTGAAGCCGCTGGCCGGCGTTACCTTCGCACCGTGCGGTCGAGCGACAGTTTCCTCTCTCACCACGACCTACGGCTACATTTCGGCCTGGGAGCCGCCAACACGGTAGATCGGGTCACCGTCGATTGGCCCGACGGCGCGGTCGAAACGGTGACTGTCGACGGCGTCGATGCCTTGGTCATCATTGAACAAGGCCGAGGCGTGGTCTCCTCGAAGTCGCTCGGCTAGCTAGATTGCATCCAGAAACCCGTTTC
>JAJCXQ010000227.1 GCA_029263355.1 Acidobacteriota bacterium | reverse complement strand
TTTACGCCGGCCTCTTCGTATTAACGGCGGCGATCATGATGTTCGAGATCCTGCTGACCAGGATCTTCAGCGTTACCCTCTGGTACCACTTCGCCTTCATGGCGATTTCGATTGCCATGTTCGGCCTGACCGCGGGCGCAGTATGGGTCTATTTGCGACCGAAGGAGTTCGCCGCCGAGGTCGCTGCCGAGCAGATGGGCCGCTTCAGCCTGCTTTTCAGCCTATCGGTCGTCATCAGCGTGGTCTTCCACCTCCTCGCTCCCTCGATGTCGGCGTGGGGTCTGATCCTGACGTTCCTGGTCGTGGCGGTGCCAATGACCTTTGGTGGGGTTGCCGTATGCCTCGCTCTGACCCGTTTTCCGAAGCAAGTTGGCCAGCTCTACGCCGCCGATCTCGCCGGTGCCGCCAGCGGCTGCATCCTTTTCGTCCTGCTGCTCGAGATCATCGACGGCATCAGCGCTGTACTGGCGGTCGCGGCCCTCGGAACCCTGGGGGCGCTGTTTTTTCTGCCGCGGACCAGCCGCCTGAGGTGGCCGTCGATCGCTGCCCTGGCTCTCTTCGCCACCGGTGCTGCGGCCAACGGCTATCTCGCAAACGTCGAACAAGCCCCGCTGCGCATCCATTGGGCCAAAGGCGGGAACGAGACGCCAGTCCTGTTCGAAAAGTGGAACTCTTTCTCCCGTATCAGTGTCCATGACGATGCCGGCGATCAGGCGTTCGGCTGGGGCTTGAGTCCGACCTACGTCTCCGAGCGCAAATTCAAGCAGTACTGGCTGCGCATGGATTCGCACGCGGGAACGCTGCTGAGCGAATTCGACGGCGACCTCTCACAAATCGACTACCTAAAATACGACATCACCAACACAGCGCTCCATCTTCGGCCGCGGGGAAACATCCTGATCATCGGTGCCGGCGGTGGTCGTGACGTGCTCGCGTCGCTGTTATTCGGAAAAGAGGAAATCCTCGCGGTCGAGCTCAACGCCAACATCATCCGAACGTTGAACGGCCGCTACGGCGAACTGACCGGCCACCTCGATCGCTACCCACAAGTCACCTTCGTGGCCGACGAGGCACGCAGTTTCATCGCTCGCCAGCAGAGTCGATTCGACGTCATCCAGGTGTCGTGGATCGACACCTGGGCAGCCACTGCTGCTGGGGCCTTCGTGCTGACCGAGAACTCGCTCTATACCCTCGAGGCCTGGAACATCTTCCTCGAGCACCTCAAGCCGAACGGAGTGCTGACCTTCACTCGGGCCTATAGCAAACGCCATCCGTACGAAGCCGCTCGCATGATGACCCTGGCGCGGGCCGCTCTGTTGGAGCTCGGGGTCGCCGAGCCGGAGCTCCACATCTCTTTGATCCTGGCTCGCGGCAACGCCACCATCCTGCTGAGCCCGTCGCCTTTTCCGCGAGCCGACATCGCTGGGATGCGGCAGCTGACCGCGGAGATGGAGTTTGAGATCGGCTACCTGCCGGGCTCGCAGGAGCGACCTCTGTTTTCCCGCCTGGCCGCCGGCGAGGACTTGGAGGGACTCGGGATGGACGTGAACATGCGGCTCGATCCGCCAACTGACGACAGCCCCTTCTTCTTCAACCTGATCCGCATGCGGGAAGTCTTAGACCCCGAATTGTGGCGCCTGGGCCGGCTCAATGCCAATCTCAAAGCAGTCGGCACTCTGGCCCTTCTCCTGGTGCTGGTCGGACTCTTAGCCTTCATCTGCGTGGCGATCCCGCTGTGGATACGGCGGCGCCAGGACGCCGGGACCGAGACCTTAGGGCTGATGATGTATTTTGCCGCCATCGGGATCGGTTTCATGCTCATAGAGATCTCGCTCATGCAACGGCTCATCGTCTTCCTGGGTCATCCCGTCTATGGGCTTACCGTTGTCCTGTTCTCGGTGCTGCTCTCGAGCGGCGTTGGCAGTTTCTTGAGCCATCGGATCTTTGACGCGGTTTTCAGGCGTCGGGTGCTCGTGGTGCTGGCCGCTTTCGCTGCGGTGCTGCTGCTGACGGGTGTGTCTGCTCCCGAGCTGTTGAACAGTCTACGCGACCGCAATACACCATTGCGGATCGCTACCGCCGTCGCGATGGTCTTCCCGGTGGGTCTGTTCCTGGGCATGATGTTCCCGATCGGTATGCGCGCAGCGAGGAACCGGGAGAGTCTGACGCCGTGGCTGTGGAGCATCAACGGAGCATCGTCGGTGTTCGCTTCGGTGCTGGCGGTCGCAATCGCCCTCGAGTTTGGCATCACGGCGAGCTATTGGACCGGCAGCGCCAGCTACCTGGTGGCGGCGCTGGCTTTCCTCCGGTTACCGCTCGCATCCCAGGAGGGCACGGGTTTGTGAGGGGCTAGTTTGTATCGGTGCCCCCGACTTCTGAAAGCTTGCGAACCGGGTGCCTACCAACTCACGGAGCTCGCTGTGATCAACGAGAGACTCGAGAGATTCTAGGCCGCGGATTCCTCGCGCGTAGACGGTTCGACAACTTGAGAGGCAGCGCCTGCTCGTGGGGATGAACCCGTCGATCGGGATTCAGAAACTGGCGAGTTTGGGTTGAGTGTCTCGATCCCTATTTCGGTTCAGGATCCGAAGAGGCCCAGTTTCAAGGTGCCAGGCACGGCTAACTAATAGAAGATCAGAGACTTAGCTCTCTGGTGTCGATCTACAACCCCCAAAATCACTAATCCTTGGACACTAA
The DNA here is from genome assembly GCA_029263355.1 of Acidobacteriota bacterium. Lineage (GTDB taxonomy): Bacteria > Acidobacteriota > Thermoanaerobaculia > Multivoradales > J023 > JAAELT01. The sequence continues at coordinate 158 of JAJCXQ010000227.1, read as the reverse complement.
TTTAGGTCTACATCGAGGTGAGTCCCGAGTCTACGCCAATCTGGACGGTATTGTAGGCCTCGACGGGGCTTCTACTGTCTGACCACGTATGTAAATGCGCACCTCTCCCTGAGCTGCCTCTACTTCGATCTAAGAGTGTGCCTCAGTTAGCTCTGCCA
>JAJCXQ010000226.1 GCA_029263355.1 Acidobacteriota bacterium | reverse complement strand
CCTTCCGATCCAAGCCGACCACCCTTCCGACAGGCGACCACAAAGTGGTCGCCTTCAGATCGGAATCGGTGGTCGCTTTGCGTCGGAACGAGTGGTCGCCTTCCGTCGGAACAGGTGGTCGGATTCCCTCGGAATATGCAGGCCCAACGGCATCGCTCAAGTGAAGGGCGTTCGGCGGCGAAGGATCCGGTGTAGAAGGGGAATAGGGTTGGTCCTACAGAGGGGCGAACGGTCTCCCTTTGCGTCTCCATGCATAGGTTCCCTTTCAACTTGGCAGCCGCCCATGACAAGAACTACAATCGTCACGGCTAGCTTCTCCGTCAGGGATGACGGATCTTTGTACAGCTCTTGGAGCCTAGTTTTAGTGCTTACGGCAATCGACCTATTCTCAGGCGCTGGTGGGTTGAGTAGTGGTCTCTTCAGTGCTGGCTTCAATGTGCGTTTGGCAGTCGAGCTTGACTCGACCTCTGCCTCGTCATATCGCCTCAACCATCGGGATACCGAGGTTCTGGTGGATGACATTCGATCCGTCACGGGGCCGATGCTGCTGCAAGGAGCAGGTTTAGGCAGAGGTGACCTGGACCTCTTAACTGGCTGTCCACCTTGTCAAGGCTTCTCGGCTCTCCGGACGCGGCGACGCAACGTGCCGTGCTTCGATCCGCGGAATGAGCTCATTTTCGAGATGCTACGCTTGATTCGGTCAACTAGGCCAAAGGCTGTAGTTGTCGAGAACGTTCCCGGATTGGCGAAGGATTGGCGCTTCGGAGAATTCACAGAGGGGCTTGCTCGGGCAGGCTATCGGGTTGAATACGAGGTTCTCAATGCCAGCGACTTTGGGGTTCCACAACGACGTAAGCGTCTCGTTGTACTAGCTCTGCTTGGTCGAGAAGTGCCTCCGGACTGGGCAAGTCCCCGGCCCAGGAAAAGTACGGTTCGGCAGGCCATCGGCAAAATGCCGCGCGCAGGGAGTAGTGGCGATCTTCTCCATGACTTCCCCGAAAGACGCAGCCCTGAGGTGATGAAGAGAATCATGGCCACACCGAAAAACGGAGGAAGCCGAAAAGAGGTCCCGTCCGCAATGGAGCTGGCCTGCCACCGGAAAAGCGATGGCTATTCAGACGTCTACGGAAGAATGTGCTGGGACGGGCCCTCTCCGACGATCACTAGCGGATGCCACAACCCATCGAAAGGGCGTTTTATTCATCCTGAACACGACCGGGCTATCACGTTGCGAGAAGCAGCTACGCTTCAGACGTTTCCACCGAACTACCGATTTGATTTGAGTCGCGGTAAGGAGCACGTAGCCCGGCAGATTGGTAATGCGTTCCCTCCCAAGATGATTCTGCCTATCGCTCGAGCCATTCTGGATGAGTTTTCATGAAAAGCCCGATCGACCCAATCGAGGTCAGCACTAGGGCGCTCGAGAACAACGGGCACACTCATATTCAGCGCATCTGGTTCCCGAACTACAGGAATATTCGTGAGAACGAGGTCTTGCCGTTTGACTTTCCGCTCACCGCACTCTTGGGACGGAACGGCACTAACAAGAGCTCAATTCTCCACGCGCTCTACGGCTGCCCTAGAGGCGCCACCATCGCAGACTTCTGGTTCGAGACGAGGCTTGATGCAATACCTGAGACTGTGAACGGAAAGAAGCAGTCGATTGCCTATCGCTACGCCAGCGCAAACGGAGAGCTAGTGGAGTGCTTGAAGGCACGCGCACCGCGCACGAGCAGTACGAAGAAGGGAAAAACCGATCCTGATTATTGGGAAGCGATGAAGCCCAGCAGCGTATACGGGTTCAAGGCTGGGAGTAGGCGTGCGCCACCAATGGACCTTCCGGTCGAACACCTCGACTTTCGGGGGGAGCTCCCCGCGTTCGACAAGTACTTCTACTTCCCCGACGCCGCTCACTTGGCGGTCCGTCGAAAGTACGCACGCAGGAATCGTAAGCTCCGAAAGGAGTATCGAAAACAGGACTATCTTCGTCAAAGAGCACCTCGCCTTCGAAACCTGATCGACAAGGAGGGTGTTGCTCTTAGTGAAGAGGAACTTGGTGTCATTCGCTATGTCTTAGAGCGAGATTACGATGCCGGCAGAATCTTGGAACACTCACTATTTCATGGTCACCAAGGTACGACCCTGTTGTTCTCAACGCGAGGTTTGGCTAGTGAGTACTCTGAAGCATTTGCTGGCAGCGGCGAATCAGCGGCGACCATGCTGGTTCATCGAGTCCTCAGTGTAGAGGACGGTTCCCTCGTACTGCTGGATGAACCTGAGACATCATTGCACCCAAGAGCACAACAGCGACTCATGGAATTCCTCGCGCATTACGCGGTGCGAAAGCGGCTGCAGATAGTTCTGGCCACACATTCGTTTGATCTCGTCGAGAAGCTTCCAAGCAACGCGATTCGAGTGCTTGAATCGGCCAAAGATGGAAAGATCGTGATCGCGACGAGTTATTCCGCTAGAGAGGCGCTGTATGAGATCGGTACCCCAGGGCAAGGGAAACGAGTCTACGTTGAAGACGAACGAGCCAAAGCGATCCTCTTGCCGGCCCTGGATGCGGCCTCTACGCATGCGGCTAGCGCGATTCGAATCGAAGTTCGTAGT
>JAJCXQ010000225.1 GCA_029263355.1 Acidobacteriota bacterium | reverse complement strand
AGAGGAGGCGGGCGCCACGAGTCGACTGCTTGTGATCCAGGGGCAGGGCCACAATCGCATGGTCCTCAACTTGAGCCGTGGTGACAAGACACCGGTGCCGGAGATCCTGCAACTGATTCGGCAATCGGAGTGCGCCCTCAGTTGATAGGTTCTTGACAAGAGAAATATGCCCCGGTAACATATTCAACAGACAACGCCATCTCTGCCGGATGCCGAGAGCCTCTGAATTCAGCACAGAGGCTCTGAGCCCAAATCTGTCCTGTTGATTATGAGGAGATTGTCACCCATGCGTAGAACCCGCCTACTCATCGCACTGGCGTGCTTGTTGGCTCTCGGAGGCCAATCGTTCGCCGAGCTCTGCACCATTGATGCAGTGCCCGCAGCAACCTTGTTGCTGCCGTACTTCGAAGTCAGCCTGACACCGATCCCGGGCGTCGATGAGGTTGAAGCCGAAACGTTCGTCGACACATTTTTTTCAGTCAACAATGCTTCGGCCGCCCCGACGGTCGCCCACGTGGTGTTATGGGGGGACTGGTCGTTGCCATCAATCGATTTCGATATTTTTCTGACCGGCTACGACGTCGAGACCGTCGGTCTTGGTGACTTGTTCAACAACGGTAACCTACCGATCACCGCCCACGCCAACAACGATCCCGACGACACGTTCAGCCCCCACGGTCGCGAGCTCAACGATCCGGCCAACGCCAGCGGGCCTTTCCCGGGCAACTCTGAGAACCCGGAATGGGACTCGTCGCCGGACAACCTCTCCAATCCGATTTTCCCGGGCTGCGACAGCAACTTGCCCCTCGGCGTCAATCCGGTGTTGCTCGGCTCGTTTATCGACCGAGTGCGCTGCGGGCACACCGGTCGCGGCCTGGCCTGCGAGCAGGAATCGTGCATCGGGCAGGTCCACGATCAGACCGGTGGTGGCGGCAACGACTACATCGCTCGCGGCTACATCACCATCGACAACGTGACCGACTGTAATCTGTTGTTTCCCAATCAGGCCGGCTACTTCGGTTCGGGGCTCACCAGCGAAGTCAACCAACTGTGGGGGGACTACTTCATCGTTCAAGACGGACGCGCTATCGGCGACAATCTGGTTGCGATCGAGGCAGATCCCGATGGTCTGACGTTCAACCCCGGGGACTACACTTTCTACGGTCGCTACGTCGACGGGCTGGCGACAGACCAACGCGAACCCCTCGGTAGCACCTGGGCAACCCGTTACTTCACTCCCGGAGCGGCCTTCAGCGGCGGTACCTCACTGCTGGTGTGGCGCGATTCGAAGTGCCAGACGTCTGTCCCGGGTTTCGGCAACGGCTGCGTCCCAACCTCCGGTACACCACCCTGGTGGCCCCTTGACGAAACTCAAGTCGTGTCATTCGACACCCAAGAAGATGCCTTCGAAACCTGCATCGACATTGTCGATCCGGGAACCACTGGCGTGTCGCCGCCGCTACCTGGGAGCATCACCAGTATCGTGTGCTTCCCACTCGAGACCGGACGCTACCGTATCGACGAGAACGACTTCCAGGTGCCTTACGACTTTGGCTGGTTGTACCTCAACACCAACTTCCTGTTGGGTGACACTTCCGGTTCGCCAACCCCTTGCTCAACCGATGGCCTCTTCGGCGGTATCGCTCAGAGTTGGGTCGTGACCGAGCTCGACTCCGATGCCGGCGCCTTGAGCGTCGGGTTTGCGGCGACCCAGCTGACCAGTGCTTGCGACAGCGCGAGTCCGTTCATTTACGGCGACCTCGGCAGCATCATACGAGAGCCCATCGACTGACCCTCGATGCGATGATCGCTCGACGATGATCGCTCGACACCGGGTATGGCTTCGGCCATACCCGTTTTTGATTGGCCGGACCATGTTTTCGAGACCATGGTGTCGTATCGATATTGATGCAGTAGCGCGCTACCATACAGCTATATCTATGTGACAGTATTTGTCGCCACCAAGCCCCTCGATGCGCCGAAGAGTGTCAACCCCGGTCACCCCCCGTCGATAAAACAACCGCTGATGCTGGCACTCGGGTTGCACGGTTACAGGACGGTACGGCCACAGGCTGCAAACTGCTGCAAAGGAAAAAGAATGATCAACCCGCGTGCTCTCGCCTCGTTGTTGCTCGGACTGATGTTGGCTGCGCCAGTTCTCGCCATCGACTATCACGTCGGCCCGGGGCAGGCGTTTGCCGCCATCGGTGACGCGCCTTGGGTGAGCCTGCAGCCCGGAGACCAAGTGTTGATCCATTGGCGGGCTGAACCCTACAAGGAAAAATGGGTGATCAACCGACGCGGGACGCCGGAAGCCTGGATCGCCGTGCGCGGCCTTCCCGGGCCACAGGGTCAGCGGCCAGTGATCGACGGCAGCGATGCTGAGACCGCCACCGGACTCAACTTCTGGAACGAGGAGCGCGGAGTCATCAAAGTCGGCGGATCCAACACCCCGCCAGATGGCCTACCCGCCTACCTTGTGATCGAAGGACTAGAGATTCGTTCCGGCCGCCCCCCGTTCACCTTCACCAACGACGGCGGCGGCGCCAGCACTTACGTCGACAACGCAGCTTCGATCTACATCGAGAAGGCTGAGCATCTGATCATTCGTGACTGCGTGATCCATGATTCCGGCAACGGCATATTCTCCGGTGATTTCAACGGCCAGACTCAGGATCTGTTGATCGAAGGCAACCACATCTTCGGCAACGGCAACATCGGCAGCGCCTTCCACCACAACACCTACACTGCGGCAAACGGCATCGTCTACCAATTCAATCGCTTCGGCGCCTTGCGCGACGGCGCCGATGGCAACAACCTGAAGGATCGTTCGGCGGGCCTGGTGGTGCGCAACAACTGGATCGAGGACGGCAATCGCCAACTCGATCTGGTTGACGGCACCGCTGCCGTCGCCACCCATCCCGACTACAACGAAACGTTTGTCTACGGCAACGTGCTGATCGAGAGTGACGGCCAGGGCAACAGCCAAGTGGTCCACTACGGTGGCGACGGCGGTGACACCAGCCAATACCGCAAGGGCACCCTCCACTTCTTCAACAACACCGTCGTCTCGACCCGTAGCGGCAATACCACCCTACTCCGCCTGTCGACCCAGGACGAGTCGGCGGACGCCCGCAACAACGTCCTCTACGCCACCGCTAGCGGCAATCGCCTGGCGATGCTCGCATCTGCTGGCGACTTGACCTTGCGCCACAACTGGATCAAACCCGGTTGGCGCGCCAGCCACAGCGGACTCACCGGCACCATCCACGATGACGGCTCCAGCGTCGAGGGTAGCGCTCCGGGTTTCGTCGACGAAGCCAGCCAGAACTTCCGGCCGGCCACCGGCGCGCCGCTGATCGACGCCGGCACCACCTTACACGCCGCCGCCTTCGAGCATCCCGTCCTCAGTCAATACGTCCGTCACTTGATGTTTGAGGAGAGACCCAGTGACGCTACTCTCGATATCGGCGCCTACGAATTCTGTGGCTCGACTTGCGCCAACGTTTTTGCAGATGGTTTCGAGAGTGGCAACACGTCGGCGTGGTCTAGTCCCTAGCAGCCGGCAAGGAAATGCTCCCCGCTAGAAAACCGACGGCGGCAAAACCAAATGCTGCCCCAAGGCCTGACGGTGTAGAGTAGACCCGATGCAGCAAGGCCATGACACGACGGATCATCGTGACAAGAACGAGGCCGGGGACAAGGCCGAGAGCGAGAACAGCGCCGAAGGGGAGCTGCCCAGCTCTCACCTGGTGACACTGGTTTATGGCGAGCTCCGAGCTCTCGCTCACAAATACCTGCAACGAGAATCTCGCAATCGCCCCATACAGACCACAGCACTGGTCCATGAGGCCTACTTGCGTCTCGCTGAACGAGATGTCAGCTGCCGAGATCACACCCACTTCGTAGCGATTGCGGCGACCACCATGCGCCGGGTCTTGGTCGACTTGGCACGCGAACGAGCGAGCAGAAAGCGCGGGTCCAACGCGATTCATCTACCGCTCGACGACTCCCTGGTCGGCGCCAACACCACGAAACCCGACGTCTTGATTCTCGACCAACTGATGCAACGCCTCGAAGAGCTCGATCCACGCAAGGCTCGTGTCGTCGAGCTGCGGGTATTCGGCGGCCTCACCGTCGATCAGGCAGCAGAGACCCTAGGGGTCGGCCGGGCCACGATCGAGCGCGATTTGAGATTTGCCAAAGCCTGGCTCGGGCGTGAGCTGCGGGGCCCCGAGCAGGCGGACTGATCCGCCTCGATGTCGACCCCAGACAGAACATGAACCGCGATCGTTGGCGTCGGATCGAACAGTTCTTCCACGACGGAGCCGCGTTACCGGAAAACGAGTGGCCAGGCTTTCTCGCTCAGCTTCCGGCAGACGAGGACCTGCGGGCCGAAGTTCTATCACTCCTGCAATCGAACGCCTCAAGGGACGATCCGGTCGTGGAGGTCGTTGAGCACACGCTGCAACAAGCCATTGACGAAGGCTCGGTTCAGCAAACCTTTGGACCGTACCGGATTGTCCACAAGTTGAGTGGCGGCAGCCAAGCAGACGTTTACATGGCTGAGCGTACGGACGGTGAATATCGCACCAAGGTGGCCATCAAGGTGGCCAAACGGGGCTTCCCGACGGAGGATCTTCGCCGTCGTTTTCGCCAAGAGCGTCAGATTCTCGCCAGCTTGCGCCACGCCAATATCGCGCGACTGCTGGATGGCGGCACGACCGACGACGGTCTACCTTTCCTGGTGATGGAGTTTGTCGATGGGGAGTCCATCGACACCTACTGCGACGGCCAACGGCTATCGATCAACGAGCGTCTCCTGTTGTTCCGATCGGTGTGCTCCGCGGTAGAGCACGCCCACCGCAACCTCACCATTCACCGGGATCTAAAACCCAGCAACATCCTGGTGGCCACCGACGGTCGCCCCATTCTCCTCGACTTCGGTATCGCTAAGTTGCTGGCCGAGCCAGAACTGAGTGATGCACCCCTCAGGACCGTCGAAGGCCTACGTTTCTTGACCCCGGCCTACGCTAGCCCGGAACAAGTGTTGGGTGAGCCTCTGACGACGTCGACGGACGTCTACTCACTTGGCGTTGTGCTCTACCAACTCCTCGCCGGCTGCCCCCCTTACGAGATCGAAGGCTTGGAGCCCAAGGCTCTTTACGAGCAGATTTGTGACAGCCGGCCGTTGCCGCCCAGTCGATCCTTGGGCCGGCCTGACGACGGCAGCAGCGACGACCCCCAAGCGATCTCGGCGGCCCGTGGCGAAACCCCTTCTGGACTGCGGCAGCGGCTGAAAGGCGATCTCGACACCATCGTCTTGAAGGCTCTGCGTAAGGAACCCTCGCGGCGTTATGTGTCGGTCACGGCCTTGGTGGAGGACATCGATCGATTCCTGGCGCGGCTTCCGATCCGGGCCCAGAAAGATACCGCCAGCTACCGCGTCAGAAAGCTCATTCAACGGCATCCCTACGGTGTCGCCGCCACCGTCGCTCTCATGCTGGCGATCCTGGTCGGTGTGTCCTCGACGCTGCGAGCGACTTGGCAGGCGCGGGCAGAGCGCGATCGAGCCCAAGTCAGCCAAGTCGAGGCGGAACGGGTCACCCGTTTCATGGTCGGGCTCTTCGAGGTGGCCAGTCCGGAGATCTCTCTCGGCGAAGAGGTTTCCGCCGTCGAGGTGCTCAATCGCGGCGCCGAGTTGATCGGCGATGAGCTCGACGAACAACCGATAAGCCGCGCCCGGCTGCTGCGTGCCATGGGCCAGGCTTATCACGGCCTTGGACTCTATGAACGCGCCGCAGAGCTGTTTCGAGAGTCGATCTCAGATCGCGAGCAGGTCCTTGGGCCATCCCACCTCGAGGTTGCGGAAAGCCTGCTCGATTTGGCGCGATCCGCCGTCCCCAACGGGGATTATTCTGAAGCGGAGACGACCCTCGAGCGGAGTCTAGAAATCTGCACTCGGGTAGGCCCAGCGGCGGATCAAGTCAAGGCTTCCACCTATAACCTCCTGGCACAAATTCGCCAACGGCAGGGTGATATCGAGCAGGCTGAAGAGCTCTACCGCGATGCCCTGAAGCTTCATACCGAGGTATTGGGCGCAGACCACCTTGTCACGCTGGAGAGCCTGAACGATCTGGGAGAGGCACTGTCTGAACGTCGGATGTTCGCCGAGGCAGGCAAGCTCTACCGTGACGCGCTCGCCGGTCAGCGTCGACAACGACTGCCGGAGTCACATCCAGACGTCCTCAAGACTCTGAGCAACTTAGCCACCGCACAGTTAGCGAGCGGAGATTTCGAAGGTGCTGAAGCCACTATGCGAGATGTGGTCAAAGCTCGCCGCAGGCTCTACGGCGAGGATCATCCTCACGTTGCCCTAGCCTACAGCAACCTCGGACAAGTGCTGTCTTCCCAGGGCAAAAACGAAGAAGCTCTCGGTTGGCTGGAACAGGCGCTGGACCTCAGCATCGAGCACTACGGAGATGGCCATCCTCGGATCGCGGATCTTCTCTACAACCTTGGGTTCGTGCTCGAGGAACTGGATCGCCTCGACGAAGCAGAACGGCGAATGATCGAATCCCGCACCCTCCTGGAAGCAGCCCTCGGCGACCAGCACCCAGAGGTCGCACAGAGCCTGGTCGCGCTAGCTGGAATTCATCACCGCCAAGGCCGGACCCGCCAGGCGATCGCAGAGGCCCGGCAAAGCCACCAGATCCTGCAAGCCGCCCTGCCTGCAGACGACTACCGGCAGAGCTCACCGGTACTTCAGCTTGGTCTACTATTGACCGACGACGGCAGGTGCGACGAAGCACGCTCTTTTCTAGATCAGGCAGTCGCATTGCGCCGCAAGGTTCTGCCGGAGGGCCACCCGGCACTTGCGGCTGCTGTTGCAGCACGTCTCGCTTGCCACTGAACCGACTGATACAACGCGGTACGAGCGGTCGTTCAAGGCCTCCACGGTTTGATCAACACACCATCCTTCGTCAAGCCCGTCGGCCGCACGGGGTTCAATTCGAATTTCTGCTGCGGCAGGAGCGCACAGGCCGCTTCGCCAATAAAAACAGCGGATGTCGTCGACTTCGCACAACTGTGAGCCCAGCTGCCTTGATCGTCTGCCGGGCGAGGATAGACATCCCGGCAACTACCGGCAGACTGACCCGTTGCCAAACAGGTCTCGACCTGGCCAACGGCGGAAAAACCGGCGTTGAGATCGCGCTTCCATGCGACTCCGCCGCCGGTCCGACGCCCCGAGGTGTGCCCCAGATAGTTGCGATCCGGATTCCCAGGCGGACGATCAACCTCAACCTCCGCTGATGCGGTGAAAATTGGAGTGAGGCTCTCTCCCATGAAGAATTCAGCGACCGCTTGAGCGTAGCCCCGCGCCCCGTCGTTCAGGGTCGCAAACGCATTCGCCACCGCCACGCTTTCGGCCCAAGCAGACACCGAGACCCGCGCATCCGGGCATGGCTTTTCACACGGCACGAGAGTGGGCATTGAAACGTCGATCCCCTTCCACCCAACGGGGGTCCATGTGGCCGCGGTCCGACATCGCAGATGAATCCCCGCCTGCTCACTACCGCCTTTCGTCAACTCTTGCTTCGACCCACCGAGGATTTGGCCGGCGAGGCTCAGCGTCGCTCCGGGCCCGGTGAGGGCCTTCTCCTCCCAATCGGGCGCCATGTCCTCCGAGGGCGCTTCCCCACCTGCCTCATGTCGCACTAAATCGGGTGGAATGAGCTCTAAGTCCGCGAACCACTGACAGGCACATTCCGTACCCATATCTTCGGTCTGCAAGTGAGCGATCTGGGCAGCAACCCAGTGGACCTCAAAATCCAGATCCGGCCGGATTCCGAGGGCATCACCCAGCAGATCACTCGAGCCACCCTGTTCCAGGTCGTCCATTAGCTCGGCAAGCTCGGTGCTCAGGCTGACCGTATCGCCACCCACCCCCTCGACAATCCTGTAAACACAGGGTTCCCAACTCCGGCAGAAGGTGACGAGGCCAGACATCGTGGGCGCCAACAACTGGCCCTGCGGATCCACCACGCGGAAGGTGTACCAATAACCGTGGTCTTCGAAGAAAACCGCATCTTCAGTCAATGGATAGGAAACCTCCTCACCTGGCTGAGCTTCGACGACGCTCGCAGCGACTACGGTATCGGTACGATCCAGCACCTCGATGGTGACGGACTCCGACGGCGATATCTCCGGTGACCACAGCAGTGAAACATAAAGCACACCGTCGTCCACCTTGGGTTCTCCGACCTGTATGACGTAGTCGTCTGACTTGGTACAAAAACCTTGCCCCAGGGCTGGTGGGACTATCACCCATAGCGCACCCTGAATGAACGCGAAAATCCACTTGTTCATAGTTCCTCGATCCGGTGATGAGTATTGCTCTTGATCGGCCCAAACGACCCCAACATCGTAAGCGGAAATTCTGTCTAGAACCCATCACTTCGGTGGTTGAATGCACAAGATCGCATCTCGTAGGCCGACGATTCGAGTAGCTTCCAAAAATATTTCTTAATGATGATGGGGTCGCTGGCAAGATTCCGCTTATGGAGAGCAGAGCCGCCCTGAAACAAAACAGGGGGCGCCTCGAAAGTTTGCTCGACGCCGAGCCTCTGTTGCCACCATCGGTCAGCTCCTTCGTGCCGTCCCGACGCCACGACGAGCCGCGGGCAGTCCATTCCAAAACCCAATTGACGCCGGTCTGTCTCTGACCGATCAGACCGGCGAAACCAAGGAGACCTTCCGTGCGTCCAATCCTGCTTGTCCTAGCCATTCTGTTCTTGGTGACCGCACCAAGCCTCACCCACGCTCAAACGGCTCCCGTATCCAGCCACGAACTGCTCCTGGGTATCGACTCCGGCTATGTTCAGGCCGCCAAGTCCTCACGCGGCCCAACGGTGGTGTTTTCCACCGAAGTTTTTGGCGACAAAGATCCCTGGATCCGGCTCCACTTCCAAAACGTGGAGCTCTCTGGTGATCCCCTGGCCGGGGATGGGTCATATCTGAGAATCACGTCCATGAAGGATTCCGCACAACAGACTCTCAACGCGAACGAGGTGCTCCAATGGAACAACACGTCGGCCTATTTCAACGGCGATGCTGTTTTGGTCGAATTGGTGGCCTACCCGGGCACCGGCCCAAACCAAGTCAGTATCGCCTCTGCCAGTCTCGGTGAGGTGGCGACGAATGCGGAGTCCATCTGTGGCGAAGGGGACGACCGAGTCCCCTCAAACGATCCTCGAGTGGCGCGGATCGTACCGATTGGCTGCTCGTCGTTTCTAGTCGACGAGGGCGACTGTTCGAATCGTTTATTGACAGCGGGTCATTGCCTCAGCGGCGGAACACAAATCATCGAGTTCAATGTCCCACCTTCGGAGCCCGACGGCACCATCGTTCATCCCGCACCACGAGATCAGTACCCGATCGATCGGAATAGCATCGAGGGCGTCAGCGGTGGCCTGGGAGAAGATTTTGGAACCTTTGTCGTCTTCCCCAACTCAGAGACCGGTCTTGCCCCGCGAACTGCCCAGGGGGCAGCGTTCCATCTGGCGAATAACGTTTCGAGCAATCCGGCCGAATACTGGCAGGGACTTCGAGTCACCGGTTATGGTGTCGACAACGGATCGTCAAACCAGACTCAGCAAACCGACAAGGGCCCGTACCAAGGCCGATCCGGCAACCAACTGAACTATTCCATGGATACCACCGGAGGAAACTCGGGGTCCCCGGTCATCGACCCACGGGACGACAAGGTGGTCGGTATCCACACCCATGGTGGCTGCAACAACCCTTCAATCGGGGTCAACAGCGGCACCGCAATCGACAATCCCGCCCTCGTCAGTCTTCTGGACAACGGTCCACAGGGCTCCTGCGAGGAACATCAATTCTGCGTCCCACACGCCTACTGGTACCCGCCCGGCGCCGACGAGTGGAGCGACTACGAAATCATCGATGCCTGGTACGACGGTGCGAATTGTTATGTCCATCATCTGGGCTGGACCGACGGCATGCCCTTCATTCTCAGCAATCGTGCCTACTATGTAACACCCGGCCCCAACGGGGTCTGCGAACAGGGCTGGTTCGACGGCGCCAACTGCTTGCTGGGTTACGCTCCTGAGTGGCGCACGCCGTTCTTCTGGAATGGGGCCTTCTACTACATCGAGTGATCGAACGTAGGTTGCTGTTCTTTTCGCTCCCCTCTCCGCTAGAGTCAGGCCCAGCCATGGGCCTGACTTTTTTTCTGGTGTGGGCCATCTTCATGGGTTCGACACCTCGAGTCGTTGAGGCGTCACCCATACCCGCCCTCGAACGCTCGCCAGTGGAGAGCATCCTGCGCCAAAGCGCCGTTGATGCCCTGTTCCAGGATCGCGACGGTTTCCTGTGGATCGGTAGCCGGGAAGGTTTGGTGCGGTGGGACGGCTCAAACGCTCGCTATTGGTATTCGGTGCCGTTTGATGACACCTCCCTGCCTCGCAACATGGTGTTACGGATCGACCAAGATTCCGAGGGTCACATCTGGGTAGTGACACGGGCTTTCATCCACGGCACCTCTGAGGTGTCACGCCTGATCACTCCGGAGCTCGAACGCTTCGCTCACTACACGCCAGAGGATCCCGACCTGGCGATGGATGCCTCCGGCCAGCCCTGGCTGGTCAACGACGAAGGGGTACATCGTTACCAGCGGGACGACGATCGGTTCGTGCTCTGGATCCACCTGCCGCGATATCGACCCGCCGTCCCCACCTCTGCCGCTGCGGTCTTCGATACCCAGGGCGCCTTGTGGATCCTGAGCCGGAACACGCTGGACCGCTGCGACGTCGACACTCGCAGTTGCGAGTCTCTGGCGGTCGAGGTCGCCCCGTTGCCGCTAATTCAGCTGCTGGCCGATAGTGGTCGGGTGCGACTGCCGGTCAAGCAGGGGGTTGTCTGTGCCGCGGACTCTCCCCTGCGTCTCGAACCCTGTGACGATCTCGGCGACCTACAGCTGGCGGCTCAAGTGACCGCATCAGCACAGGACGCGGCGGGTGCTCGCTGGCTGGCGACGCCGGCAGGGGTTTGGCAGGTCACGCCCTCCGGCGCTCGCCAGATCCCGATTCACCACGGGTCCGGCTCGGCCAACAACGATATCTTCGTGCTGCTCGGCGATCGCGCTGGCGGCATGTGGGCAGGCACGCCATGGGGCCTGTGGTCGTGGGATCCGCATCGACACCCCTTCGATCTGCTGACCATAGATGAGAGCTCGAGTGAAGACGCAACCGTCGGCCACAGGTTGGCCCCGATCTTGTCGTTACACGAGGATGACGCTGGCACATTGTGGGTTGGGACCGTCGGAGACGGCCTCTACGCACGTTCGTCGACCGGCGCATGGCGGCACTTCTCGGAAGAGCTGTGGACCCCCAACGACTTTGCGAGCCTGGTCTGGTCCATCGCCAGCCACAAGGGCGACCTGTGGATCGGCGCCTCCGAAGGATTGGTTCGGCTCGGCGCCTCAGGCCAGGCACAATGGATGGCCGTGCCCACAACCTCTGCAGGAAAAGGCATTCCAGGAATTCGTAAAGTGTTGACCAAGGACGGCAAGTTATGGATTTTGACCTATCGCAACGGCATTCTACGTTTCGACCATGACCGCTTCGAGATGATCTATGACGAGCCAGGGCAGGGAGTCGAAGACCTTGCGGTGGATGATGCCGGCCATCTCTGGCTCGGGACCGGCGAAGATGGCCTTCGCCATATCGACCCTGCCACTGGCAAGGCTCGAGCTTTTCGCTGCTCGCCGGCAGATCCGCGCAGCCTCTCGGGGTGTGGGATTGTTTCGCTGCTCGTCGACAGCACAGGTGCTCTATGGGTCGGCACGACCCGAGGTTTGGATCGCCTGGCCGACGACGATGAGCACTTCGAGCATGTGCTCGGCCCGCGCGATCTACCGAGCAGTGCAGTGTTAGCAATCCTGGAGGGGCCGCGGCGTCTGTGGCTGAGCACCAATCGCGGCCTGGTGTCGATCGAAAAGGACATCGCTCGACGCAGCATCGGAGCCAAGCCTCCACCGCACGCGGTCACCGTGTGGGACCAACAGGATGGGGTCGGCAATCTCGAGTTCAACCGCGGCGCCGCCCTGAGCAGTCGGGACGGCCGTCTGCTGTTTGGCGGCGATCGCGGAATCACTCGTTTCGCGCCGCTAGAGATCGAGCGTTCAACCTACCGGCCGCCGATCCGCCTCGATGGCTTGACCCTGATCACTCGCCACGGGGCTCATTGGTTGGAGCCGGTACCAGGCGAGCCGATCGAGATCGCTCCCGACGTGACAAGCATAACCTTCGAGCTCGCAACGATCGACTTCACCTCGCCCCCAGGCAATCGTTTCGCCCTCCGTCTCGTCGGCATCGACCCCGAATGGATCGATCTCGGTACCCGCCGCTCCGCCACCTACGCTGGCGTGCCGCCAGGTCGCTACACTCTACTTGCCCGCGTCAGCAACGCCGACGGCGTGTGGAACGACGAATCGCTCGAAGTGCCGTTGAGCGTCCTGCCGCCGTTCCACCGAACGCCACTCTTCCGCGCTATCGTGAGCCTGGCTGGCATCGGTTTCCTCATCGCTCTCGGAATCATGGTTTCCAGACGGCGGTACCAACGTCAACTCGATCGGCTGCGGACCGAACATCAACGCGATGAAGATCGGCGACGCATCTCCCGCGACCTACACGACGAGCTGGGGGCCGGACTCACCCAGATTGTCCTACTGAGCGAAAAGGAGAGTCGCCAACCGAGCAGCGATCCCGCAACCCAACAACGCGTCGCCGACAGCGCTCGCCGTCTGATCGACGCAGTCCGCGAGATTATTTGGTCAATCGATCCCGAGCACGACCGACTCGATCATCTGCTCGCCCGTTTACGCGCCGCAACAGCCGATATGTTGGAGGCCGCCGAGCTACGGGCCGAGCTCGAATTTCCGCAACAGCCGCCCGAGACTGTGGTCTCACCCCAGCTGCGACGCAACCTATCGTTGATCCTGCGCGAAGCGGTGCACAACGCCATACGCCACGCGCAAGCCACCTACATCCGCGTAACCTGTGAACACGATGAAACCGAAATTCGTATTGTGATCGCCGACGATGGCCAAGGCTTCGACATCGATCACGTGACGCGCGGCAACGGCCTCCGCAACCTGCGAGCCAGGGCCCGGGCCATCAATGGCGCCATCACCATCGACAGCGGCCCGGGCGAAGGGACCCGGGTACGGGTCGCGCTCCCCATCTAGAGCGGGCCTCTTCGTTCTATTTTAGAAAAGGAAATGTTTCGAACCCTTGCCATTGCCAGCCTTGGGAAGATTCCCAGCAAGCGCTGACGGTGAGCCAGCCTCGATCATCAACTCTTTATAGAACATGCTGCCGAGCAACGTTTCGTCGCCGAAATCTTCCCCACAAAAACCTTCTCGTCTCGAAACTTCGCGCTGTTCGTTCAAACAAGCCGCGGGCGAAGCGAACAGCTGGAAATCGAGCGGCCCCTCCTCGAGATCTGGAAAGCCGGCGCCCAGTGAGTCGATCTGGCGGAAGAATCCAAATTGGAAGCTCTGGGTGACGCCGAGTATTCCAATACGATCGACTCGTTCTTGCGGGAACGGCGGCTCGAAGTTCTTGACGTGACGAAAGAAGAAGACACGGCCGTTGAACAGTTTGTAACCTTTCGAGCTACCGTAAATTCTCATCAGTGCTTGATCGGTATTGCCGGTACCTCCGACCAGTAAGAACTCGAACGCACCCTGGAGACCCTGGTCAAACGAGCCCTTCAAAGTCATTTCGAAGGGCACCGCAACCGGAGCGAATTCCGACGGTGGTATCGACGGCGGCAAGTAGTAGTCAAAAGCCTTCTGGGAGAAATAGGCGACGGCAGGAATATTCAGGAATTCGGCCTCGAAGTAGGCCTTCTCGAATCCGTCGTCGCTAGGCTTTTCGCAGGTTCTCAGACTCATGGTGCTCTCCTCATGATGATGAAATCGGATGCTGAAATGGCAACGGCGAGGCGGCTCACCGGCCGAACACAGCCTAAAGTCCAGCCAACCCCTCCTCAATCCCCCGAAAGGGGGATATTGCCGTCGAAATGAGCGGATCGTGGGTGAGACGAGGGGGATTGACCGCGTCGTCGCCACTGCCTAACCTGGAGAGATGCGAGGAACAACCTCAGCGAAAATCCGCGTCACCATCGTCGAAGACGATGCGGGTGTATGTGAAGGGCTGTCTTTTCTGATCGATGGCAGCCCGGGGCTGCGCTGCGTCAGCACCTTCGGCGACGCTGAGTCCTTCTTGGCGGCCCACCACAGCCAACGTGCTGATGTCGTGCTGATGGACATCGACTTACCGGGCATGTCCGGCATCGACGCCACCCGCGACCTGCGGCGCAGAGCCAAGCCACCGCTGGTCATGATGCTCACCGTCTACGGCGACGACGGGCAGATCTTCGAGAGCCTGCGTGCCGGCGCTTGCGGCTACCTGCTCAAGACCACCCCGCCGGCGCAGTTGGTCGACGCCATCACGACCGTCTATCACGGCGGCTCGCCGATGTCCGAGACCATCGCTCGGCGCGTCGTCGCCTCTTTCCAGCAACCGTCACCCAAGGCCAGGGCTCTCGCTGACCTCACCCTCCGCGAGCGCGAGGTCCTCGACCTCCTGAGTCGAGGTTTCCGTTACCGCGAAATTGCCGACCGGCTCGAGATCGGCCTCGAGACCGTCCGCACCCACATCCGTCACATTTACGACAAGCTCGAAGTCCGCTCCCGTACCGAAGCGACCGCCAAATACCTCGGTGGCGAGGTGTCCTGACCGGCGGCTCGACAGCACCGAGGCGACGATTCGCCTCCCCTTTGACAGCTGTTCTAGCCAGGCGACTCACGTCGCCTGGCTAGAACAACTGACGGGTTTTCTTACCGTCTTACGTACTCCCCGGTAGATGCTGCCCGCCGGCACCCTGTGACCCAGGGCGCTCGGCTCTATCCTGCAACTGCTCGTAAGTCGCGC
Organism: Acidobacteriota bacterium; assembly: GCA_029263355.1. Lineage (GTDB taxonomy): Bacteria > Acidobacteriota > Thermoanaerobaculia > Multivoradales > J023 > JAAELT01. The sequence goes on along the minus strand of JAJCXQ010000225.1, from coordinate 5,468 downwards.
GTCAAGGAGCCCCGAATGTTCAAAAATCGAATGTCGACTCGTAACGCCTCCGTCTCTGCCGTTGTCCTGTGCCTTGCACTCGCAGCTGGCGCCGTGACCGCCACGCTGCCCAAAGTCGGAACCACCGCAGGCAAAACCTATGGTGAGTGGTCTGCCGACTGGTGGCAGTGGATGTTCTCGATCCCAGCGGCTGACAACCCCCAGGACGCCGACGGCAAGATCGACTGCAGCCTACAACAGAGCGGTCCGGTGTGGTTTCTGGCTGGCGGTGACGCTGGTAAACCGGTGACCCGCTCCTGCGATGTGCCGGCTGGCAAGAAACTCTTCTTCCCGGTGATCAACCTCCTCCTTTACAACTTACCTGGGGAGAGTCTGACCGTCGGCGACAAACGATCGCAGCTCGACACCTTCTTCGGTGCTGGTAGCCCGGGTAGCAATCGCCAAGACATCACCGGACCGAGATCCTGCAACCTGTTTGCGACTATCGATGGCCAATCGATTGCCCGCTTCACCCCGGGTGCCCGCGTCCAATCGCCAACCTTCACCATCGACACCGGCGACGGCCCGTTCGGCTTTCCGGCGGGTCTGATCGATCGGGAAGCCGTCAGCGAAGGTTATTGGGTGATGCTGCCACCGCTGAGTCCTGGCCAACACGACCTGCGTTTTGGCGGCCGTTTTTGCCAAGCCGACAGTCTCGCCGATCACCCGGACTTCGGCCCGGTGGAAGTCAACTACCGGCTCAACGTCGTCGGTGGTGTGCCCAACAAATCTGACTCTGACTCTGACTCCGACTCCGACTCCGACTCCGACCTCGACAATGTCGAGATCATCGAGAGCCTCTACACTGCTTTTGCGACCGGAGACCTCGACACGATCCTTGCCCTGATCGATGAAGACGTCATCTGGATCGAATCCGAGGGCATCCCCTACGGCGGAACTTTCATCGGCCGCGACGCAGTTTTTGCCGGCGTCTTTGGAAAGATCGCCGAGGAGTGGGACGATTTCACCGCCATCGTCGATGAGACCTTCGCCGCCGACAATGATCAAGTTATCGTCCGCCAGCGCGATGGTGGTACTTTCAAGGCTACTGGCAAGAGTATGGAGGCTGAGGCGATCTCGATTTGGACGCTGGACGAGGGCCGAATCGTCCAGTTTCGTCAAGTAATCGACACTCAGGTTGTGGTCAGCGCTACGGTCCCTTGAACCCGCCTGGTTACACCCCATGTCCCTCGAGCCGAATAAAGCCCTCGATCCATCTTTGCGTAGTTTGTGTTTTATAGGCGCTCTCGAGTTTTCGTTCCATTACCGCCAACCTTTTTTCTCTAACCTTTCCTGATATACGAGCCCGCCTAGCCCGGCAGAGAACAAGCAACGCACCAATATTCGGCTCTGAAAGGACTTCCTCGGGATGCTTCCATTTCGCAGTCTCCAACTGCTCGAGACCTTCGATGACAACGGCAAGTGAGATCCTAAAAACATCAACATTGATCCCAAGTGTGGTCGCAAGCTCGAGCAAATCCGATCGGAGGTGGCTGTTGGATACTATCTCTATGAAGAACGACACCAGCTCCGGGCATTCGGTTGTCACCAGCTCGACCAAACGAGTGAGCTGTTCGAGATACGGATCTCTAAAGGACGCTTTGTCATCTGTCATATTCTTAGCTCCCGAAGATCTATCTCAGGTAACCTGTTCTCTTAGATCACCTTGGGGTTTGGAGCAACACGGCCCGTAAGACCGTGTAGGCAACGGTGACTGGCGAGGCAGAATGACGCCTGCGCGACCAAGGTCGAAGGAGTTGTTTCGAAACAACTCATCGCCGACCAGCCAGGCCAGGAACGATCGATACTCGTTGAATAAATTTCCGTCACCGCAGCGTCTCTGACTCGTCAGATCCGCTGCGATGGTAGCCATAAGTCATGGATTCCGCGAACTTCAGAATAGTCTAAAAAACTCAAGCTTGAAGGTTCTCAACCTCCCCCGCTCGACGGAAGCTTTTCATAAAGAAAAATTTGGAGTAGAGACTCACCGAACGAGACATTAGTCGTAGCGGTGGAAGGTTTCTCCCTTGTTCGCCATGTCGCGCAACAGCTGAGCCGGCGCCAAGCGCTCTCCGTAGGCTTCGGCATAGTCCTCGAGCCGGGCCACGACGTAGTCGATGCCTTGCTTGTCAGCCTCGCGCAAAATGCCACCGCGGAAAGGCGGGAAGCCGAAACCGAAGATGACGCCGATGTCGATGTCGTACGGATTCTCGATAATACCGTCTTCGATGCAGCGCGCGGTCTCGTTCAACATCTGCATCCAGGTGCGCTCGATGATCTCCAGATTGTCGATTTCGGCAGGCTCCCAGCCGATCGTCTCGTACATTGACGCGTCAACCTTCTTGGGCGTCTGCCGGTAATCGTAGAAACCACGTTTCGACTTGCGGCCTAGGCGTTCGCTATCGATCATCTTTTGGAAGATTGGTGAAGTATCGGCGCGATCGCCAGCGTACTCAGAAATAACCTGGCCAGCGTGATTGGCAATATCGAGGCCAACCTCATCGAGCAGTGCGATCGGCCCGACCGGCCATCCCCAGCCGGTGAGCACCCGATCGATTTGCTCTACCGAGGCGCCCTGAGACAGGCACCACAGCGCTTCGTTGATGAAGGGACCAAGGACCCGGCTAGTGAAAAAGCCGGGCCCGTCGTTGACGACAATGATTGTCTTGCCCATTCGCCGACCAACCTCGACGGTCGTCGCCACCGCCTCATCGGAGGTCTGGGCGGTCTTGATGATCTCGATCAAGGGCATCTTGTGGACCGGCGAGAAGAAATGCATACCGATCATGTTCTCAGGCCTCTTGCTGGCTTCGGCGAGACGACTGATCGGGATGGTTGAGGTGTTGGAAGCGAAGATCAGGTCGTCAGATCCAGCCTCTTCGACCTCGCGGATGACTTGATGCTTGATACCAACATCCTCGAAAACCGCTTCGATGACGATCGGCACCCGGCCAAAACCCTGATAGTCGACCCGCGGCAGGATCCGACTCATCGCCAGCTTGCGCTCGACCGGAGTGATCCTGCGACGCTTGGCAAGCTTGCCAAAGAGATCGTTACAATGCCGAAGACCTCGACCCAACGCTTCATGATCGCGGTCCTTCAGCAACACCTCGTAACCCTTACTGGACAGCAACTGCGCCACTCCGGAGCCCATGAAGCCGGCTCCGAGCACACCGATACGATCGACCGGCCGTGCCGCCTTGGCGAGGACTGCTGAACGACCATCGACGTCGTTCTTGGTGAAGAAAATCGAGATCAGACCCTTGGCGACATCAGTGACAACCAGATCGGAAAATCCGGCTGCCTCGACTTCGAGGGCCTTGTTCAAGGGTAGCCCAATACCCTCGCGGACCACCTCGATTGCCTTCAAGGGCGCCGGATAGTGTCCACCTGATTTCGCGAGCACGGTTTCGCGCGCTTTGTCGTAAACCAGACGGCGGGCGCCAGGGGTACGGGCCAGCAGATGCGCAGCTCGCTTGCCCAGGCCACCCTTGATGGCCTTGCGGCTGGGTCCACGGTACCGCTTGGAGCCTGGCTTGCCCCAGGAGACAAGCTCTAGGGCCGCCTGACGCAGGACCTGGGGGGCGCAGATCGCATCGATCAGCCCCAACTTCTTGGCTTTCTTGGCCGGTACCTGCTTGCCGGTCAAGATCATATCGAGAGCATCTGGAACACCGATCAAGCGAGGCAGTCGCTGGGTACCACCAAGGCCAGGGTAGAGGCCAAGCTGGACCTCTGGAACGCCGAGCTTGGTGTGCGGCGCGTTGGTCGCGACTCGAAAATCGCAAGCCAGTGAGAGCTCCAACCCACCGCCAAGACAGGCGCCATCGATCGCGGCGACCACCGGGAACGGCAGGTCGGCAAAACGACCGACGAGAGCGTGACCACGCATAACCATGGCGTGGACTTCCTGGGGATTTTGGAACGCTCGTAGCTCTTCGATATCGGCGCCGACAATAAAATAGCCTGGTTTGTCGGAAATCAAGATCAGGCCCCGGACCGGATCCCGCGCCAACCGATCGATCTGCTGTTCGAACCAGTCGAAATAGCGGATCGAAAGCGTGTTGACGTTCTTGTCGGGATCATCGAGATGGATCCATGCGACGTCGTCCTCGATCACCATTCGGGCCGGCGCGGACAGCTCTTCAGCTTCGGCAACATCGGGGGACTCTGGACTCGTCATCGTCGGCAGCTCCTATCGGCTCAAAAGCACGGGATTCACTAACATGGAATTCACTGACACGGAATTCACTAATACGGTCACTGGCATAAATTTCGTGGACATACGCTGTCGGGCGCAACCTCAGGCATGCTAAGGATCGATGCCGCACTGTGTCAAGGATTGTGTCTGCTCGCTCGAGTCGCCACGGTTGCAGCGATGACACCTAACTGGCTAGGACTTCCCCAACCTTGATCAGCAGCTTCTGCATGGTGAATGGTTTCTCCAAATATTCGATCTCGGCCGGCAACTCACGATCGACATAGCCGGAGATGAAGAGCACTCTCAACTCCGGAAAGTATTCTGACAGCCTCTCCGCCAACTCCGGTCCACCCAGCTTGGGAATCACGACGTCGGCGATCAACAGATCGATCACTCCTCCATGCCCGCTTGCTACAGCCAAGGCTTCGGCACCGTCCTCGGCGGTCAAAACGGTATGCCCGTATCGCGCCAACGCGCCGCGCGCCAGCTCACGAATCATTTCTTCATCCTCGACCAGCAGAACAGTCGCTGGCCGTTGAGACCCGCTAACACTTTTGACATCAACCGGACCAGCGGAGCCAATACCGTCCTCGGCTGGCGGCAAATGGACATGAAACGCCGTGCCGCGGCCGGGCTCGCTATCGACTCGGATCATGCCGCCTCCCTGCTCGACGATACCGTAGACCGTCGACAGGCCCAATCCAGTCCCTTTCTCCTTGGTGGTGAAGAAGGGTTCGAAGATCCGATCCAAGGTTTCGGCATCGATGCCAACACCGGTATCGCTCACCGAAAGGGTCACAAAGCTCTGGTGCTCCGTCAGATCTTCGACGCCTACCTCTTGGTGCGATGTCTCGACCGTCAGCGAGCCTCCCGCCGGCATCGCATCGCGGGCATTGAGGATGAGATTGAGAATGATCTGCTCGAGTTGTACCGGATCCATGAAGACCCGCGACAACTTGGGCTCAATGACCGTCCGAAAGTCGATGTTCTTTCGAATCAACCGCCGCAGCATACTCTCCGACACCGAGACCATCGTGTTCAGGTCGCAGGCTCTGGGCTGGATCACCTGGGTCCGACTGAAGGCCAAGAGCTGACGGGTAAGTAGTGAAGAGCGCTCCGCGACCCGGCTGATCGTCGCGACTCGATCGCGCAGTGGATCGTCCGGACCCATCAGGTCAAACAGAATCTCGGAATTGCCCAGGATAATGGTCAGCAAATTGTTGAAGTC
>JAJCXQ010000224.1 GCA_029263355.1 Acidobacteriota bacterium | reverse complement strand
CGTCGCGGCTGCGATAGAGATCCAGCACCCGTTGGCGCTGGAGTCCCGTCGGCAGCTCGGAGAGAATCGCGATGCGACCGTCGGCCTCGTGCACGGTAAGCGACCGGACGCGGGTTCCAGGCTCGATATTGCGACTGTCACGGGCGCCGCGAACGATTCGAGGGAGCTCGATGGACCCAGCTCCGACCAGCGGCCGAGTGAAACGCAACTCACCCTCGAAAGTAAAAACGGCCAGGAAGGGTAGGTAGTGAGGTGCGTAAACGAAGCCGCCGGCTTCCATCGGCGCCAGACCGCCTTCGAGAATCAGAAGATCCTGGGCGTCCCCGGCGAGAAAGCGGCCGAACGACCGACCCGCGCGACCGTCGCGGGAGTAACTGCGGAACAGGGTGTCATGGGTGTCCGCTTCCATGGTGATGAAGCGTCCGTCTTCGGCGCGCGCCAAACGGTGGGCGGGATTCGCGAGACGCTGGGTCGCCGTCCCTTGCTCATTGCCGAGGTGGCGTTCGACTTGGGAGGTCGAGTCCGGGATCCACCATAGTCGACCGGTCTCGTCGAAGCCGAAGTCCAAGGCTGGCGGCAACGATCGAGCCCGCACCGTGCTCTGGTCGGTGGCGGGGTCGATCTCATGGATTTCGCCAGTTCGGTAGTTGGCGACCAGGAACGAACCCGAAGGACCCCGGCGCAGAATCGACGCGGTGCCGGGCTGCACTGCCGCCGCTCCCAGGTCGTCCGCCAGAGTCCATCGAACGGGTTCAAAGCGACGCTCCAATGGATTGTCCACGGAAAGTTCAGGGGCGTCCGGCCCCCAATCGTAGGTCGCGAGAGTGGTTCCCCCGCGCAGCATTCCCAAGGCGAAACTGGCAAGAAAGCCGAGAATCATAATCAAAGCGAAGCGACGTGGTTTCATGGCGACTCCCCGGTCGAGTTAGAGATGAGCGCCTAGATCGGGTTCGCAAGCCCGACTTGGGCACACTGAGGATTTAGCCGGAGCCCTTCGTGGATCCGGGTCGATGGTTGGTGGGTGTTAGATGCAGCTCGAGAGGTCTTGCTTGCAACGGATGAAGTTGCCCTCTAAGTCGACGTACCCGCCGCACATGGTGGGTCCGCCGCCACAGTTCATCTGGCACCATTCTTCGGAATTGGCCAGCACGGGAGTCGGCTGGAAGGCAACAGCGGTCATGGCGACGGCGGCGACGAAACAGACGGCTTGGAAAATGGCGAAACCTTTGTTTTTCAACATGGTGGATTCCTCTTTGAAGTAGTAGCGAAGTGCATAGGTATGAGACAAAACTCGGCCGGGGAGCCAAGACAGAATTCGGATTTAGGAAGTTCTCTGGGTTCCAGCCAGACGTCAGGTCACATCCAGACTCGGGGGCGGTTGCAGGCTTTAGCTAGATCGCATCCAGGAATGCTCGTTGGCCGGTCGCGTTGATGGGCTGCGCGCAGCGCTGCGTAACTCGCCTTGGCAGCTTCGATTCTTCCAACTTCATTGTTTACAATGCTTTGTGGGCTAGCTACTGGTGTTCTGCTCAAACATACTCGCCTGTGCTCGCTCATCAGCGCGACCTTGCTGACTCGAAATGCTGTTTCTGGATGCGATCTAGCTAGATCGAGTCTAGTTTTGCCGTATTCGGTGTCAGCGTTTGGGTCTGTGGAGTGAGCACGGAGCTGATTGTTTGAGCTGCGAGCAACGGTAGAATCGGACTAAGTAATTGGAATCAAAAGAGTTCGGGACGTTACCCAAGAGGTTGTGCGAGTTAGGCACCGCGCGGAGCCCACAGACCCGAACGCGCTCACGAGCCGTTGCTGGATGCGATCTAGCTGGTGACCAGCTGTTGCCCTTGGGGTTGGGCTCGGCCTTCCCACCAGAGGGTCGAGGCCAGGACCGCGAGAATCAGGTTCAGGGCGATATGAGCTTCATCACTTTGGGCGAGGGTGATGCTGAACCAGCAGCCGCAGACGCTGCCCGGGGCGACGACAAGATTGACCGTGAGGGCCACGGCAAAAACCCCGAGAGTGAGCGCACCGGCCAGGGCGGCCTGAAATCTGTGGGTGGGAAAAAGAAGACCGAGACCGATGGCGATTTCTAGACCGATGACCATCGGCGCCAGGCCGGGAGCGATCCAGTCGGGTACCAGGACATAACTGCCGATGGCATTGATGAAGCCGTCGTAATGAACAGCTTTGTCAATACCTGCGTAAAGAAAGATGAGCGCGAGGAAAGCGCTCGAGGCGAAAGAGAAAAAACGCATCGGACTTCCTTCGTTTTTGTGACCACCGAGGTCATTCCCGGGTCACTACTAAGGAAAGCGACATCCATGGGAATTCCTGCCAGCCGAGTCGAAAAAAGTTTTGATTTCTTTTATTTGTCGTAGGAACAAACCTACAGGTCTCCCTGTAAGTGATTGTTGTATAGTTGTTTAGCTGACGAGCACCTGGCCGCTCTTTACCTCTGCCGAGGGTTTGAATTGACTGAAGAAAAAATCAGAGAAGTGATCCAGGCAAGCTCGGAATTGGGGACAGCGACCCTCTCTGCTGGCGATTTGACGAAAATTCTCCAACGCTGGAGCCAAGGTGAGCCCGAGGCGCTGGACGATCTGTTCCCGATGGTCTACGGGGATCTGCTGCGCATCGCCCGCCTCCAGCTAAAGGGGGAGCGGGAGAACCACACACTGGAGGCAACCGCCTTGGTGCATGAGGTCTTCCTGCGGCTGACCGGAGGTGAGAAAGTCGATTGGCAGGATCGGACCCACTTCTTCCGCTTGGTCGCCTCTCTCATGCGTCGAACCCTGGTGGATCACGCCCGCGGTCGTGTGCGGCAAAAGCGCGGCGGACAGAACCAGGAGCGCATACCCCTGAGTGCCCTGGCGCCAGTCTCGAGATCCGAGCCCGAACATGTGCTGGCGGTCAGCGAAGCCCTCGAGGAGCTCGAGAAAATGGATGCGTTGAAGGCCCAGATCGTTGAGCTCCGCTTCTTCGGTGGATTCACCGTCGACGAGACGGCAGAGTGTGTGGGGGTATCGGAACGCTCCGTCGCGCGGCATTGGCACCGTGCGAAACTGCTCCTCTACCATCGACTCAAGACCGCTGATCAGCATGCAACCTGAGCTCTGGCCGCAAGTCGAACCGCTCCTGGCCGAGGTCTTGCTCCTGCCAGTGGAGCGTCGGGAGCCCCACCTACAGGCTCTTCAAGGGCGCCCCCAGATCGTTTGTGACGAGGTGCGCCAGCTCATCGCCTGTGAAGACCAGGCTGAGACCTTTCTCGAGATGCCAGCTCTGAATCTTCTGGCCTCGGACGAGGACCTCGACTCACCGGACCTCGGACAGCGGTTGGGACCGTATCGGCTGGTGGGGGTGCTCGGCGTTGGTGGCATGAGTACGGTCTATCTGGGGCGGCGTGAGGATCAAGTCTTCGAGGGGCAAGTCGCTATCAAAGTACTCCGTCAGGAGCTCGCTGGGCGATCTTTTCGGCGACGGTTTCAGCAAGAACGGCAGATTCTCGCCTCGTTGCAACATCCTCATATTGCTCGACTCCTAGATGGCGGCACGACAGACAATGGGCGACCCTACTTGGTCCTCGAGTGGGTTCAGGGATTACCCATCGATCGCTTCTGCGACCGCCATCGGCTGAGCCTGCGTCAGCGGGTGCGCTTGATGATCCAGGTCTGCGAGGCGGTGGAGCACGCCCACCGTAGTCTGCTGGTGCATCGAGATCTCAAACCTAGCAATATTCTCGTCCAGGAAGACCGGCAACCAAAGCTACTCGATTTTGGTATCGCCAAAATCCTAGAGGAGGGTTCGCTGCCGGTTTCCCAAGAGGTCACGGGGACCTATCTGCGGCCGATGACGTTACCGTACGCGAGCCCGGAACAAGTTCGCGGCGAGGCGGTAACCACCGCCAGCGACACCTACGCCTTGGGGGTTGTCCTCTACCGTTTGCTCATCGGCCAGAGTCCGTACCGGCTGGAGGAGAGTTCCACTCGGGAGCTCGAGGCGGCGATTCTTGGGCAAGCCCCGGTGTGTAGTGGCGAGGCTGTGATCGCAGCGGACCTCCACGATGCTCAGACCGCCGCCGATGCTCGGCAGACCGATCTCCGGGCTTGGCGTCGCGGCCTGGAAGGGGATCTGGGGACGGTTCTCGCCAAAGCCTTGCGCAAAGAACCGGAGCGACGATACGGCAGCGCCCGGGAGCTGGGGGAGGATTTGGGGCGTTTCCTCGAGCATCGACCGATCCTGGCCCGCGCCGATTCCTGGCCCTACCGATTCAGTAAACTGGTGCGCCGGAATCCCTGGGCCTGCGGCGCGGCGGCGGTGGCCCTGACCTTCCTGGTGCTGTTGGCGGTGGTTTCCACGGTGCAGGCGCGGCGAATCACCCAACAACGAGACTTTGCGGTCACCGCCCGTCAAGAATCGCAGCAAGTTACCGAGTTCCTGGTCGACTTGTTGGAGAGCGGTGCCCCAGGCACGGCCGGTGGAGGGGCCCAATTGACGGTGCGGGAAGTGCTCCAACGCAGTACGGTGAAGCTCGAGGAGCTGTCGGATCAACCGCAGCTCAAAGCCCAGCTGGCGGCGACCCTGGGCGAAGTATTCCTGTCTTTGGAGCTGGTGGCGGAGGCGGAGCCGCTGCTGCGTCAGGCGGTAGACCAGCGGCGGGACCTACTCGGCGCCGAACATCCCATGTTTGCTCGATCCTTGGCGGCGCTGGCGTCTTGGCATCGGCTGATGGGCTCCCTACCGGAAGCGGCGCAAATGCAACAGGAGGCCTTGGACGTCCAACTGCGTCTGCTGCCACCGGACGACCCGGCGTTGATCAAGAGTCTGAGAGACCTGGGACTGATCCACTATGACCAGGGCGATTTCGTTCAGGCGGAGGCGCGATTCCGCCAGGTGTTGGAGATCCAGGAAAGCGGCTCCGAAGACCGTCCCACCGACCGGGCGAATACTCACAACGATCTCGCCTTCTCGTTACACGCTGTCGGTAACTATCAGCAGGCCGAGCTCCATTACCGCAAGGCTTTGGAGTTGTTGGAGGCGGGGGGAGAAGGAGATCAAGCCGCGGTGGCCGCGATCTTCAACAACCTGGCCTCGGTGCTTCAGGAGCAAGGTAAGGTCGAGCCGGCGGAGACTCTCTTTCGGGACTCGATCGCCTTGCGGCAAAAGCTCTACGGAGTGGACAACGTCAAGGTGGCTGCGCCGGTCAACAAGCTTGCCTGGATGAAGCTTTATCTCGGCGAGCCCGCGGATCTACAAGAGGCAGAGGAGCTGTTCGAGCAAGCCCTGCGTTTGCGTCTGGAGCATTTTGGCGAAGATCACCCGATGACTGCCTTCTCCCGGATCGCTCGGGCCCGTCTCTGGCTGGAGCATGGGCGCGCGGCCGATGCGGAACGGGAAGCGCGGCTGGCTCTGGCTCAATTCGAAGGCAAATTGCCGGAAGACCATTGGCGCTGCCGGATCGGTGATCTCGTCTTGGGCGGTAGCCTCTTGCGTCAGGGAAAGCTGGAAGAAGGGGTGACCGTACTGGGCACCGCCTACGACAGCTTGAAGGCCAGCATCGGCGCCGCCGAGCCCCGAACCCGAGATGTGCTGGCCCTTTTGATCGAGGCCCAGGAAGCCGTGGGCAATGCCACTGAGGCGGAGGCGTTGCGTCAGCAGATTCTGCCGCCCGCAGGCCAAATGGAATGACCGATATGGTTTCACCCGACATCGATACCGACGACGACACGACGGTTGACATCGATACGGACGACGACACGACAGTCGACTACGAAGCCTCCGAGCCGGCCAGCGCCCCGGAACCCGTCGAGTCCACGACCGAGCAACCACCTGACCTGCGCCGTTGCCGCGATTGCGACAGCGAGGCACCAGGTCTCTACTGCCCGCGATGCGGTCAGGAGACCCGCGAGCGTCGTGCACCGTTCGTCGAGCTGTTGAGGGAGTTGTTTGATCACCTCTCGCTGGATTCCAAGCTGCCGCGCAGTCTTTGTGCTTTGTTGCTGCAACCGGGTCGCCTCACCGAGCACTATCTTGCTGGCCGCCGGACCCGCTACGTCAAGCCGCTGCGCATGTACCTGGTGCTCAGCGTCGCCTTCTTCTTATTGTTTTCGTTGCAATCGCCGGACGTCACCAACACCAACGTCTATGTGGGCGATCAGCTGATCGGCGAAGCCAAGGATGGCTCGAACACCAACCTCCGAATTTTCGGGTTCGACGAGGACGAGAACCAACTGGGTTCGGCGCCTGGCCGTTGGCTTTCTGCCAAGTTTGCTGGCCAAGAAGAGCGCTTCAAGCAGATGGATCCACAGGAGTTGGTCGACCGTCTGTTCATGGGTTTCCAGAAGAATCTGCCGCGAGCGTTGTTCGCTTTTCTGCCGTTGCTGGCTTTGGGCCTCAGGCGGCGCACAAGGTACTGTCTGCGTGTCATCTAACGCTATCTTCGCCATTTCTCGGAGAGATTGAAGAGCTCCGGTCTGTTTTTGGTTATCGGTCACCCAGCCGATGCGGAGTTTCACGTGGCTCGTACCGCTATTTATCTCATCTCGTATTCTTTTGTAGAAGGTCTTCCTGTCGGTCCGTGTGATTGTGGCGTCCTTGCATTCGTGGATGGCAATCAACCCGTTTTCGAATCTCCAGGCTACATCCCACACAGGTCCGCCTTTGCGCTGGCTTCCTTCGATCTTGAAACTTGCGACACATTCGCCGACGTCATTGGGAATGAGGAGGCGCTTTGCCTCGGACGCCAGCAATCTATAAGCTGCGTAGTCTTGTTGATAGACGTACCCCTTGAGTCCGCTGGCCCCTCCAGTCATCGCTACTGCCTTGCTAGGTCGCTGTTGGTATAGAGTGTTCTTGAGTCACAGTAATCCGAGCGTCTATGGGCTCTCCTCATCTGCCAAGCTAGCCAGTGAACCAAGAACTGCTGTCGGCAGAGAGCTTCTCCCCACGGTAAGTCGAGCGGACAGCCCGGGCCGAAGGCTGAGAAGCCTGCGGCGGCCGCTGTCCTCGGCCTGGAGCGGCCTATCTGATCTCAACCATATTCGAAAGGGCAGGCGATTGCCAGGGTGAGCCTCGACGCTGTGGCTGGAGGTACGGCACAGACCCTAGAATGAAGGATCTTCATGCCTCGGAATGGGTCGAGGCCACCGCGCTTTCGTAAGCGTCCGTCCCATCCAGGGCCGCGAAGTTTACTCCCCCGCCAGCTCCCCAGGACCGCCGCCCTCGACCGCTGAGCCATCCCTCAAAGTTGGGTCACCGCCCCTCTCGACTGGTTGAAACCTGGCAGGCCGGCGCGGGCGTACTCGGAGGCGGTCGGTGCAGCGCCGCTTGGCGGGGTGCCCCCGAGCCGTGAGCATTGCTCTGTCGGCGTAGAATCGGAGACAAGCACAGCCGAGTCCCGACCTCGTAGGTGCCCCGGATCTCCAGCCGTACGATCCTCCTCTTCTATGCCTTACCCAGCATCTCTCGAACTCTTGGACCTTGGAAGGGCGAGAGGTGGGTGCCGTCTCGAAGGCTAGGTTCGATCGAGGGGATCTCGAGTCCTGGCGATCGGGGCGGCAGCAGTCACTCTCTCCTTGGGGGAGAGGTCAGGGGAATTGAGATCCCGGATCCTGCGCCGATTTCGTCGGGAGGAGCACTGCGTAAGTGCTTGACTGGCCGTTGTTTGCTCCCGTCGTGCCCATGATGGGGATAGTTTCCACGCGGGGCAAATCGTGTGTTGTACAGCCGGGGACATAGGTGACACTTTAGACCGGCAACATGGGTAACACTTTTGGTAGGTTGGTTTTTGTGATCAGCCTTACGGTTTAATGCTACACGAGGATAGATGTCGTTGGTTTGGGATTCGGAGGTCCGG